>JAKPPP010000045.1 GCA_029547265.1 Bacteroidota bacterium
TTTTCCGTTCTCAATCTTTCTAACTACTTCCTTCCGGATGTCTTCGCTAAATACGCGTAATTGCATTAAACTTGACTTTTTTGACATGATTTTCTAGTTTTTTATACTAGAGAAAGTGTCAACTTTTTTCAGGCATTATCAATCCCAATCCATTATCAATAACCAAGATCTTATCACATAAAATCGAGAATCAAGAATCAAGAATCGAGAATCATGAATCGAGAATCATGAATCCTTTACCCTATTTCCTTCTAAACCAATTCTTCACACTCCATTTAGAATGCACTACATCTTCGTAGTATTCCTCATTGCCTTTGATATATCCGTAGGTATGTCCGTAGCCGTATGAACGACTAAAATCGGAATCATTAAGGATAATACTCAAGCTTTGGAATTTACCATCACGGTATAATTCATCAAGTGAACGAATAAATTCCATTCGTGAATATCCTTGACGTACGATGTATAAATTGATATCTGATAATGGCATGATGATAAATGCATCCGACACCACTCCTAACGGAGGAGTATCAATCACGATGAAGTCATAACGTTTCTTCAACTCATCGATCATATCTGACATTAACTTTTTCGAAAGCAATTCAGCAGGGTTCGGAGGAATTGGTCCCGCTGAGATGAAATCTAATCCCGGCACTTTTGTTGTGCGAATCACCTGATCTAACGTTGACGCACCTACTAAAAAGTTACTTGCGCCGATATCATTCTTAATATCGAGATCATCGAACAATTTTGGTTTACGTAAATCGAGTCCGATCATCACAACTTTTCTTCCTTGCATCGCTAATACCGTTGCGAGGTTCAAGGTAATAAACGACTTCCCTTCTCCACCTACCGATGATGTAATAGTAATGACTTTATTCCCCGAATTCAATCCGTAGAATTGAAGGTTGGTACGAATCGTACGGAATGCTTCAGATATTGCTGACTTCGGACGATTAAACACCGCCAAATTCGTTTTCTCAGGTGAATGTCCTACAACTCCCAATACAGGAACAGTAGTGATGCGCGAAACATCTTCACGGTTCTGAATTTTCGACTTAAATAAAACACGACTTAATATTATTCCTCCCGGTATTAATCCCGTGAACAATACCAATAAAACCGCTAACAGTTTCTTATTAGGAGATACAGGATCTTCTGCTAAGCTTGCTTGATCGAGAATACGATTATCAGAAACGGCAGTTGCTTTCGCAATCGATGTCTCTGCTTTTTTCTGCAAGAGGTAAGTATAGATATTCTGATTTACCTCCACATTACGTTGAATGCCGATAAACTGACGCTCAATTTCCGGAACTTGTTTTACTTGCGCTTCATATTGTGCGAGCTGTTGTTGAATAGAGCTGCGCATCACCGTCAATCTTTTCTTGATTGAACTGATATTTTCTATTAATGCACTCTTCGTCTCCGCTAACTGTTGATCTAATACTTTCACCGCAGGTGCATCATTCTTCACACCATATGAAGAACCCTTACGCTTTCCTTGTAGTGTTTGGTAATTCGTAATCAACTCCACTAACAAAGGATCAGGAATTCCCATACTTGAAGGAGCCATATTGGTTAAATCCTGATTATTGGTAACGTAACTATAAAGATTGTCGAGAGTAGTGATATCGATATTATTCTTCACACGTTCAACATCGAGGTCGTTGAGTTTTTGCAACATCGACTTCGACTCTTCACTTAAGTTAACCGTTTTATTTTTCTCTTTGAAATCCTGCATTTGATGCTCGGTAGCACTCAAAGCATCTCCTGTATTGGTTAGTTGTTGATCGACGAACTTCAATGTTAATCCCGCAACCGATGCCTTATCCTGCACATCTAAATCGATATACACTTTGCCGATAGTATTCAATACATCTAATGCACGAACAGGAACTACATCTTGATAAGTAAGGATAACAATATTCGCATCTTTATCGAGTGGTTCTGCTTTTAGGTTATCGATGATTTCACTCGTCAATTTATTCAAGTTACGCACTTTGAATTCGAACGTAGCTCCTGCATCAGGCAACTCTACTGAATCAGATTTGTGAATGGTAAAATTGAAATATTTACAACTGATATGATCTCCTAATGCGATACTTTTATTGAACGTAAAACCCGGAAGATCATCACCTGAATATTCAGTAGAAATTTGAAGATGTGACTTATCGATCACCTTCACATCGAATGTTAAATCCTGCACATACTTATTGATATCGTTCACCTCCACAATAAAAGGAGAGTTCGGATAAATTGGTCGAGCGGGATACGATGTTGTATTGAAATATTGCACACGCAGATGCAACTCTTCAATTGTTTTTTGGATAACGGTACGAGATGTTAAAATTCCGATTTCTGTCGGCAAGCTCATGCTTGTACCAAATAAATCACTCGATAAAATATCTTCGAAGTTATTCGACGATTTACTATCATCGATCAAAACACTCGAAGTACTTTGATAAACAGGCAACGAAAATTTGATGTACACTACAGTAAGCACTGCCAGAATAAATCCTGTTAAAACGAAATAATGCCATTTCGCAATCAGATCATTCAGGAGATTACTTAAATCTAATTCGTCTTCCTGTTTATTATTTTTCGGAGTAGTATTCATTACTGAGTTCTTACGTAAAGTGTTCCTAAAAGGATTAAGGTACTTAGAATAGAAGTGAACACGCCGGTAGCTACGCTAACCTGTGCAAAAGCTTTTTTCCTGGTAGGAGCCACATACAATACATCGTCGGGATAAATGTATTTGCTTTGTCCGACGAAAGCTTCTTTTTTAGTGAGGTCGACAGGAATTTCAATAGTTCCTTCTGATGTCTTTCTCAATATTTTCAAATTGGTACGATCGGCATACGTGCTTAAATCACCTGCCATCGCCAATGCTTCAATGATAGTGAGTTGTTCGTTGGGAACGTAGAACAATCCCGGCTTCGTCACCTCACCTATTACTGATACTTTAAAACTTAATTTTTTAACGATCACCACAGGATCATCGATGTATTGCTTAAAGCGATTGCTGATGGTATCGTGTGCATCATTTATTGTTAATCCGTTGAGGTTAACATTCCCGATATACGGCAATGCCACTATTCCGTTTCTATCGAGCATAAATCCTTTCTCGTAAGCTGAGCGGTTATCGATAATCGATGCGCGATCGTTACCGATTCCTAATCCGGGGAATGCATCGGGGTTAACAGTGTACAAATCAACAGCGATAATATCACCGGGATAAATGCGCATGCTGAAAGTGGTAGTGTCGCGTAAAATAGACGCGTTACCTTGCAAATACACCATCTTCCTTTGCGGCGTACAGCCGATACTCAGGAAGATGGTGATGATTGCTAAAAAAAATAGAGAACTATAACGTTGCTTCATGTAATAATTTTACTGTAGAATGCTTCTTGCAATTACGATACGTTGAACTTCTGAAGTTCCTTCATAGATCTGAGTGATTTTAGCATCACGCATTAAACGCTCTACATGGAATTCTTTCACGAATCCGTATCCTCCGTGTACCTGCACTGCTTCAACAGTTGTTTTCATCGCTACTTCCGAAGCGAATAATTTAGCCATTGAACTAGATTGGTTATAATCCATTTTATTGTCTTTCTCCCAAGCTGCTTTCAAGCATAATAATCGTGCTGCTTCAATCTCAGTAGCCATATCTGCTAACTTAAATTGAATCGCTTGGTGATTACAAATTTCTGTTCCGAAGGCTTTACGTTGCTTTGAATATTTCAATGCTAACTCATAAGCACCGCTCGCAATTCCTAATGCTTGAGCAGCAATACCGATACGTCCGCCTGTAAGCGTTTTCATAGCGAATTTAAATCCGAATCCGTCTTCACCGATACGATTTGCTTTCGGCACTTTCACATCTTGGAACATCAATGAGTGAGTGTCAGATCCGCGGATACCTAATTTATTTTCTTTAGGTCCTACTGTGAATCCTTCCATTCCTTTTTCAACGATTAAGCAGTTGATTCCTTTGTGTCCTTTAGCCACATCAGTTTGTGCCATCACTAAAAACACAGAAGCTGTACCTCCGTTGGTAATCCAGTTTTTAGTTCCGTTAAGAAGGTAATGGTCGCCCATATCGATAGCCGTAGTACGTTGTGAAGTAGCATCCGATCCCGCTTCAGGTTCTGAAAGACAGAATCCGCCGATGATTTCTCCTTTCGCCAAAGGCACCAAATATTTTTGTTTTTGCTCTTCGCTTGCGAAAGTCTCAAGACCCCAACATACTAGTGAGTTATTTACCGACATCACTACTGATGCAGAGGCATCTACCTTTGAGATTTCTTCCATCGCCAACACGTAAGAAACGGTATCTAATCCGCTTCCGCCGTACTGAGGACTAACCATCATTCCCAAAAAGCCCAGTTCACCTAATCTTTTTATTTGTTCTGCCGGAAACTTCTGATGTTCGTCGCGCTCGATAACGCCCGGTAATAGTTCTTGCTGCGCGAAGTCGCGTGCAGCTTGCTGAATCATTAATTGCTCTTCAGTGAGTTGGAATAACATAGGGTATTTATTTAGTTTGCCAAAAATAATCCATTCTTCGGATTAGTAGATGATATTGTAAAAGATTTCCTTTGCAGAACGGTAAATATCATAACCTATGAGCAATTCTCTCCCAATTACGGTCCTTGGCATGATGTCGGGCACTTCTTTAGATGGCACCGATCTCTGCGCTTGCCACTTTACGGAGTCCCAAAACACATGGCATTTTGAAATTTTGGCGGCCCAAACTGTTCCTTATCCTGCCGAATGGGTAGAGACTTTAAAGGGTGCGATGGATCTTTCGGGATATGATTTGGCGTTTACCCATGCAGCCTTAGGACGCTATTTCGGGACCTTGGCTGCGACATTTATAGAGGAGAATAAGTTGAAAATCGACTTAATCGGCAGCCACGGACATACTGTTTTTCATCAACCGCAACATGGATTTACTTGCCAGATTGGCGACGGAGCACAAATAGCAGCGATTACGGGAGTGGATACGGTTTGTGACTTCAGGACGAAAGACGTAGCACTCGGGGGACAAGGAGCACCTTTAGTTCCGCTCGGCGACAAATATCTATTCGCAGAATATGCAGGATGTTTAAACTTGGGAGGCATTGCCAATATATCGTATGAAGAGAATGGGAATCGCAAAGGATTTGATATTTGTCCCGCGAATATGATCTTAAACCTCCTCGCCAACAGTCAAGGAAACGAGTACGACGACAGAGGAAAAATGGCCGCGTCGGGGAAGATAATTCCCGAACTATTAGAGCGATTAAACAGACTGAGTTTTTATTCGCAGCAAGGACCTAAGTCGCTGGGACGAGAATGGTTAGAAAAAGAATTTTTACCGGCGACGGGAATCGGGAATAGTAAAATAAGCTATGCAGATGCAGCAAATTTAGCACATACAATTTGCGAGCATATTGCGATGATGCATGCCGAAGCTTTTAAAGGGATAAAAGAAGAAGGCTCCATCCTGGTGACAGGAGGCGGAGCCTTCAATACGTATTTAACAGATAGGATAGCAGCGCTCAGCGGACGTAAAATTACGGTGCCGGAGGCGAGCATTATCAACTACAAAGAAGCCCTGGTATTTGGGTTCTTGGCAGCATTATATCAGAATAACAGAGTAAATATTTTCAATAGTGCGACGGGTTCGTTAAGAAACAATATCGGGGGAGCACTTTACAAAGCGGGATGATTATTCATCATCATCATCATCGTCGTAGAAATCATCAAACGATTCCATGTTTCCTTCAACCATATCCGGATCCATGTCATCATCTTCATCATCAAAATCATCGAACTTTTGGTTCTTCAGTTCCTTCGATTTAAGAGGCTCCATTTTACGCCCCTTGCCTGCCGTGCTTGCAGTTTTTTTAGCTTTCGGCTCAGTTGTTTTTCCAGTTTTCTTGGAAGTTTTCATTTGCGGTTGTTAAGCAAAATTTTGGTTAAGAATTTTATTTAGGTTGGTAATCGTCGCAATATATTTTCACTCTTGAAACATCAAATTAAACACTCAAATTAATTTCAATTCACATGGCATTGAATACTTTCGGAGGTTCTGATATCACAAATGTAAAAAAGATTCTTTCGATTTTAACAAAACTTTTCCGCAATTTTAATGTTAAAATTCTCGTTGGCAAAGATTTAGAATAAAAAAATTATTTTTACCGCAATATGCTGAAAGCCACTACCCTCAAATTCTTAACTGACCTTAAGAAAAACAACAACCGCGAATGGTTTGCGGAGAACAAATCGCGTTACGAAGCTGCAAAAGATGATTTTCATCAGTTTATGGAAGGCTTTATAGCCAAAGCAGCCAAAATTGAGCCTGCCTACGCACAATTGGAGGTAAAAGATTGCGTATTTCGCATCTACCGTGACGTACGATTCAGCAAGAACAAAGAACCGTATAAGGTAAACCTCAGCGCTCAATTGAAGGAAGGAGGCAAAAAATCGGGCAAATGCGGCTTTTACATCCACATCGAACCTGCCGGAAATGCCAGCTTTATTGCAGGCGGCTATTGGATGCAGGAAGCGCCGGTGCTCAAAAAGCTGCGTCAAGAAGTAGAATACAACACTGCCGACTTCAAAGCCATCTTAAACAACAAAACCTTCAAGAAATGGTATTCTACTCTCGAAGACCATAAGTTAAAGAAAGCACCAAAAGGCGTCGACCCAACTCACCCCGACATCGAACTACTAAAATACAACAGTTACGTAGTTACTCACCCTATCGACACCAAAGAACTCACCGACAAATCCCTCGAAAAAACCCTCCTCAAAGGATTAGAGGTAATTAAGCCGTTTCTTGATTTTTTAAACACAACGGATTAATTCCTTTAACCAACTCCAAACAAGTGATACAATAATCAACTCAACCCCGAAGGGGTGAAATAATAGTCAACAAAAAAGGCCATCTTTTCAGACAGCCTTTCTTATATATATTAAGTGTAATTACTTCTTACCTTTAGCCTTAGCAGCACCTGCTAAACCGAAAGTTTTCTTCAAAGAATCAACAGCGTTTAATTCTTCCCAAGGGAATAATTTAACTTTCATTTTCTTCTCGTTTTTCTTGCCTTTGTTGAATACCTTCTCAACTACTTTCGTCTCGCGGCCCATATGTCCGTAAGCAGCAGTTTCGCGGTAGATCGGCGTGCGTAAGTTGAAACGTTTCTCGATGAAGTAAGGACGCATATCGAACTCAGGCATTTTGCTGATCATAGTAGCAATTTGTCCGTCGCTCATAGGCACTTTCGCAGTTCCGTAAGTATTCACGAATAAACCTACAGGCTTCGCCACTCCGATTGCATAAGCAACTTGAACTAATGCTTCGTCGCAGATTCCCGCAGCTACTAAGTGTTTTGCTACGTGACGCGCTGCATATGCTGCTGAACGGTCAACTTTTGAAGGATCTTTTCCTGAGAATGCTCCACCACCGTGAGCTCCTTTTCCACCGTAAGTATCAACGATGATTTTACGTCCTGTTAATCCAGTATCTCCGTGTGGTCCGCCGATAACGAACTTACCTGTAGGATTTACGTGGTACGTAATTTTGTTATTGAATAATGCCTGAACGCGTTTTGGAAGTTTCTTCATCACGCGAGGAATTAAAATATTTACAACGTCTTTCTTGATTTGATCAAGCATAGCTTTCTCTTTACCAAAATCGTCGTGTTGAGTCGATAATACTACAGTATCGATGCGAATCGGTTGGTGATCGTCAGAATACTCGATCGTTACTTGGCTTTTTGCATCGGGACGAAGATATTTCATCACTTTTTGCTCGCGACGAATCGCAGCCAATTCACGAAGTAATAAATGCGATAACTCTAATGGTAACGGCATGTAATTATCCGTTTCGCGACTAGCATAACCAAACATCATTCCTTGGTCACCTGCTCCTTGCTCTTCCGGTTTTTTACGTTCAACACCTTGGTTAATATCAGGTGATTGTTCGTGGATAGCAGATAAAATTCCGCATGAATTTGCTTCGAACATATACTCGCTTTTTGTATATCCGATATGACGGATTACCTCACGAGCAATTTCTTGAACGTCAAGATATGCGTCGGATTTTACCTCTCCGGCTAATACAACTTGTCCTGTAGTAACAAGCGTTTCGCAAGCTACTTTTGAAGATGGGTCGTAAGCAAGAAAATAATCGATTAATGCATCAGAAATCTGATCCGCTACCTTATCCGGATGGCCTTCAGATACTGACTCAGAAGTGAACAAGTATGACATTGTTTGTTGAGTTTATTGATTCGTTAATTTGAGATCTGTACTTATTTGCTTTTTATTAAAGCGGGTCAAAGATAGAAAAAGACTCTATCTGCGAAAACTTATACGGTCTTTTGTGAAGTTAGTTGCCTAAAAATCGATTCTAAGCTGTTTTCTTCTTTTTGTAAAGTGATAATTGACAATCCGTTATCAACAGAATATTTAAACAATACAGGACGCAGATCCATACCTTTATCACCATGCACACGACAGCTATTATCGCTGATTTTTTCTACTCTACGCACCCCTGCCACTGTCATTAAGTTCTTGCTATTGAATGGCTTGTCGAATTCGATCATGACTACCGATGCATCTGCAGACTTTTGCTGCAACATCGTCGTTTTATCATCAGCAACGATCTGCCCTTTGTTAATAATCAGCACTCTATCGCATATGGCTTCTACCTCTTGCATGATATGTGTCGATAGAATAACGGTCTTTTCTTTCCCAATATCTTTTATCAATTGACGGATTTCTACCAACTGATTCGGATCGAGTCCCGTTGTAGGTTCATCTAATATCAACACATTCGGTTGGTGAATCATGGCTTGCGCCAATCCCACACGCTGGCGATACCCTTTCGACAAGGCCCCTATTTTCTTATGCTGTTCTACACCTAGTCCGGTGCGATCGATCATCTCTTTCACTCTTCCAGCAACCATCTTCGAAGGCAATTGAATGCCTCCGATGAAAGTGAGAAACTCCTTCACATACATATCGTGATACAGGGGATTATGCTCCGGAAGATATCCTACCAACCTACGTACTTCTACCGGTTGATCGGTAACGTCAAAGCCATCTACTGTCACTTTCCCCGAAGTCTGAGGAAGGAAACAAGTAATAATCTTCATCATCGTCGATTTTCCGGCTCCATTCGGACCTAAAAATCCAACTACCTGTCCCGGCTCCACCGAGAACGATACATCATCAAGCGCCTTTTGCTCGCCGTATAATTTGGTAATATTTGATACTTCTACCGACATAGGCAGCAAATGTAGTGGAATAACTGTATTCGACTCGGTGAATTATTCAAAAATTAATGAACAAATGAAGTACTATCTACCAAGGAATTGAGATTCCGATTTTAGCTGTCTTTTTCCTCTTATCTTTGCGCTCTGATATGAAAGGATTAGTATTAAAATCGACAGGCAGCTGGTATGAAGTTGAAAACGAACAAGGAGAAAGTGTTTCTTGTCGTGTTCGTGGCCAATTACGCTTACGTGGAATCGATAGTACCAGTCCATTGGCCGTAGGCGACACTGTTGAATACCACCTTCAAACCGACGGCACCGGCACCATCAATGAAATTGGTGAACGCCGCAATTATATTGTTCGTAAATCGGTAAACTTATCGAAACAAGCTCACATTTTAGCAGCTAATATCGATCGCGCATGGTTAGTAATTACGCCTGTATTTCCTAAGACATCAGCAGGGTTCATCGATCGATTTATCGCTGCTGCCGAATCGTTTCATATTCCCGTTTCACTCATCTTCAATAAATCGGATTTGTTTAAAAACGATCTCGAAGAAGTACAAAAAGATTATATCTCAATCTACGAGCCATTGGGATACGAATGCTTTAAAGTATCCGCTACAACAGGCGACGGACTACCGGAGTTACGAGAGCAGTTGAAAGGAAAAGTTAATCTCTTTAGCGGACATTCAGGAGTTGGAAAGTCGAGCTTGATTAATGCACTCGAAAACAATTTGAATTTAAAGGTCGGAGAGATTTCTTCGCAACATCTGAAAGGAAAACATACCACCACTTTTGCTGAGATGCATAAGCTCACCGAAGGCGGATATTTAATCGACACTCCCGGCATTCGCGAGTTTGTAAACATCGACTTTAAACCTGCCGAGATATCACATTACTTCGTTGAAATGCGCGATCGTATTAACGACTGCAAATTCAATAATTGCCTCCACGAAAACGAAAAACAATGCGCTATAAAAGACGCTGTTGAAAAAGGCGAAATTCATGCGATGAGGTATTATAATTATTTGAGTATGCTGAGGAATGAGGATGTTTTTAAATGATTCTAGATGATTGATATTCGATGATCGATTTCATGGGACAAGATCTTGGTTACTAATTATGGACCGCAAGCATCGAGCATCTAGCATCATATTCGATTTTATGCCATAAGATCTTAGTTCCTGATAATGGACCAAGATCATCTAGCATCGATAATCGAGCATCTTGCATCAATTATCTAGCATCAATTATCTAGCATCATTCTTTCATTTTCGAATCTACAACAATCGTAACAGGACCATCATTCACCAAACTAACTTTCATGTCGGCGCCGAATTTTCCGGTGTAGATGTTTTTACCTAAATCGGTTTGAAGTTGATTGATGAATTGCTCGTAAAGTGGGATTGCAATTTCAGGACGAGCAGCGTTGATATACGAAGGACGATTTCCTTTTTTCGTGGATGCGTGTAAAGTAAATTGACTGATCAATAAAATATTTCCTGCTGATTCTAAAATACTTTTATTCATCACACCTTCGTCGTCAGGAAAGATGCGCATCTGCACAATTTTTTTACTCAACCATTCGATATCTTCTTGTGTATCGTCGTGCGTAATTCCCAATAAAATCATGAGCCCCTGCCCTATCGATCGCGTTTCTAATCCGTCGATTAACACCGACGCTTCAGACACTCTTTGAATCACTACTTTCATATCACTTTTACTTTTTCGCTGCTTTGCTTTAACCAATAAAATCCGATAGCCAGCAAGCAACTTAATACAATAATAAAATTAAACATATTATCGAATCCGTAAGCGGCGGCAATACCTAACCCCACCGAAGGAGCTGCAATATTCGCAATTCCGTATGCGATAGAATACAATGCCGAATATTGTCCTTGGCGTTCTTTCTTAGGTCTCGACAACGAATAATTCATCATAAACGGCATTGCAAATATCTCTGAAAATGTAATAACGATAGTATAAATGATGGCAGTGATTAATAATCCCGCTCCGAATTTCAGAATGAGAAATGATATCGGCAAACACAATACGCCGGCAATGATGTATGTGTATGTCCGCGGATTTTTCTCAAGCACCATCACCATCGGCATTTCGATAAGCACCACTAAAAATCCGTTGAGCGCAAGAAGCAATCCGATGACATCTTCACTATAGTGACAAACCTTATTAAAATACTGAGGCACGCTGGCGAAAATCTGGAAGAAACAAGTTCCGTAAATTGCAACACCTACAATAAACAATAGGTATTTCCAGTCGCGGTAAGCTGAAGTACTAACATCATTAAGTACAGCATGATCACTCTTTTTCAACTCCACTTTTTTACGCGGCAAATAAAACATCAACATCAGCGCAGCTAAAACAGAAGTAGCGGCATCGATCACAAAAAGCCATGTATATCCGAGATGAACGGCCACAAATCCGCCGACAGCAGGACCAACCGAAAATCCTAAATTTACTGCTAAACGCACCAACGAAACGGAACGCGTACGATTAGTAACATCACTAAAAACAGCAATCGCCTTTGAATTCGCGGGACGAAATACATCGGCAGTAAAAGCATAAAAAAACATGATGGCAGCAATGCCTGCAAGAGAAGTAACTACTGTCATGAGCATGAGAACAGCAGCGCAAACCAACAAAGAAGAAACCATGATATCATAATAACTTCTTCTATCGGTAAGCCATCCACCGAAATAACTTCCTAATACACTACCGATACCATAACAACTCATTACCATACCGGCATTGGCGATAGAGAAATGTAAGTCGCGAGTTAGGTACAAAGAAGTAAACAAAAGCACCATCGAGCCGCAACGATTAATAAACATCGCGATACTAAGCACCCAGATATTTCGCTGAAGATTCGAAAAAGCTTGTTTGTAAACAGAAAGCAATTGCATATCAACAAAAATATCTATAAAGTGCGACAAAGCAAGTCGCCGGATTTTGAACTATTAACGAATTTTGCACATCTTTAACCAATAAAATAAGCACTATGACCATCAACGAAGCGCAGCAGAGAGTCGACGAATGGATTAAAACCGTGGGTGTTCGCTATTTCAACGAACTAACGAATATGGCTATCCTCACCGAAGAAGTTGGGGAGTTGGCAAGGATAATGTCTAGGAAATACGGCGAACAATCGTTCAAAGAAGGAGAAGAAAAGGCTGATCCTGCCGACGAGATGGCTGATGTATTATGGGTACTTATCTGCTTAGCCAACCAAACGGGCGTAAACCTGACGGAAGCCCTCGAAAAGAACTTCGAAAAGAAATCGTTACGCGACAAAGACCGCCATCAAAACAATAAAAAGCTACAGTAAACGATTATTTGTTAATTAAATTATTGTTATTCAACGTTTCTAAGCTACACTAGTGTATCTTTGCAACACAAACCGAACCGAGTAACCCCCTTCAATGATTGCCGATATATTATTTACTGCCCTCCTCGTATTTTTAAATGGATTCTTCGTTGCCGCCGAATTTGCGATTGTAAAAGTAAGAGCCTCTCAGGTGGACGTTAAAGCTAATCAGGGCAACCGATTTGCGAAAACATCACAGCATATCCTAGCTCACATGGACGGCTATTTAAGTGCCTGTCAGCTGGGAATTACCTTAGCCAGTTTAGGATTAGGATGGATAGGAGAACCTGTAGTTGCTAAAGCTGTAGGAAATATTGCAGCTATGTTCAACGCGAATTTAGCTCCTGAAAATCTACATCAAATCTCGATTGTTATTGCCTTCATCCTAATTACCGTATTACATATCGTTTTAGGAGAGCAAGTACCAAAAACAGCTGCTATTCGTAATCCTTTAGCGTTTACACTAATTATTGCATTTCCATTAAGAGCATTATATGCCATTTTCGCTCCGTTTATCTGGATATTGAACAGCTTATCGAATTTAATGCTTCGCATATTCGGATTACATGCTGCAGATCACAACGAAATTCATACCGAAGAAGAGATCAGAATGTTGCTTACGGAGTCGGAAGAAGGCGGAGCGATTAAGTCGTCGGAGAATGAGTTAATTCAGAATGTATTCGAATTTGACGATCGTGTAGTGCGACAAATATTAATTCCTCGTACAAAAATTTCGGCCATCGATGTTGAATCGACGAAAGAAGAAGTAGTACAAAAAGTGATTGACGAAGGATATTCAAGGATGCCTGTTTACCAAGAATCACTCGACAATATTATCGGAGTTGTTTACACGAAAGACTTGATTAAAATTCTTTACGAGAAGAACTTCAAAGGCATCAACGATTTAATTCGTCCAGCATATTTTATTCCCTTAAATAAACGCATCAACGACTTGTTACGTGAATTCCAGACTCAGCATATCCAAATGGCAATTGTTACCAATGAATTTGGAGGCACGGCAGGGATTGTAACGATGGAAGACATCATTGAAGAGCTAGTTGGAGAAATTCAAGATGAGTACGATGATGAAAAGCCACCGGTAGAGAAGAAAAGCGAAACCGAATTTATCGTAAACGCAACAGCATCGATTGGTGATGTGAATGATTTACTACCGATTACGATAGAAGAAAGTCCGAATTACGATACTGTCTCAGGCCTTTTAAACTACATCTACGGACGTATCCCTGCAGTCAACGAAAAACGTGTTTACGGAGGTTACGAGTTCACTATTTTAAAACGCTTCAAGCATAGTGTTGACTCAGTGAAGATGACCATTGTAAATCCGGAGCAAGTGGATGGGGAACAGTAAATCAGAAGATACAGGATACAGGATACAGGATACAAGATTTTTATGATTTCGGTTTAATACGGGATCCTAAATTGCGCAGCAATCTCCGAGTCCTTTTACCTCGGCTTCGCCGCCTCCGTGCTCTCCGTGCCAAGCAAAGCGCCTCGTATGTTTGCCATCATGGTTATTAAAGCCAAAAGGACTGATACAGGAATTTGAGTAAAAAAGACAAATCTTTGTATAAATAAACCAAAATAAGAAGGGGAGTGAGAGAAGACATGCGCCTAAACAACTAAAAA
>JAKPPP010000066.1 GCA_029547265.1 Bacteroidota bacterium
ATTAAAGATCATCGATCATTTTATTGATTCATTTGAGTTTGAAAAAGCATTAGATGTAACGGGTTATGCATTGAGCATACACCCACAGAGTACTAGTTTCACATTAAAAGAAGCACAACTTTTCGGATTAACAGGAAAAGAGAAAGAAGCATTAGCACTACTTGAGAAAGTAGAGCATATCAATCCATTTGATGTAGAGGTACATTTCATTAGAGGCAATGTTTACAACGCGACGGAACAATTTCCGAAAGCGATTTCGTCGTTTAAACGTGCACTTGAATTATCGGACGACCAAAAAGACGATATCTATTTAAGTTTAGCCATTACCTATCAGAACATGTCGGATTTTAACAAAGCTGTAGACTACTACAAACTTTGTTTAATTGAAAATCCGAATAATGAAGTAGCGATGGGTGAAATTGTATTAAGTTTAGAATTCAGCAATCGTTTGACAGAAGGAGTTGACTTCTTCAATAAGATGATTGACGAATATCCTTATGATTTCATGCTATGGTATTACCTTGGTGAGATCTATTCAAAGCAAGGAGCATATGAGTCGGCATTAAACGCATACGACTACTGCTTAATTATCAAAGAAGACTTCGCTCCTGCCCACTTGGATATGGCACAAGCATTATCGATGATGGAACGATTTGATGATGCTATTCTGCGTTACAAAACTGCCTTTGAATATTGCCAACCTGACGGCTTCACTTATTACAACATAGGTGAATGTTACGAGCAACTTAAAAACTTTGAGGAAGCACGTACCTATTACAAAAAAGCAGTCAAGATTGCACCTGAGATGGCGCAAGGGTGGTATGGAATCGGCGTTACATTTGAAGAAGAAGAACGTTGGTATGAAGCATTGCATTATGTAAAAAAAGCTATTGAGATCGACGATCAAAATGGCGAATATTGGTTAGCGCTAGGCGACTGCGAATACAGATTAAACAATTTTACAGAAGCAGAAGAATGCTATAAGAAAGTAATCGATTACGATCCTGATAATACAGAAGGATGGATTGCTTATGCCGACTTACTAAACGAATTTAATCGTCCGATGGAAGCTTCAGAGCTCTTAAGCACTGCTCTACTCTATCACTTCGACAACACTGAAATACACTACAGAAAAGCATGTTATTTATACCTCTCGGGATATCTCGAAGAAAGCTATGAACAACTGGCATCTGCATTAGATAAAGATTATAATATGCATCCGGTACTCTTTGAAGTTGCGCCTCAAATGGAGAACGATTCGAGAGTCCAAATGATTTTATCACAAAAAAACAACCGATTATGATGAACTTTGAATTATCTCATGTTCCGCAGCGAACAGAAAAGCCCAGAAATGCGGGGCTTACCATGGTAATGGACAAAGGATTAAGTATACGTGAATGTGAAAATTTAGTAGACGGATCAGGACCTTATATTGACATCATCAAATTAGGATTCGGATCATCACTTATTACACCGAATTTAGAACGAAAATTAGCTTTCTTCAAAGAAGCAAACATACCGGTATACTTCGGAGGAACTTTATTAGAAGCATTTATTATAAGAGGAATGTTTGATGATTATTTGCGTTTATTAGAGAAGTATAATATGGAATACTGTGAGATATCTGACGGCTCCATTACTATGCCTCACGACGAAAAATGTCATTACATACAACGTCTTTGCAAACATGTAACAGTAATTAGTGAAGTTGGATCTAAGGAAGAAGGTATTTTAATAAGACCCAACAAATGGATTGAAATGATGAATGCGGAATTACAAGCAGGAGCATGGAAAGTAATTGCAGAAGCAAGAGAAAGCGGAACTGTAGGTATTTATCGTCCGAATGGGAAGGCTCACGTTGTATTAATCAACAAAATTGTTTCGAAAGTGCCGGCAGATAAAATTCTTTGGGAAGCACCACAGAAATCACAGCAAGCCTATTTCATTAAACATTTTGGAGCGAACGTGAATCTTGGTAATATTGCACCGAATGAAGTAATTGCTTTAGAGACGCTAAGAATCGGATTAAGAAGTGATACGTTCTTTCAGTATTTAGATCAGTCGATGCAATCGTTCAAACAATCGAATGACTTCATCACATCTGAAAACGAGAAATCAAAAACTGCAAAAGTGTAATGAAAGAGAAAACTGTACAGGAGCTAAAACAAATGATCGACGATGGAGTAGATTTTCAACTTATCGACGTAAGAGAACCGCATGAATACGAAGCATGTAATATTAATGCGCTGTTAATCCCCTTAGGTACTATCGTTACCGAATTTGATCAGATAGAAAAAGAAAAACCTGTTATCATTCATTGCAGAAGCGGAGCAAGAAGTGCAGCTGCTATTAATGAATTAGAAAAAAGGTTTCAACTAACTAACCTATACAATTTAAAAGGCGGCATAATGGAATATGCCAGAGAGATCGACGATACTCTTCAGCCGTTTTAATTAAAATAAAAAAAATAAAAATACAGTTTGCGGATTAAAGCCGTGAACTGTATTTTTTAGTTTAAAGACGATTCATCTCCCCTACCTACACACTAAGAATAAATTTATGATACATCAGTTTCTCGACTTCATTTTACATATAAACGACCACCTTTCAGCGATGGTAAGCGAATACGGATTGTTCGTTTATGTAATCCTATTCATAATCATTTTTGTAGAAACAGGATTAGTAGTAATGCCTTTTTTGCCGGGTGATTCATTACTTTTTGCTGCCGGAGCTTTATGCGCTAATGAAGCAACCGGATTAAACTTAGGGTTACTGATAGGGTTATTAATCATTGCAGCAGTGGCAGGTGATAACTGTAATTATTTTATTGGAAGAACATTCGGTGATAAAGCCACCAACATTAAGATCGGAAACAAATCACTTGTAAAAAAAGAATATCTCGACAAAACACATGAATTCTTTGAAAAATTCGGAACCAAAGCAATCATCATGGCAAGATTTGTACCGATTGTAAGAACCTTTACACCCTTTGTAGCGGGTTTAGGGAAAATGAATTACAAAGAAAAATTCCTTCCTTACGATATTGCAGGAGGTGTATTATGGATCAGCACGATGTCGATATCAGGATACTTCTTCGGGCAAATAGAATGGGTGAAAAAACATTTCGAAGCCGTAGTAATATTGATCATATTAATTTCTGTACTACCAATGGTTGTAACCTATATTAAACATAAAACTGCTAAGGGTAAATGAAGCAATATGCGCTAATTGGTTTTCCTTTAGGACATTCCTTTTCGAAGTCCTATTTTCAATCAAAGTTTGAACGAGAAGGGCTTGCCGATTTACGCTATGACAATATTGAAATTGAAAACGAAGAAGCATTAAAAGCATTCATTACCGAAGCAAATTACGAAGGCGCGAATATTACTATTCCTTGGAAAGAAAAAGCATTGGAATATTTGACCGAAATTTCACTAGAGTGTAAAGAAATAGGATCGGTGAATGTATTAAAGAAGATGCCTTCTGGACATTACAAAGGATTTAATACAGACTGGATCGGA
>JAKPPP010000073.1 GCA_029547265.1 Bacteroidota bacterium
TTTTAGTAGCGTACGATAATCGGTAGAATAAATTATTGGTAAGCGAATTATCGTATTGATAGCTCGTGAAATTGGTTTGAGTTTGATAAGAAACAATAGCTTCATTTGAAAGCATAGTGCTACCACGTAAATCGAGACGAATTACTGGCTGTATTCCTAAGATGTTATAAGTGTTAACATCAGCGATTAGTGGAATCGTTGCCGAACCGTAAGGGTTAATAGTAGATTCATCCGACAAACGAATAAAATCGAGACGTTTAGACCCTGAGAAGTTTTTCGCGTCGGTATTATTCGACAAAGAAGATTGGAAGAAGAGGGTATTACGAGCTTCGTCGTTTAATGCACCGGGATTATAATTCTCAATATCGATTCTTTTTGAACTATTGAAATCATCGTTAAGAGTTGCCGTGAAATTTAGAGTAGTGTCGGCAGTAGGATCGAGTTGAAGTTCGTTGTATTCACGATGTTGAGGATCTTCTATTGTCTCGTCGATTTTTATTTTATTTCCGAGCTGTTTTTTAGAAACGAGTAAGTCGATTTTTTCATTTCCTTCATTCATTACGCGAATGTTGAAAGGAACGATAGAATCTTGGATCGGGAAATAAATTTTATCGCCGTTATCACTATCGAGTTTCCATTTAAGTTCTTTCTTTCTGTAAACTTTGAAAGAAGCGTCAGATAAAAGCATTAAATCTTGGTCAACAATTAATGCTTGAATATTTACCGTAGTACCGTCTTTAGTATTATTGTTCGGAATAATGCGAATAGGAATGATAATAGAATCACCACTATTTAATTCGTATATAGTTTCGGGGACGCCGATTTTTTTCCATGTAGAAGGGAAAACCACTTCCACAGAAAATTTGATAGTTTCTTTTTTATTATTCTTAACAGACAGTGCGTTAGTGATAAAGCGTTCGGTAGCTTTTAAGTTAACACTATCTGTTCTGAATTTAGCGACAACAATTGCACCGAAATCGGTGTTTGCTGTTTGCGCTGAAGCAATAGAAGATAAAGCTGTAAACAATACTGTAAACAGAGAAAATGACGTGTAAAAATTACACATCTTATTTTTTAA
>JAKPPP010000077.1 GCA_029547265.1 Bacteroidota bacterium
TGCGACTAGTCCGGCAACTTGAAGACCTGCGCTTATATTTGCTTGACCCACGTAATCACCCGTTAAATTGCCGTAATTTTGAATACCATATTGCAATGCTCGTTTACCTACTTGAATTGCTACAACTTTGCTGACAGATCCGCTTGCTTCATTACCAGCTTCTTTGGCAATCTTTTTTTGCGTTTGTTCTGGTGTCGCCTTTGATTGTGGCGATGGACTTTTGTCTGTATTCGTTTGAAGTAACTCCATTTCTGCAGTTATTCTATATTCGATGATTTCAGGCATTTTTTCACCACCTTTAAGCGTTTAGAACCAGATTATAAACTGCTGTCTTATTTTCGTAAATCTCTGTTACTGATAAATTATTAATATCAATCGTTACGCCATCGATTTTGAGTTGCAGAGCTTCTTTGTTGAGGTTGGTTGCTTTTGTTAGATGCTGTCTTAACTTAGTTTGCAAACTATCGGATTTAACCTTAAGCAACACAAACGAATAAGCGATTTTTGTGCTTAAGAGTTCCTCGTATTGGTCTTCTTCACCAATATAATGAATTGGCTCAGTAACCGGTATAGCCGACATATCGTAGCGATTGATGAATTTAACGTCATATTCGGTGCTGCCAATTTTTAATTTGAATGTTGATGGCTCAATAATCGCATTTTCGGAATAGGTGATATTTAATAACCAGTTTCCGGTAATGCAGTTGACGGTCCTACGTTCTAAATGAACTTTATAAGCGCCACCGATTTGAAAAGCATCTGAGTAAATTACTTGGTAATAATAGGTTGTTCCATCAATCTCAGTTTGATAATATTTTGCGTTGTTCTCTTTGGCGATTTGGTTTAAGATGCCAAATATTTCTTGCAAATAATTTGCTTGGCAGATAAAATTAATGCTAATCGGCAATGTATTCATATCGAATCCATCAACCGATGAACGACTTGTTCCACCTGTATTAATTACCATAACTATTGCTTCTGGATCATCGTCGAGTGGCTGGTAGTGAATGTCGTTACTGACATATACTTTGCGTTTAGTTACAGCTTCTAACTGCGCTCTTAAAATCTCTTTGTAATTACGTTCAAATGTCATAGTTTCCTCCTATGATACAAGCTTTCTAGCTTTTGCTTCTAAGTATTCAGCGCGCTTGATTTGTTTTTCTTTAAGTTCTCTTGTGTATCCTCGAGATTCTAAATATTCATTAGCTTCATCTTCCGTTATTGCACCTTCCATAATTTGCTTAATAAGCGGCAATGCTTTTTCGATTCCTCTGTTAATCCAGCCTTCATTAGGGTTTTTTTTTCCTTTTAAAGGCGCTTCGAAATTGTCCCAAGACTCTTGCGTATATTTCGCATAAGGCGCAATTTCGCCACCGACTGCTACATAAAAATATCCTGGCTCGCCTTCAACAACCCGAATACCATCTATTGCAAGATTTCCGGTATCGTACGGTGCTTCAGCTTTTAAAATCGTACAAAGCGCATCACAAGCAAGCTTAAGCCTATGAGCAATAGATTTCATATTCCATCGCACCTAAAAAAGCGTTTGAACGCACTTCATAAACTTGGGTTATATGATACTCATGCCCTTTGAAAAAGATAGTATCTTCAATTTTAAAATCCGCGGCTTTTGGATCGTCAGTTCTTAAAAGAAGGCTTTTCCCTAATCCCTTTGCACGTATTGTTCCTGTTAATTGGTCGATTTGTTGAGGGGCCGCTTTGAGTGTGCTTGATAAATCCACGCAATTGAAAGTGTGAGAATTAACGTGATGCCTTAAAATTTCATGGTCCGGATCTAATGCTTGTTTATGCCATAAGGCTTTGTCTGGGAATCGATAATTCATAAACATAATTTATCGCCACCCCGTTCTATCAGGCCCAACATTTGTCGAATAACCAATGCCCGCATAAAACAGCCCCGCATTAGTTAATACCTTTTTCGCCATTGGGCTAAATGCTCTTTTGCGTAATTCTTCAAGTGGTGTCATAACTCCGGTAATTGGATCATATCCGCTCATTAAATTAAAATCACCTACCGAAAACATATAAATTGCTTGCTCGATAGTTGCGCGATAAATCGCATCAAGTTGTGGCTCGCTTAAACCTCTTGCTTTCCAAATTGCATAATTAGGGTTTCTTGTTTTGATTTCTTCTTCAACGAGCATTTCGCATCTATTAACGAATGATGCAACCTTATTCGTATCAAAGTCATTATCGGGCAAACGTCGCTCTAAATCCATGCCCGTTATAAATTTAAAATCTTTAGCAAATTGTTCTATTTTTGATTCGGTCATATATAACCTCCATTTAGTAAAAAAATAAGGGGAGGAAGTATTTATCCTCCCCACGAATAAAAAGGGTTTTTAAGTTAATTGATTGATGCTAGGAAGCGCTTTGCCAAACTGCGTAAAGTGTGATATCAGTTTGACCGATTTGGACGATTGCGCCGTCTTCATACACGACAACTGGATTTGGGTGGGATGTTGCGTGATAGGCTGTTGTATCCCAGCCTTTGAATGTGTATCCGGTAACTTTAAATGCGTTAAGAGGCAATTTAACGAATGAACCTTCGTTTAGGTTCGTTAGAGTTGCCATTGTGCCAGTGTGATTATCATTGTCGTCGAATGCGATAGAGTGTGTTGCAACTGTGCATACATAGATCGCTTTAACTAGTTCATCATAAACGAAACAGTCGTGATAGATACCAATATCGGCTTCGGCTTTTCTGCCACCATGCCCTGGAATTTGGTCGAAATAAACAGTTTCTTTGTATTTTTCGAAAGCTGCTACTGCGTTTTTATGAAGTAAAATGAAGTTTACTCCTGTACCTAGCAATTTTTGAGGTGCGACAACGATTTTTGCGGTCTTAAACATACGAACGCTTGCGTCCATGATACCGTTCCAATTGCCGATAGAGATATAACCTTTGCCAATTGCTGCTTCAGTTAGAAGCGCATCAATCGTTGGGTTAACATAGAGAATCATACCAAAATCAGTATTGATATTGGCATCCTCCATAATTGCGAATGCTTTTAAAACTTCTTGTAAAACTGTGTTAGAAGCTAGAGTGACTTTACGTTTGAAGATACCTGTTTTGCCGGTGATGGCGCCGAAACGATATGCATCGACAGCCGGTGCTTGGACTTCTAGGATATACTTATTAACATAAGTGACGAGACCATTTGCCATTGCTTCTTCATCTTCGAATTTGTCAATGACGAGTGCGTTGCCTTTATCTTGAGTTAAGATTAAATCTTTCCATGTTGCCACGATGCCTGTTACAGCATAGCCGGTTGATTGGTTATAATCATCGAGGCTATAATCGTCGAATTCAATGTGTTGGTATTTGACCGTATTTGTGCCGATAAAGATTGATGGAACAACTAAATCAGCAGTTACGGTTCCAAGTCCTAAAGTTGCTTGCAATTCCTTTGGCGATGTAATATATTTAATCGCCTTAGCTAGTGATTGAGACATGTTTTTTTACTCCTTTTTTAAATTTTTTAGGTTTTTAGAGAGTTTAGCGAAGTTTGCGGAAGTCTGCGAATTCATCGGTATTGGTTTGCTTGTTGCCTTTTGGATCGCGACCAGCTTCATCGTTTGCGGTTGAGAAATTAAATAAATAAGCGTCAGATTTTTTAAGAGTTTCTATTTGATCGTCAAGCCCATTGAGTTTCCCGTCTTTATACTCGATTTTCGTCGCATCTAGGATTGCACGAACTGCTTTTGTGTTTTTGGCGCCGCTTTTCATCAAAGCTGTTTCGATTGCATAATCTCTTTCGCGCTCGAGTAATTGTTTTGCGTGTTCTTCACGGACCTTTTGATT
>JAKPPP010000082.1 GCA_029547265.1 Bacteroidota bacterium
TTCGTCAACATAGCTTAGTTCAGGAGTGTTGGTTATGTTGGTGATTATGTCAGCCTGTATTTGTTCTATTGTTCTGCTCATATCGTTGTTACTATTGTTGCGTTAACTTGTAAGTCTGTTGGTGGGTCTTTTAATATTTGAGTCTTCGTTACATCCCCAGCATCGTCAATGTAAGAACAGTTAAACTCTAGTATGTAGTGATAAACATTTGAATGTGTATAGTCGGGGCGTTCCCCTACTAACTGTAAACCAGAACACCCTAAAAACTCATGATACATTAATTTGTCTATCAATTCATCTCGATAACCAAATACGGTTAAATTTTGCTCCATTGTGCCATCCCCTGCATCGAGTTCGGTATGCACCAAATGGAAACGCATAACGATGTCACCTCCTACAATACCGCTACTTAACGAACTTTTTTGCAAGTCAATTTCTAAGAAACAAGCAAGATTAGGAAACGAGTATATTTCTCCCCTTTCCATTAGGTTTAACTGGTCATTCCATACACGAGTATATTCAATCGATGTATTCTCGGATATGTATGCCAAAACCTCTTGAAAAACGCCTTTTAACCTTGCCATATCTTATCGATTGTTTTATCAATTACAGCCCTTTGAATATCTCCCAACTTTCTAGTCTGCCCCATGAATTGACGTTTAGGCATCTGAAAACCTGCCCCTCGCCCTGCTCTTAACCCATCGTTATGCACCTTTGCATAATCAACATCTTTAACCTCGAAATAAATCTTTTCAAATGTTGCACTTTGTAAGCTGTTTATAACTGCCCTGCGAAGCGTTCCCGATTGTACTAATGTTGCGGCAGTATCTCTTGTTTTTTTAGGGTTTTCTTGGCGCTTACTAGGTTTCCACTTTTGCCCATTCCATTGCTGATTATTAAACTCACCTACAAAATAGTTCTTTGTTTCATTAGCCAATACTTTCGGTAAGGTATTTTTAACCTTATCCAAGTTTGCTATTACTCGTTGAAAATTGAAACTATCTGCCATGCTACAAATTTAATCTTTTTCAGGTATATCGAAACCAAAATTTTCTTTTGCTAGTTTTTTATCTTCGGGTGCAACATCAAAATATGGATGGTCTTTTGGAAATACCATGCCATCCTTACCAACGTTGTTTTTAAATGAATCATTCATATTTTCGGCCACTTGCTTCGTTTCGGCTATTATATCCTTGCTTATTTCACCTTCGCTTAATTGTAGAACAGAACATCGGCAGTTATAATGGTTTAATGGCATAAACACATCCCAAAACGGATCGTCAACAGGCTTGATAATGCCATCTAGCGGAGCGCAAATATCGGAGGTGTTGGCATCCATAACCGCAGTATATTGAAGCAATGGCAATACATCTTTATCGCCTTCTATTTTACTCCACAAATAAGCGTTTTGCCCTTGTCCTACTGCCGTATCGTACTCTGTTTTTGCCCATGTAACATTAAATAAATCGTATTCATTCCGAGCAAACTCTTTAAAGTCTTTGAAACTTCGCTTTTCTCCATCTTCTGTGAGCATGGACTCCATTGCCTTAACCGTTTGATAGGTTTTAGCGCCACTGAATAGATAAATATTTTCCCTAAGTTCGGTTAATAGTTCCAATGGTTTACCACTAAAGTCAACTAAAGAACCTCCGAAGCCTTCGTAAAGTGACTTTTTTAAGTAGTCAGCAATGGCATAGTATAGACTATCTGGCATATTCTCAACTGTAATATCGCCAGCATATATTCCATCTATTAAACGCTCTATTTGCTTGTCGCTGTATTCCACTGCTCTTCTGTTATCGTTTTAACTTGTTCTAAATGCTTTTGAAGATACCGTAAATTCTTTTTTTTACTGCCATCATTCCTAAATGTGATGCCCCTATTCACGCCATCCAAAAAATACATTAAAGCGTTTTTTTTGTGTAGCATTTCACATAGTACTTCGTTTGTCATTGGCTTTGTATTTGTTTCTGTATCGCTAATTGTATTATCGCTAGTTCTTTGTCGGTTATTTCGCCTAGTATGTATCGGTGGCAACTGTCAGCGATTAATTTGCTATAATCTTGGTCGCTGTAACACCTGCTTACTAGATACTTTACGCTTATCATTTATAAATTTTAGCCAACTTGTTTTTTATGCTGTCAGTGAATGGTTTTGTTTCTATCGCCATTGACTTAGTTGCAGGAATACCCGTTTGTTCTTCAAAGTATTTCGCATCCATTTCTAATCCTGCGTTTTTCATTGTCAATGCAATATCGGCAATGGCTTTGTTAGTAGTAATACGCTCCTTTTCATCCCTTTCCTTTTCTTCATTGTTAGTAAAACAGAATTTATAATTAGCATCTATTTTTAACCCTAAATTTATCAACTTAGGAATAACAACATTGTTGATAAGGTCTTCAACAAATGCACCGTCTTCCGTTTGCACATCTCTTAACGCTTGTGATGTTGGCGAATCCTCACCTTGACCGCCTCCAAGTTTACCCGATATGCTATCCAACGCATCGGCATGGCCTAAAATAATTTTACTAATTTTCTTTTCGCATCGTTGCTCTAAATCGGCATAGATTTTAAACCCTTGTCCGTTGCCTTTTGATTCTAGCAACTCAAGTTCATCCATTGCATCCTTCAAAATCCATCCACTACTTGCCATGTTGGCCAATGCGCTTGCATACTCCGCACGTTCTAATTCATCGGTCTTGGTGGTAGTTCCAACACGAACGGGCATACCGTATAACTCCGCAGCATCGGCATTAGCGCCTAGTAAATTACGGCAAATGATTTCATATAGCGCCACTTGGTATAGTAACCCATAACCGCACTTAGATATACCATTGTCGGAGGTTGTAGGAACCCAAACGTGCCAGTCTTTGTACGGCTCTTCCAAGAAATCAGCACCACTTAGCGCATAAACGAGGTGATTAACGGTTAATCGGTCGGGCGATATGTTAGCACGTTTAAGAATAGATAAATCATTGATATTCCCGTCTGTAATATCGCCAAGTGCAATCAATGAATAGCCAAAGAAACGGGCATCCAAAATGTAGTCTAATAATTCAGAAAACCATTTTTTGTTTAATATCTCTTCATTTTTTTCACTCTCCTCGCCTTCTTTATTGATAAACTCCCATTCCCTAAGTAGCGTTAACTGCTTTCTTCTTTTGATACAAGCATAAGTGTGGCCGTTAAATACGGTGTCTAGGTACATTCGTTGCATCTTAACACGGTGCGGGAAATACGCTAATTCAGCTTCCTGTATGCACTCACGCCACATGGCCACATCATGTCTTAAACGTTGTAGCTGTACAGGCGATATA
>JAKPPP010000085.1 GCA_029547265.1 Bacteroidota bacterium
ATATATTCAATTCCCCTTTTGAAAGTCGAAGCGACAAATCCGCCAATATCGGTAATCATACCTCCGCCCAAGTTAATTATCAACGACTTGCGGGTAGCGCCATTTTCACTTAGATACTTCCAGACAAGAACAGCTGAATCAATATTCTTATTTTCATCTCCTGCCGGAATATTAATGAGGTGTGCCCCCTTTAAACAAGCAATATCTTTAACAAGCGGAAAGCAATAATGAAGCGAATTGTCATCGGTTAATATAAAAATATCCTCAGGCTCATGCTTACCAACTACTTCGGTTACGGCTTTCCGGATATCTGTACATATAATAGTCTGTTGCTGCATCATGCTTTATTATTTGAGCAACAAAGATACAGATTTTTCTGTTAAATATAACAGGTTTACCAATTTCAAAAACACAGTCAGCACATCAGGCACACTATTGTTTAATTACAATACTTCGGTAAATATTCATTTAATAAATTAATAATCAAGCAGTTATCTAACAAAGATTAACATAAAATAATTGGTTAAGTCGCTGGTATTCAGTATCTTTATAGTGATTCGAAGACTAATAAAGGCAATGAAAAGAACCAGCATACTTAACCAATACAAGGGTATCTGTAGCGATATTCTCAGTGAAATGACCACGAAGTTACGCAAAAGTTTTAAAACATTATTCATGGAAACGTTGATTTTATATATGGTAATTCCCGGCAGGATTAATTTCCTTCAGTTGGGAAGATATGGTCGCTCTTGCGAGCAGCGTTTCCGCCAGAACTTCTCTAAAGATTTTGACTGGCTCGAATTTAATCTTAAATTGTCCGACAAGGTGTTAACCGGAAAACGAAAAGCCATTGCAGTTGATCCCAGCTTTATCTCTAAATCGGGCAAAGTTACTCCTTGGATTGGTTACTTCTGGTCGGGCTGTGCCGGTACAACAAAAAGAGGTTTGGAGATATTGGGTGTTGGTTTGATTGATATTGACACCAAAGACTGTATCAGCCTTCAGGCAGTACAAACACCCGACACCAAAACATTAGAGAATCGGGATGCCACTTTGATTGACTGGTATCTGTTAGTTCTCAATTCGATGAAAGATGAACTTGTAAAAGCCAGTTCATACGTGGTAGCCGATGCTTATTTTGCAAAAAACAACTTCGTAACCGGGTTACAGCAGATGAATTTCGAGTTGATCAGCCGTTTGCGCGACGATGCCGCTCTTTTTTATCCAACCCTTGAAAAACCCAGCGGGAAGAAAGGACGTCCACGGATATACGATGGAAGAATTGATTTTAATAACCTGGATACATCCCGGGTTCAAAAAATAAGTTCTGATAACAATCAGGGCGAACTATATGCGTTGGTAGCTTATTGCAAATCCCTCAAGCAAAACATTAGCTTGGTGATTTGGTATTCAAAAGACAGAAAAACCCACAAGCTTTACTTTTCTACAGATCAGACCATGAGCGGTAAAGATGTAATTGAATACTACCGTACACGTTTCCAAATTGAATTTTGCTTCAGAGATGCGAAGGGGTTTACAGGTCTTACACAATCTCAGGCAAGGGATGTGGCTAAACTCTCTTTCAACTTTAACGCTTCCCTAACCTCGGTGAACTTAGCCAAAGCGGTAGCTAAAGAAAGGAAAATTCCCTTCTCGATAGCTTCCCATAAAACCATGATGCACAACGCATTTCTACTCGAAAGATTTATTCGTGTGTCTGGAATCAGACCGAACAGAAGATTAAATGCTAAACTTGTCAAAGAACTCATTGAATTTGCCGCGATTGCGGCGTAAATACTATTATATTTTTAACGAACTATTGTACTTTGTAATTGCCTTTATATTTATTTACACATTTATTAAACTCATAGTCCGAAAAAAATGACATCAATTGTGCAAACACGGTCTTTCCTGTATTCATAACTTTTACGATTTTACTGTAAAAGTCGAAATTCAAATCGAA
>JAKPPP010000101.1 GCA_029547265.1 Bacteroidota bacterium
ACCGTCACCTCCTATTATCCAAAGTGATTTTTCACTTAAGAAGTCGGTTAACTGTAATAGTTCTTTTGCATCAGGACGATCAATCGTACGTAATACTTCTCTTAACTTTGTAATATGCTTGCGTCGGTTACTAAAGTCGCCTTCAGTAATTTCAGGACTAATAGCAATTTCTTCTGCTAAATCCGGACCAACAATATTTTTTAGTTTATGTAATAAATGTAATGCTGTTTCTTTCTTCTTATCAGTAGCTAAGCGCAAGCCTAATCCGAATTCAGCATTATCTTCAAACAATGAATTCGCCCAAGCCGGTCCGTGACCTTCTTTATTATGTGTCCATGGTGTAGTTGGCAAGTTACCTCCGAATATCGAAGAACATCCCGTAGCATTAGCTACAATCATACGATCACCAAACAACTGAGTTAATAATTTCAAGTAAGGAGTTTCACCACAACCTGAACACGCACCCGAGAATTCGAATAATGGTTCATAGAACTGCGTTCCTTTCACGGTGGTACGATTAACACGATCGCGATCAAGATCAGGAAGACTTAAGAAGTAATCCCAGTTCACTTTTTCTTGCTCTTTAATTGGCAATTGATCAACCATGTTAATTGCTTTATGTCCTTTTTCAGTTTTACTTTCTATCGGACAAACTTCAGTACATAAATTACATCCTGTACAATCTTCAACAGCTACTTGCAATGAATAAACTTCTGTATCGCGGTTAAACTCTTTACCAATTGGAGCTGTAGACTTAAAAGTTGAAGGCGCATTTGACAAAGCAGACTTATCATAAACTTTACAACGAATCGCTGCATGAGGACAAATAATAAAGCACTTACCGCATTGAGAACATAAATCCGCATCCCAAACCGGTACTTTATCTGCAATATTTCGTTTCTCATATTGAGTTGTTCCTGAAGGATAAGTTCCATCAACGGGGAATGCACTAACAGGCAAACTATCACCTTCTCCTGCTAAAATCTGTCCAATAACATCTTTCACAAACTCAGACGCATCACCGGAAATCAAAGGTTCAGGTTTTAAACGACCGATAGCAAATCCGCTATAGTTAATTTCATGCAAATGAGCTACCGCTTGATCAACGGCAACATAATTCTTCTGAACTGCCGCTTCTCCTTTCTTAGAATAAGATTTATAAATTGCTTCTTTAATCTTTTGAATTGCTTCTTCACGAGGCAGAACATTACTGATAGCAAAGAAACATGTTTGAAGAATTGTATTAATCCTTGACCCCATTCCGGTTTCGCGAGCAACACTAGAAGCATTCACCACATAAAACTTCAGCTGTTTATGAATAATTTCCTCCTGAATATTATCTGGAAGGCGATCCCATACATCATTAGCATCATAAGGAACATTCAACAAGAACGTTGCTCCTTTCTCAGCATATTTCAATACATCATATTTCGTCAAATAAGAAAAATGATGACAAGCAATGAAATTCGCACTTTGCACCAAGTATGTTGAACGAATCGGATTATCGCCAAAACGAAGATGCGAAACAGTTAACGAACCCGATTTTTTAGAGTCGTAAACAAAATACCCTTGCACATATTGATTAGTACCGTCACCAATAATCTTAATCGAATTCTTATTTGCACTAACAGTACCGTCTGCGCCTAATCCGTAGAATAATCCGCGGAAGCGATGTTGACTTTCAAGGTTAAAGTTCTCATCCCACTCTAAGCTGGTATGTGTAATATCATCATGAATACCGATTGTAAAGTGATTTTTTGGTTCAGCCTTAATCATTTCATCGAATACCGCTTTCACCATTCCC
>JAKPPP010000119.1 GCA_029547265.1 Bacteroidota bacterium
GAAGGCACTAATACAGATTTTAAATTCAATAGGAACTTAGTACAATTTACATCTCGTAAGTCTATCGCACTACGCCCATCTGCCATAATCGAGGATTGCGTAATAACATCAAAAGGTTCAGATGCAGTTGACGTATTAGACGGTTCGAGTGCAGTTACAGGTTCGACTTTAGACTTGAATGCTAACGGCACGAATTACGCTTACGGAATCTTTGAAGTAGGAACGGCTGACATTTCTATTGATTCATTAACGGGAATGCCAAGCCAATTTGAGAAGGTTATTATACGTCCTTCGATTGGTAGAACGATTACTGTTACTTCTTATGCTTCATCATTTGTTTCGGCAGACGGGCAAATAGTTGACAATGGAGTAGGTGCAGGGATCTATGAGTTAATAGGAGCAAATGGCGACTATGTAGTATTAAGCAAAAGAGTAGTAAATGGGTTTAATGTTTACTATGCAGAACAATTTATAATTCCAATTTAACCATGATGCAAATCACACAAGTAGCGTTTACGCAAAATAACACAGCCTTATGCAAGGTTGTTAAGGGCGATTCGGTAGCAATTATCGAAATCGAATTAACTGAAAAATTAGGATTGCAACCATTCTCAATATCTAATTTATCCGCTGAACAGTTCGATGAATTGGAAAATATATTTGATGCAACGGAGGACAATTCAGTATCGGCATTTATCTCTAACAACAGAGATTCATTCGATGCGTTACATTCAAACTAAATAACCAATGAACCGCTCAGATTCTTATCGAATAGAACTATCAATCTTTGAGGCCGATGGTACTACACCGCTCGATATGTCGGGGGCGGTGGGTATTATTATTGCCTTGTATCAAAAGAGCGATAACATCATTGCTAAATTCTCAAAGAACGCACTAACGGGCTTCACTACGCTATCATCAGCAAGTAAAGCGGACTTAGCAACGGGAAAGATTTATCTATTCTTAAACACGTCCGAAAACATAAAGGCGAATGCAAAGGCGGTAATGTATGCAGAGGTGACAGTTGAGTTTACTAATGCCAATTTCACAGGAGGTAAACAACGCTCAACTGCT
>JAKPPP010000125.1 GCA_029547265.1 Bacteroidota bacterium
AAAATAATGTTTCAACTTTGACTGCCAATTTACTTGTACTTTTGCAACTCTAACTAATTTAATTTTTGTTGATATGTCAGAATATGATGTAGTAGTGATCGGTTCCGGTCCCGGTGGATATGTTGCAGCAATTCGTTTAGCACAGCTCGGGAAGAAAACTGCATTGATTGAAAAGTATAATTCGCTAGGTGGTACTTGCTTAAATGTAGGCTGTATTCCTTCGAAAGCATTACTCGATTCTTCAGAACATTATCACCAAGCTTCTCATCAATTTGAAGCGCACGGAATTAATGTGAAGGGCTTATCGCTTGATTTTGGAAAAATGATTCAACGAAAAGATGATGTCGTAACGCAAACAGTTTCAGGTATCAACTTTTTAATGAAGAAGAATAAAATCGATGTTGTTCACGGAGTAGGAAGTTTTGTTGATGCGAATACTATTTCTGTAGCAAAAGCCGATGGAACATCTGTCGAGATAAAAACTAAAAATACAATTATTGCAACCGGTTCTAAACCGGCTCCTCTGAAAGGTGTTGCCATAGATAAAGAGCGCATAATTACTTCTACTGAAGCTTTGAAATTAAAGGAAATCCCTAAACATCTTATAATTATCGGTGGAGGTGTAATCGGACTTGAATTAGGTTCGGTTTATGCACGATTAGGTTCGAAAGTGAGTGTTGTTGAATATGCAGATTCTCTTATCCCTACAATGGATAAAACTATGGGCAAGGAATTGCAAAAAGTGCTTGCAAAATCAGGATTCGAATTTTATCTGAAACACGCTGTTACTTCCGTTGAGGTGAAAGGTAAAAATGTGAAGTTAAAAGCTACTTCTAATACCGATGGAAAAGAACTTGAACTTTCAGGTGATTATTGTTTGGTTTGTGTAGGGCGCATTCCTTATACCGAAGGACTTTCACTCGATAAAGCAGGAGTGAAAACAGACGAACGTGGAAGAATTATTGTCGATGATCATTTACAAACCGATGCAAAAGGAATATATGCAATAGGCGACGTAGTGAAGGGCGCAATGCTCGCACATAAAGCAGAAGAAGAGGGAGTGTATGTTGCTGAGACTTTAGCAGGGCAAAAACCGCATATCAATTACTTGCTAATTCCGGGGGTGGTTTATACTTGGCCGGAAGTTGCAGCAGTAGGTTATACTGAAGAAGAGCTGATAAAAAATGGAACTGCTTATAAAGTGGGGTCATTTCCTTTTAAAGCATCAGGGCGTGCTCGTGCAAGCATGGATTTAGATGGAGTTATTAAGGTGTTGGCAGATAAAACCACCGATGAAATTCTAGGCGTTCATATGATCGGTCCGCGTGTGGCAGATATGATCGCCGAGGCGGTTGTTGCTATGGAATTCCGCGCCAGCGCCGAAGATATAGCTCGAATGAGTCATGCTCATCCTACTTTTACAGAAGTTTTTCGAGAAGCGTGCTTGGCAGCCACCGACAATCGAGCCATTCACATTTAGTGCTAAAGTGTTGAAAGCGTTAATCTTGTAAAAAATTAACGCTTTTTATTGTTAAGGAAATCCAAAAATAATATGACATTTGTCGAAAATTCGTAAAGTCATTTGTGTTTGCTATTTTTGGTAATCTCAAAACAAATATCTCACCGTTATTTATGAATAAAAAACTACTTATTGGGTTGTTCGTTTTTATAAACAGTTTGGCTTTCGCTCAAACTCCTGTATGGACATGGTCGAAAAGTCATAGCGCTCGTATAAATAATAATTCAAATATTGCTTCAATTAAAGATGCTTCAGGAAACATTTATGTTTGCGGAGAATTTGAAGGCACTGTTAACTATGGAGGTGTAAATACTACGGCATTAGGGTTTGTTGATCTTTATGTTTCAAAATTTGACCAAGCAGGAACCCTCCTATGGACAAAAACTTATGGGGGAGCTTCAAACACGATGTATCCCGGAGGACTTGCACAAGATCAAGCAGGAAATATTTACTTGTCTGGTAGTTTTTCCTTCGCTATAAATATAGGATTCCAAACTTATCTTTCTGCTGGGAATAAAGATGGGTACTTGATAAAGATTGCTCCGGATGGCACACATATGTGGGCTAAAACTTTCGGTTCTTCCGGAATTGAAGATTGTAAATCCATATCTAGCTATGGAAATAATCTTTATGTAGTCGGCGGTTATTTTGGTTCGTTCAATGTTGATGGAACAACTTTGCCAACTTCAACTTCAAACTCATTCGATGCTTTCGTTATTGCTATGGATTCGAGTGGTACAGCGACTTGGGCCTCTCACGGAGGCGGTGCAGGTGAAGATTATTTCAAATCTGTATTCGTAGATCAAAATGCTGTTTATGCAGGAGGATATGTTACAGGTTCATCCACTTTCGGAACTTATACTTTAAATACAGGTGGAGGAGCTAATGATATTGCATTCGCTAAACTTTCATTAACAGGTACTTTCACTTATGCAAAAAGAATTGGAGGTGCAAGTACGGATCAAGTGAATGCAATTGGTGCAGATAATGCAGGTAATATTTTTATTGGAGGAGGTTTCTACGCAACGGTAAATTTTGGTAATTCAATTATATTATCCGAAACCGGTGCACCGAATGGAGCAAATGGCGATGGCTATATCGCGAAGTTTGATCCTGCCGGACTTTGTTTATGGGCACGCAAAATGGGTTCTTCTATTACTGACGATGGGACAAACAATATTTCTGTTTCTCCTAATGGCTATGTTTATGCATGCGGCTTTTATCATGGTTCAGTAGTTCTAACAAGTACTGTAACGCCTCAAGTGACTCTTACTACCATTGGTGGAATGGATGGCTTCTATGTAAAATATAATCCTTCAGGAAGCATTTTATGGGCTATCAAGGCTGGTAATTCTAACGACGATCGAGCTAAGGTAATTGTAAGAGATGAAAATGGATACTGCTTCGCATTGGGTATATTTTATGGAAACTTAGTTTTAGGTTCTTTACCAGCAGTTACTTCGTCGGCTGTTCCTAACACTACTAGTACTTATATTGCCCGATTAAACGGATTTACCACAGGAATAGTTGAGTCAAAAGCTAATATAAATTTTTCTATGTTCCCAAATCCTTCTTCAGGGAACGTGCAAATTGAATTGCCTACCGGTAAATTCATTAATGAGGTGGAAGTGTTTAATGTAACCGGTCAACGAGTTTTTAATTCAGAATTTACTTTACCAATGCAAAAAACTTCTGTCGATTTAAATAATCTTTCTCCCGGAATTTACTTAGTTAAAGTCCTTACTCCTGAAGGTTATGTTTCTAAATCTTTAGAGATTCAATAATAAACTAACACTCAAAAAAAAAGGCGATCAAATCTTGATCGCCTTTTTTTTTGAGTGTTTATTCCAACATCCAACATCCAACATCCAACATCCAACATCCAACATCTATCATCTATCATCCAACATCTATCATCTATCATCTATCATCTATCATCTATCATCTATCATCTATCATCTATCATCTATCATCTATCATCTATCATCTATCATCTATCATCTATCATCTATCACCTCGACTTATACCTGCACAATCCTTCTTCTAAAAACTTATTGTATTCTTCTACGTCAGGGGTATAACTCTTTGGAACCGCCAATAATTTTCCGTTATTGTCTACAAGTACATAGTATGGTTGAGTGTTTTTGTTATATACTCTAGCTTCTAAATCACTCCATTTTTTTCCCGTTGTTTTTACAGTTTGTCCGCTGAACGCACTTACGTATTGTTCATTCGCAGGAAGTTCTGTCTTATCATCTACATATAATGAAATTACTACATAGTCGTCTGATAAATGCTTTAATACTTTCGGTTGCGACCATACATTGTCTTCCATCTTTCTGCAATTTACACAGCTCCATCCCGTGAAGTCAATCATCACCGGTTTGTTGATCGATTTCGCATAAGCCATTCCAGCTTCATAGTCGTGGTAGCAGTTTAGGTTATGCGGACAACTTCCACCACCATGCTCGTCTTTTCCTGTTTCTTGTACCCATTCTTTGTAAAATTCAGGAGGTGGGAAGCCACTAATTAAACGCAATGGCGCTCCCCATAATCCGGGCATTAAATACAATGTAAATGCAGTAGCGATTATTGCAAAGATGATTCTGCCTGTTCCAATATATGGCAAGTCACTATCATGCGAGAATTTTAATTTGCCTAATAAATACAACGACATCAATCCGAATATTGTAACCCAAATCGCAATGAATAATTCTCTCTTAAGGAAGCCCCAGTGATATGCTAAGTCAACGTTCGATAAAAATTTCATCGCTAATGCTAACTCTAAAAATCCTAAAACTACTTTAACGCTATTTAACCATCCTCCCGATTTAGGTAAAGTGTTTAACCAACCCGGAAAGGCTGCAAATAATGCGAATGGTAATGCCAATGCTGTAGCGAATCCTGTCATCCCCATAATCGGCCCTAAATAACTCGAACCTTTCGCTGCTTCAACTAATAGCGTCCCAATAATTGGTCCCGTACATGAGAACGATACCAAACTTAATGTAAAGGCCATGAAGAAAATTCCAATCAATCCTCCTTTGTCAGAGGCTTCGTCAGCTTTGTTAATCCATGAGCTAGGAAGTGTAATTTCAAATGCTCCTAAGAACGATAAAGCAAATATGAAGAAGATGATAAAGAAGAGCAGGTTGAAAAATACCGAACTAGCCATTTCGTTTAATGCATCCGAGCCTAATGTTACGGTTACTAAAAATCCAATCGTAACGTATATGATGATAATCGAAAATGCATAGATGATTGCATTGCTGATTCCTTTCGCTCTCGTCGGGCTTCTCTTTGTAAAGAAGCTTACCGTCAAAGGAATCATTGGGAATACACATGGTGTAAGTAGCGCGAATAATCCTCCAACCATTCCTGCTATGAAAATCCCCCAAATACTCTTATCGCTTTTTTCTCCCGCTACTCCATTGCTGCAACCCGGATCAAGTATTGTAACGTCATTCGAAGGATCAGGAATTTTTCCTACTGATGCAGGAATAACAGTGGTTGCTGTATTACTAACGGCCGGCGTATCCGAAACTACCGGAACAACAGTGGCAACAGTATCAATGTCTTCTTCAACTCCTTTAATCGGAATGCTGAATTCTACTTCGTTGGGTGGCGTGCAGTTTCTGTCGTTACAAGCCATTGCTTCAACAGACCCCGTGAGCTTGAATGACTTGTTACTGTTTAATTTTATTTTCTGACGAAACTCTGCTGAGTTTTCAAAGAACTTTACTTTCATCTCGAAGTTCTGATCAAAGATTTCTTCTGCCTTTGGCTCAGTTACTTTTCCTGAAAGTGTGTAATTCTTATTTGCATTGAATTTAAATGTCGTTGGAATAGGCCCCCCGGGAGGGATGTCTTGCGAATATACATGCCAGCCTTTCTCAACAGTAGCTTTGATGATGATTGTAGCTTCTTTGTCTTTTTGCTCAGCTCTGAACGACCATTTCACTGGCTGTTCTATTTGCGCAAAGAGTGGCGTCATCATCAGCAGCCAAAGTATTGTGCTGAGTAGGCCAGTTCGTTTTAATAGCTTCATAAAGTAAGTAGCAGTATTGTTTGTAATTGTTTTGGCAATTTTTGGTAATGCGAATATAGGACTATTCATAGTTTCATGAAAAAATAGGTGATTTGTGCCGATTGGTCGTCGTATGTCACGATTTCCTTACGCCTGTTAACATAATAATAACTAATCAGGGCAAAATCTCCGGCACAGCCTGAAGTATGCATAAGCAAAGCTCCTGCCAAAAGCCAACTATATGGTCCGGAATAAATTATAATACCTATGATTAACAGTGAGTTAATTATGATGAAGGGCGCTATCGCCAGCAGCACAAAAGGTTTGGCAGCAATTACAAATCGATCGGCCATGGCATAAAAAATTAGTTTTCTAAGATGCGCTTTGTAACTCACTTTCGGTGCTCCTGCAAGTTTATAGCCTATACCATGAATAAGTTCATGAATAGGAATAAGTAATGCAAATAATGCTCCGCCGATTCCGAATTTTATCACCGCATCTTCCTTCCCCGAAGGAAGAACAATCCAACTTATTATGGCAATCAACAAAATAATTATGTTGAACGCCCAATAAAATACCATTATGGGATTCGTGGGTTTTAAATAAGGCTGTATAAATGGTACTATCTCGGTATGCTCAAATTGATCACAAAGTTCATAGCCCTGTTCTGTCAGCTCTTCCGGAAGAATCTTCATTTGGTCAAAAATAAATGAATCCCTTCCAATTCTCTGTAACTTATGTCATTTTAATTGATATTTTCGAGTAAATATTCTTCAAATTATTATGTCAGCAACTGATTTATTAAAGTATCCTATCGGACCGTTTAAACGTCCGGTTGAAATTTCCGACGCCGATTTAAATATGTGGATGGAAACAATTGAGCAACTTCCTCTGAAAATGAGAGAGGCTATCAACGGATTAAATGCCGATCAACTCGATACTCCTTATCGTGAGGAAGGATGGACCCTACGTCAAGTGGTGCACCATGTGGCAGATAGTCATATGAACGCTTATGTCCGTTTTAAATTGGCTCTCACAGAGGAAAACCCTACTATCCGCCCTTATTTTGAAGAGCGTTGGGCTGAACTTCCTGAAGCTAAATACGGGAATATTGAGGTCTCTTTGCGTTTGTTAGAGGCTTTACATAATCGATGGAGTATCATGCTTAGAAATATGCGAAGCTTCGATTGGAGCCGAACATTCTATCACCCCGAAAAACATCTCACCTTCCGACTTGATGAGTGCCTCGCACTTTATGCTTGGCATAGTAATCATCACGTTGCTCATATTACTTCTACAAGAAAGAATAAGAAATGGTAAAAAAAAGAGGCCCCGAAAGGCCTCTTTTTTTTATGCTATGTTTTTCTCCATGGGTTCATGTTTCAATCTGTGCAAGAAATAAATCGATGCAGCAAATAGGAAAAATGCCATTGCTTGATGTATCACTCCTAATGAAATAGGAACTTTGTAGAGTAGGGTGAAAATCCCTAATACTACTTGTACAATAATAAAACTTAGTAAAATCATTGCTGATTGCTTATGATACTTTTCAAGCTTGTGGTCGCGAAGTGCCGAAATGCCAACTAGTAAAACTACTAGTGTTATCAAATAAGCTAATGTTCGATGAATAAATTGAACACTGGCTAAATTGTTTAATAAACTGGAACTACCTTCTTTACCTAACATATAAGTCATCGATTCAGGAACCCATTCTCCTTCCATTTTTGGCCATGTGTTATATGTCCAACCCGCTTTGGTCCCCGCTACAAAAGCTCCGTAAATAATCTGCAGCGTTAAAAGTAATAATATGGCGATACCATATTTCTGATATTTCGTTAAGGCGTATCCGTTAGTACTTTTTACCGGATAAAGTTGTGAAAGTGCTACCTTGAAAATATACCCGAAGGTGATGAAGGCAAATGTTAAATGAATCGCTAATCGGATATGACTTACTCTTACGTTTTCTGTTAGTCCGCTCGATACCATATACCATCCCAAGAACCCTTGAATGCCGCCAAGAACAAACATGAATAGTAGTTTTGGCATTAGTTCTTTGGTGATGACTTTTTTAAAATAGAAGTACACAAAGCCAATCATAAATACTACACCTATCATTCTTCCGAATAAACGATGTATGAACTCCCAAAAGAAGATGAATTTAAAATCCGATAAAGTGAAATCCGAATTCAATAATTTGTACTGGGGAATTTGTTTGTATTTGTTGAAAGCATCTACCCACTGAGCTTCGTTTAACGGAGGAATAGCACCGGTTACTACCTTCCATTCGGTAATAGATAATCCCGATCCCGTAAGTCGAGTAATGCCTCCTACTACAACCATTCCGAAAATTAAAAAACAGCCCATGAAAAGCCATAATATCATGCTGCTTTTTTCTGCCGATTGATCTTTTATTGTCATGGTTATTTTTTTTCTTCTGCTTTCATTACTAATTGCGCGGTATTCCTGCTTCGTTGTTCAAGTAGTATATCTCTTCCTGTGCTCAATGTTTCAATTGTCGAAGGATAGTAATGTCTTATGGTGTAAAGTTGTAGGTCTGAATTGTATCGAACTCTATAGTCTTCTTTTAGTCGTTCAATAAGTTTAGGAACTTTAAATTGATCGTCATCTATACAAACAGAAAAACTAATCGCAGAGTTTTGCATTAGGTTTAATTTTATCCCGATTTCTGCTAATGTCCCGAAAATAGCACTCAGGTTTTCTTCTGCAATAAATGAAAAATCCTTGGCCGAAATACTAATAAGTACTTGGTTGGTCTTAAAAATAAACGATGGAACTAATGGTTTCGTTTGAAGATCTTTTCCTATGGTTGTTCCTTTTGCTGTTGGTTGTAAGAATGATCTTACATGCAATGGAATATTCTTGTTCTCCAACGGTTTTATCGTCTTCGGATGGATTACCGATGCTCCGTAATACGCTAATTCAATTGCATCTAAATAGCTCAATTGCTCGAGCTTTTGTGCGTCGTTAAAGAATTTAGGATCGGCATTCAATACTCCCGGTACATCTTTCCAGATTGTAACCGATTCGGCATTCATAATATGAGCAATGATCGCCGCCGTATAGTCTGAACCTTCTCTTCCTAAAGTAGTAGTGAAATTCTCGCTAGTATTGCCAATAAAGCCTTGCGTAATTACAATAGGATGCGATGCAAATAATGAAGGGATTTTCTCATTGAACAGTTGTTCACTTTGTTTCCAATCTACTTTGGCTTCACGATAATTATTGTCTGTTAGCAAACAATCGCGTATGTCGAGCCAATTGTTTGATATGCCGTTTTCATTCAGCCATGCACTTACTATTGTAGTTGAAATTAATTCTCCGAAAGAAACAATTTGATCATAAATAAAATCATAACCACGCGGCTCATCTTCTATTACCCATTCTATTTCTACAAATAGGTTGTTTACTTTTTGATATACTTCGTGTTTGTCATTTTCGAAAAGTTCTCCCATGATTTTCTCATGAAAGCTTTTTATTTCTTCGAGTATCAATAAAGCATCATTCGTTTTGTTATAGCAAGCATTAACAACTTTTTCTAGTCCGTTAGTTGTCTTGCCCATGGCTGAGATTACAACAACTAATTTCTCTCCTTCAAATTGTTTTAATATTTCTCCTGCGTTCTTTACTGCTGATGCATCTTTAACAGATGCACCCCCAAATTTGAATACTTTCATTCTCTATGCTAATAGTGATTACTGTTCTTTGTTTTCTTCTGCGAGTTTTTTCATCTGGAATCTGCTTAGCTTGCAGTTAATCCATTCAGAATCCATCATCGCTTTGTACTTGTTGTAGAAATGAATCGCCGGTTGATTCCAATCTAATACTTGCCAATGTAGTTGATTGGCGCCCATTTCTAATGATTGCGATATCACTTCGTCAAATAATAATTTTCCAACCCTTTTTCCGCGCATCGATTCTGTTACTACAATATCATCGAGATATATGCCTTTGCCTTTCCATGTCGAATACTTTATGAAGTAGATAGCCATGCCGATAATTTTATTATCGCGTTCAGCTACCAAACAATGAAATACCGGGGATTCCCCAAAACCATCACGAATCATATCGTCAACAGTATTGGTTACTTCTTGGGGCGCCTTTTCGTATTCTGCTAACTCACAAATCAACCCGTGAACAGCGACCATGTCGTCGGGCTTAGCTTTTCTAATACTGATTTTCATGGCGCAAATTTAGGTCATTCCATAATGTACCAATGCATTTTGACGATTATAAAATTCGGGTTCGTATGGATTTTTATGATCTTTGCCTCACTTATGAAGTTGAAATACAGAATTGTTGGAGAAGGTCGCCCCGTGATGATTTTTCATGGCCTTTTCGGTATGAGCGATAATTGGCAATCGTTTGCTAAAAAATTGGCAGATGTTGGATATCAAGTGGTGCTGGGCGATTTACGTAACCACGGACATTCTCCTCATAGTGAAGTTCATAATTACACTGCTATTGCAGCTGATATTGCTGAACTTATTTCCGACCTTAATCTTATACATCCCGATGTCATTGGACATAGCATGGGAGGGAAGTCTACGTTGCAACTTATAAATGATTTTCCCGGCTTAGTCCGTAAAGCTGTTGTAGTAGATATAGCCCCATATCAATATCCTGTTCATCATCGAGAAATCTTAGATGCTTTACTTTCAGTAGACCTAGAAATCGTAAAACGTAGAGGTGAAGCAGAGAAAATTTTGACAGATAAAATTGATGATTTCGGCACCCGACAATTTTTATTGAAGAATCTATACTGGGAAACACCTGATCAACTTGCTTGGCGTTTTAATTTAAAGGGTTTGAATAGAGATATCGATGAGGTAGGAGAACCGACTTGGCCTTCATTGCAAAATGATACACCTGTTTTATTTGTGAGAGGCGAAATGTCAGGCTACGTTGAGGAAAGTAGATTCAACGAAATTCTTCAATGGTACCCTAATGCCGAGTTCGCTACTATCGAGGGAGCAGGACATTGGGTGCATGCCGATAAACCCGACGAACTATTACATACCATAGAGGATTTCTTGATGTAGACCAACGAAATATTTGCTTAATTCAAAAACATTTTTACTTTTACATGAATTGTTTGAAAAATTAGGCTGCTATGAAAAAATTAATGGGTCTTTTAGCGATGATGTTTGTTCTTGTCATCTCTAATGAAAATGTTTTAGCAACTCCTCTTACTGCAAGTGTAATACAACAAGTTGGGTCCTGGTGTGGACAACCAACCGGCGCATTGTCTACAAGTGTTTATGGAGGACTACCTCCTTATAATTATCAATGGAGTAACGGTTCCATTTACTCTTCAATTTCCGGCCTCTCGCAGGGAACATATACTGTAACTGTGACTGATGCAGCCGGTACCTCTGTGAGCGCATCCGGTGTTGTTGATTTTATTCAGGAACCACCTTTTTATTGTCTTAGTGTTTTAATGGCGGCAAAAGGATTAAATAATGGAGTAGCAGAGGTTGCTTTATATGGTGATCCTTATGGAAATGCCCCATATATTCCATCAGGTCAAGTATCAATTATGTTGTGGAATTTAGGTACAGGTCAAACAATTGAAACGCATACAGAAATGTGTACTTATCCGGGTTGCGGAGTTATTTATTATACTTTCGATAGTCTTCCTCCCGGACATTACGAAACACAAGCATATGTTGATTTTGGTTGCGCTAAATCAGTTGATTTCTATGTTAAAGAAATGCCTGCAATTTCTCCAAGCTTTTCTAGCTTGCCCGCATGCAATAGTACTGCAACAGGTAAAGTAATTGGACATTTAAATCCTAACCCTGCTTTCGATGCCTTGACGTTTAAAAGCGATTTAATAGGTGGGTTTAATGCTCCTCCGGTATTTTCAGCTTACAAACTTATTTTTTATAATGGATCCACACCGGTCAAGACTTATAATACTCGAGATTCAGTATTTATGGTAGACGGACTTGCCCCGGGTAATTATAATTATAAAGTCTTTGTCGGTGATACCTTTGAGTATAACCAAAATCCTTATCTCCATGATTCTGTCTTGGTATCTACAGGGTCAATAACTGTAGGCAATGACCCTAATTGTTCTTATGTTTATGGTAAAATATTTGCCGACCAGAATAAAAATTGTGTTTTCAATATTGGCGATTCTCCTCTTGATAAAGTATTAGTCGAGTTTAATCCCGGCGGATATTCAATTACCTCAGATGCAAATGGAAATTATTTGCTGCCACTGCCAATTGGTAATTATACAGTAACGCAGCATACCCCATATCTCTATAAACAACTGTGTCCTGATTCTGCTACCTATGTTTTGAATAATAATGTTGCCGGCAGTTCTTTGCTTTTGAATATAGCAGATAGCGTATCTGTAGTCCCTGACCTCGCCGTCGGAATTGTTTCTGGTACTGCACGCCCCGGATTTAATGTCGATTATGTTTTGACTTGCCAAAACTTAACTCCCAATTTAGTTTCTCCTCAAATTTTAACATTTACTGCAGATCCATCACTTACATTAATCTCAATTAGTGATACGCCCGCTACTGTAAATGCAAATGTTTATACTTTCAATACCTTGCCATTAACTGCGTTTAGTTCTAAAGTCATTAGATTTAAGTTTAATGTACCTGCATCAACAGTTTTAGGTTCTCAACTTATTTCTTTGCTTGATGTTTCTACTGCAACAAATGAAGTAGCAGTTTCAAATAATTTCGATACTTTAATACAAGTTGTTACCGGTTCATATGATCCAAACGATATCTCCGTTTCTCCTCCGGGATATTCTAGTCAAGGGTATATTACAAATGCGCAAGAGTTAAATTATACAATCAATTTCCAGAATACCGGTACCGATACTGCTTTTAATGTAACAGTAGTTGATACATTGCCGCTCACATTAGATAAATACACTTTGCAAGTTTTAGGGTATTCGCATCCTTATTCATATGAGTTTAAACCCGGAAATGTAGTGGCGTTCCATTTCAATAATTTATTGTTGCCGGATAGTAATATTAATGAGCCTGCAAGTCATGGATACGTTAAGTTTAGAATAAATCAACAGCCGGGAAATGTAGCCGGTACAACAATTGAAAATAGCGCATCTATTTATTTTGATTATAATACTCCTGTTGCAACTAACGAAGTGTTAAATACAATTTTTGATTGTAATCAAATGTCAACAGTGGCTATTGCAGATGCAAATATTTGTGAGGGGGAAGTTTTAATTGGATCAGCTTCAACAATATTTCCAATGGATATAGAATGGTCGCTCGATGCTTTACAAACAGCTTCAGGTACATCACTAACATTAAATAATTTAAGCGCCGGCCCTCATGTTATTGATGTGAATATATCTAACAATTATTGTAACGTCAGCAGCCAGTATTTAGTGAATGTTTATCCGACTCCTGCTCAACCGAATTTCACTCAAGTATTAGGTGCTCTAACCTCATCTCAGGCTTTCGCCTATCAATGGTTTTTGTCAGGACAACCATTAGTCGGTGAGACAAATCAAGTCTTTAATGTTTCAGTAAGTGGTTACTATAGCGTGATGATTACCGATACAAACGGATGTACTGCTTTGAGTGATTCCGAATATGTTTCTGCAGTTGGATTGACTTCGCTATCTTCTCAAGGAATAACTATAAATCCAAATCCTGTAAATGATATTCTGCAAATAAATGCCGAAAAGAATTTGAATTATACTTCACTTCAAATTTTCGATATCAGCGGAAAAGAAATTGAAAATATTTCAGTTGACAAACAAATAAGTCAATTGTATGTGAATGTGCGGAATTTATCCTCAGGTTTATACTTGATGAAATTGAATCGTGAAAATGATTTCTCAATGTTTAAATTTATCAAGAAATAGTCGCCTTTATACTTCGATATTTATTTCCACTTCACTGTTTCTAGTAAGTGTAGCATATCTTCTTTAATGTATTTTACTACGGGTGCAATACTGTCTGCATTTGGTGGTGCATTGAAATATAGTGATCCGCGTAAAAAGTGTTTTGAACTATCAGTCACAAAGAATTGAGTTGGAGATGCAGCATCTCCTCCAATATCATAAAAGATTCCACTAACACCATTGCCGAAATCAAGAACTTTTTCGTTTATTGAACTTGCTTTCGCTGTATGCTTGTAAACTAACGTTCTGGTGTCTTCTGTAAACTGTTCTAAATCTCCATTAAGTGATTTATAAGTAAGATATACTTCTCCGTTAAATTTCGGGAATATTAAATAATACCAGCATGCTTCAGCTCTTCCGTTGGTATCAGGAATGGCAATTGCATATTCAGGGATTTCGAAATTGAAAGGGCAAGAGGCCGGCTCGAATTTTTTATAGCTATGCTTAGGGAAATCTATTCTGTAATATCCGCGTGGCTTCGGCGTGCCTTCCGATTCATCATTATTACACGATGTAATCAGGATTCCTGAGCCTAACAATAGAAGTGCAATTAGTTTACGCATAATGCAAAGATGCAATTTTATATGAAGCATAAAAAAAGGCACTCGTTAAGTGCCTTTGATGTTTATAGTTTGATTGGTTGTTTTTCTTAGAATGGTAAATCTCCGCCCATATCTCCAATATGAGGCGTGTCGTGACCGTGATCATGATCTCCATTGCCTCCGTTACCAGGCTCACGCTTACTTAACATCGTCATGTTCTCAGCAATGATCTCAGTTGCATAACGCTTAATGCCGTCTTTCTCCCAATTGCGTGTTCGAAGCTTTCCTTCAATAAAAACCATATGCCCTTTTCGTAGTTGTAACTTCTCCGCCGCTTCGGCAAGCCCTCTCCATAAAACAATATTATGCCATTCGGTTTGGTCTTGTCGCTGCCCGTCTTTGTTTTTAAAATACTCGGTTGTGGCCAATGGGAATTTAGCTACCATTACTCCTCCTTCCATATGTCGGAACTCAGGGTCCTTGCCTAGGTTTCCGATCAGAAATACTTTATTTACTCCCGACATCGTCTTAATTTTTTATTGGTTCTACTTAGCTTAATCTGAACTGATATGGGTTCCTTACAAGGCAAAGTTAACATTTCCTATTACCCAACAAAGTTTCCGATAAAATTCCTGCTATTAAGTCAAGGGCAACTCTGAAAAGTGTCGATTTAGTCGATAAATTCGTTCTCGCTAAGGTATTTAACTATCAGCTGAGGCATGCCAATATTGTCGAGGTGGTTAATGTTAACTACTTCGTAACCCAACGATGCTTTCTTTTTGTTGAGTTTGTCGTAGCCAATCCACCAAAAATAACAGTGCAGTGTTTGGTGCGAGAGTAGATGCTTGATTTGAGCGCTCTTTTTAATGAGAGTTAAATCTTCAATTCCTGCTACTTCTTTGGCAAATGAAACCACTTCTCCCGGCTTTAGGTTCTTTTTAGATTCGATTTCAATCAGCGGGAATTGATAAAGTCCTTGCCAAATATCCTTCAAAACCCGTTTCGAAACGATGGTTTTGGTCCCGTCATGTATAATTATAAAGTGAAAATGCCGATCTCGAACCTTTGTCTTCTTGGATTTTACCGGTAAAACGTTGACTTGCTTATTTTTTAATGCAATGCACTCAATTGCAAACGGACAGGCTTCACAATTGGGATTTGATGGCTTGCATTGCATCGCTCCAAATTCCATAATTGCCTGATTATGCAAGCCGGGCTCTTTTTTATCCAAGAGTTTTTCTGCCAATTCGGCAAAGATTTTTTTGCCTTCGGTGCTGTCAATTGGAGTCTCGATTCCGAAAAGACGTGATAGAAATCGGTAGACATTGCCATCTACTACCGCATGTGGCAAATTAAATGAAAATGAAGCGATTGCAGCCGCAGTATAATCGCCGATTCCTTTTAAAGATCTGATATCCTTATAGTTAGCAGGGAATTTTCCTTTAAATTCGGTCGACACTTGCTTCGCTGCGGTATGTAAATTGCGGGCCCTGGAGTAATAGCCGAGCCCTTGCCACATCCTCATTATTTGTTCTTCCGGAGCTTTTGCAAGGTCCGTAATGTTTGGAAAAGTGGTGGTAAAACGTACCCAATATGGCAGTCCTTGTTCAACCCTGGTTTGCTGTAACATAATCTCTGACAGCCAGATAGGGTATGGGTCGGTGGTGTCCCGCCAGGGCAATTCCCGACGGTTTTTTAGGTACCAATTCCGCAAAACCCCATTGAAATCCTTCATAAATATCGTAACGGGCTCAAAAGTAATGAATTAATATTTTGTAATTCAGCAAGAAAGCCTATCTTTGCAGCCCCTTATAGGAAAACCCTATCTTAACATAGTTGTCATCATGACGAAAGCAGAATTAGTAAACGAGATTTCTACAAAGACAGGCATCGAGAAGGTGGCTGTACAGCAGACCATCGAATCAATGATGAAAGTTGTTCGCAACTCACTTATCAACGACGAGAATGTATACCTGCGTGGTTTTGGTAGCTTCATAGTAAAGAAGCGTGCTAAGAAAACCGGACGTATCATCACAAAAAATGCTACGATTATTATCCCTGAGCACTATATCCCGGCTTTCAAACCGGCGAAAACATTCACAGAGCGCGTGAAAAATGCTCATGTGAAAAAAGCGCCTCAACAATAATCTGAATGAAGCCTAACCGGTTGCAAATAATAATAGTAGCAGCTGCATTGCTGTTGTCTGTTGTTATTTATATGATGCCTTCACAGGTAAATATGAAAGCAAAACCGGCGGATGCTACCCGAGTAAATAAGGGTGGTCTCGACGAAACGGCCTTGTTGCAAAGTGCGGCTACTGCTATTGATTCTACTCAATTGCCTACTCTAAGAATGTTAGAGGATGCGTTGAAGAAGAATGGAGATCAGGATACCGCATTGCTAGATCAGATAGGTAGATTCTGGGATAACCGGAACATTCCTGCTGCGGCGGCAATTTGGTTCGAGAAAAAGTCGGCGATTCAGAAAACTGAATTGAGTTATCTCGATGCAGCTTATCGTTATTTCGATGCCTTTAAAATGGCCGGTGATTCTTCTTTAAGAGGAATGATGGTTCAAAAAGCAATCGAGAACTACAATAAGGTAATTGAGATAAACCCCGAAAACCTCAATGCTAAAACCGACCTAGGCGCTTGTTATGCCGAAGGAACCGGTGAGCCGATGAAGGGAATTATGTTGCTGCGTGAAGTGGTTAGCAAAAATCCTGAACATGAAATGGCACAGTATAACCTGGGAATGTTGTCGGTGAAATCAGGACAATTAGATAAAGCAATCGAACGCTTTACTAAAGTTCTTGAAATAAATCCTAAACGTTCCGAAATGTATTTCTACCTTGGTCAGATATATGTTTCGAAAGGCGAACCTGATAAAGCAATCGGTTACTACGAGTCGTTTGTGAAAAACACAAATGATCCGCAGGCAGCTCAAGAGGTGAAAAAGATCATTTCCGATCTCAAGAAAGGAAAGGTTTGATCAAATTGAATTAACATAATTTCTAACGAATAAAATTTATTACTATGCCTTCCGGTAAAAAGCGTAAACGTCATAAAATGGCTACTCACAAGCGTAAAAAACGTTTGAGAAAGAATCGTCATAAAAAGAAAAACAGATAGTCCGGTGTAATCTTCCGGTCAGCATTGTCCGTTTCATTAATTCAATATTGATGAAACGGACAATGTATTGCTATGCATTGACTTTCGTTTTAGTTTGATGAATGTCAAATTAAACACTCAGTGCTTAATACGGAATTTTGTATACAGCCTAATTATCCTTTCGGCTTGAACAGTGAATTAATTATTGACGCATCGTCATCCGAGGTAACTATTGCCTTGGTAGAAGATAAGCGACTTGTAGAATTGAATAAGGAGAAGAAGGAAAACAGCTTCTCAGTAGGAGATATCTATTTAGGTCGCGTGAAGAAGCTCATGCCTTCTCTTAATGCCGCTTTCGTTGATATCGGCTATGAGAAAGATGCGTTCTTGCATTACCTCGATCTTGGTCCTCAAGTGCAGTCGTTGTTGAAGTTTATGAAAACAACGTCTTCAGGAAGCCAGTCAGAGTCTTTGCTCAATAATTTCGAGATTGAACCTGATATTAATAAGGCAGGTAAAATCGGACAAGTGCTTTCGCAAAACATGAACATCATGGTTCAAATTGCGAAGGAGCCGATCTCAACTAAAGGTCCTCGTATCACTTCCGAACTTTCTTTCGCCGGTCGCTTCGTTGTGCTGGTTCCTTTTTCTGATATCGTTTCCGTTTCCCAAAAAATTAAAAGTTCTGTCGAACGCCAACGTCTCAAGCGTTTGGCTCAGTCGATTAAACCACGAAATTTCGGAATTATCGTTCGTACTGTTGCCGAAGGCAAAAAAGTAGCCGACCTCGATGCCGATATTCAAGACCTTTGCTCTCGATGGGAATCATTGCATGAAATGCTGAAAACGGCTCAGCCTCCTACTAAAATTTTAGGGGAGATGAATCGTACTTCTACCATCCTTCGCGATTTGCTGAATCCTAACTTTAATAGTATTCAAGTAAATGATGCTTCTCTCGCAGAGGAAATTAAAAGTTATATCAGAAGTATCGCTCCCGATCAAGTAGAAATCGTGAAGCTTTACAAGGGTAAAGTGCCCATCTTCGAGAACTTTGGCGTCGATAAACAAATTAAATCGCTCTTCGGGAAAACGGTTACATTAAGTGGAGGTTCTTACCTCGTAGTTGAACATACCGAAGCCCTTCATGTTATTGATGTCAATTCCGGAGGAAGAAATAAAGGCGCTCAGGATAACCAAGAAAGTAATGCCCTTAGCGTGAATATCGCAGCCGCAAAAGAAATTGCTCGTCAACTTCGCCTACGCGATATGGGTGGAATCGTAGTTATCGATTTCATCGATATGAAAAACACGTTGCATCGTAAGGATCTTTTTGATACGCTCCGCGATGAAATGAAACTCGATCGCGCTCGTCATACCATTTTGCCTCCTAGTAAGTTCGGATTGGTACAACTTACTCGTGAGCGTGTTCGCCCGGTTACGAATATTATTACTGTTGAGAAATGTCCCGCTTGCGATGGAACAGGAGAAATTAAAGCAAGCTTGTTGCTTGTAGATGATATCGAGAATAATATCCGCTATCTCTGCGAAGAACAAAATGAACCTGCTTTAACTCTTCAAGTTCATCCATTCCTTGCTACTTACCTTAAAAATGGATTGTTTACTCTGAAGTCTTTCCAGTGGAAATGGTATAAGAAGTATAAACGATGGATTAAAGTAGAAGCTATCTCTTCTTATCATTTAATGGAATATCATTTCCAGAATAAACAAGGCGAAGAAATTAAACTCTAATAGAGTCTAGTTGCAATTTTTTGCCAATAAATTTAAACCCGATATTTTCTTCAAGCATTTCATTCCTTGTGCTATTTTATTAGCACCTGCAAATTCTATTCTTCGATTTTTTATCGAGTAAACAGCGCCGTGATTTTCTCAGGCTTCCAGTTTATCTTGTATGCAATTTCCATGCTGATGAAGCTGTATGAATCAGTAATCCCGGGATTACCTCTTCTGCTCGTAAATGCATCAACATATCCGTCAGTTCCTTTCCCTGTCGGATCAGAAATGTATTTCGCTAATTCTTGTTTGATAGGATCATTTGGGAATTGCTGCTCGATCTCTTTGTAGGTAGCATAGGCTTCGCTCACATCATCTAAATAGTCAGTAAGGAATTTATAGTATCCTACTTCCAATGAAAGTGTAATTGCTTTGTTTACTCCGTAACGGAACCCGAATCCAACCGGAATACCTAAGTTCCAGTTTTTGTACATGTCTTTTGATGCTTTGGTCTCGTCAGATGATCCCTGACCTTCCGTATGCCAATCAGATAATGTTGTTTCGTAATCGCCGTCTTTTTCTATAACATTGGCTCCCGCTGTTCCTTCAGGAGCATCTCTAGTTGTCCCGTCGTTCCAAAAATAATATCTGTTGTTAATGTCAATTTTTCCTCTGAATAAATCAGCTTTCGGATTGCTATGGTAAATTCCTACTCCCCCGTAAACAAATAATGCCAACCCTTGCTTGTATAATGGCTTGTGGCGATTCGGATAGTATGTGTAGGATACATGTGTCGAAACTCCGAAGATGTCGTTTCTAAAGCCTAATCCGCGATTATAGTTGCGCATCTCGCTTACCGCTAATCCTGATATCGATTTCGATTCGTCGTATCCGATTCTATGCCAGCTTAAGCGCGCTTCTACGTTGAAGGCTGAATATTTCATTCCGCTAACTTCCTTCGGACTAATAATATTCCTTACCGTAACTTCAATCCCCGGTCGCGTGGAGCTGCTTTGCATGAATTCGCCGTTTCCAAGATCTCCGAAGTAATTCGTAAGTCCGGTGCCAAAGCCAAGATCTAATGATTTTTGTGCGTTTGCTTCACCGATCGATAAAACAATTGCAATGCTGAGTAGAAGTCTCTTCATGGGATTAGGTTGATGCTACAATGTACGTGTTTTTTTTTATACAAAAGTTGCACGGGATTGAAAATAAATACCTAATTCTTAGAAAAGTTCAATTTTGAGGCCTAAAATTCATGTTTTTATATAAGAATTCAATACTAGTTTACTTTTTCGACCTTCTGAGCAACTACAATCGGGTTCTTACTTTGTATTATTTTACCCCCTTCTTGGGTTATTTCAGACACAACAATATATATGCCTACAGATACAACACTACCTTTATCGTTAGTTCCATCCCATACGTATTCGTTCCCGCTTCCCAAATATTCTCCTTCTGCTATCTTTCGTATCATTTTACCGGTTTCGTCCAATATGCTTATCGTTCCCGTACCAATAATTCCTTTTGCTGTTATTAGCGCAATATCGTTGTGACCGTCGTTGTCGGGGGATATTATCGGTGGCGAAATTTGGATTTCCATCACCTCACCTTCAGTTGAATTCAACGCTTGTGAGTTTTCTTTCCCCGGTGTTCCATATCCACATTGATAAGAGGCACTATGCCAATTGCCAACTTCATCGCTAGCTGCCGAAAATCGTACTCTTTCCAATGCTACTCCTTCGACTACTGATAACAATGGATAGTGCATCTTGTCAGTGTAGTGGAGTAAATCGATTTCTTCTAAGCCCGGCGATAAAATACTAATGATCCCTTCGTCGTCATTCATGGAAGGAGTGCTCGCTTGTATCGATGTACGTTGATTAAAACTTTTGTAGTTGTTTAGAAAAAAAGTGTTTTCACTAATTACTAAATATTCCCCCGGACAAATAATTCTTTTTTCTTCCGTTATAATTTCTGTTGTTTTTATTTCTCCTGTTAAAATGTCTTTTTGTGCAAGGTTAGATTTGCTTAATAAAAGGATTTTATTGCTCTTGTTATAAAGTTCTACATAATCGTATTGTCCATCCCCCGGATTAAATAAAATCTCGTTGATTATTAAATCTCCTTTCTTGATTTCTTCTCCTATTCCAAACGATAGTTCATTCGTGTTTTGGATTTTATTTCCTGCGCAATCTCCAATGTTATGCGCGCTTAGTTTGTAAATGATATTTCTTTGTAATGCTTGTTGTAGATTGATTTTGTAAACCAATTCATTTTCTTCCGAAGCATTAATGCTTTGTAAATTTATTCCTTCGTTAATGCTATAGTTCGAAATATTTGTTGCATCTGATAATTCGGGAATTTCTGTAAAGTGAATTTCAATATTTAGGCTATCCGTTACCGTTATATATTGGATATCCGGTGAAGTGTTATCGACGAACGTTATTATCTCGCTGTTTTCTTTTCCGGGACTTCCTCCTGAATTGTCTTTGCTGGCTTGCCAGTTGTCTTCGTTGCTACACGTGAATTCCGGGTCTTTTCGTTCTAACGACCAACCGCCTCCTTGCTTTATATTATCGTGATACGACGATAATGTATAGCTGGTCTTGTCGATAATATTTCCTAATTGGTCTTTTAAAGTTAAACGATCACCATCGTTGTTTAATCCCGGAAAGCTGGCAAGCCCTTTAATATTCGGAATTTGTAAAGCTGCAAATTCACTGTAATGACTATTGTTAAAATATACTCTGTATCCGCTTGGCGCAATTGTATCGTCAGGTAATTCAGCATCAGTGCTACCATCGCTTAGTATAAACCCTTTTGTGTTGATGTATTTCTGTGATCGATTGTACACTTCTATAAATTCAGAATTCGGTAAATTATTGGCTCCCGATGGATCACTCATAATTTCATTAATCACTATATCGTGAATCGATGTGGTTGCTGTTGTCAAATAAAGGAAATTGATACTATCTATTGCTGTTAAATTTCCTTCTAGATCATGTATTTGATAGGCCAATAGTTGATAGCTGTTCGGCGATGTGAATACTTGCGATGATGTTAATACAACACTAGTCATTCCGATGTCTTGTATGCTCGAACTTGCCATGTTTCCATTAATGTAAAAGTGCGCAGCATTATTTGCATCGGTATTCCGAATTTTCTCACTGAAATGTAATCGAGCCGAGATGCTGTCTATGATGTCTACACTCGTTATAGTCGGATTTAATGTGTCGGCAATAAATTCCCCCGCGTAAATATGATCGTAGTAGAATTTTGTTGCATTGCTGCTCGTATAAACATCTTTTATTCCAAAGTATAAGAAATTGCTCATGCTATTATCGATGCCTGATGCTTCTTCTGTAAAATTTGTTCCGCCACTGTAGTCTGTGTATAGTTTCCATTCACCCGTGTTGGTTCTTAGAACTTTTACGCGAACCATAAATGCACTACTTATCGTCGCATCAATACCTCTGCAAACTAATGTTGAATTATAACCCGTTTGTTTAAATATTGATATTGCATCAGCACTTCCGGATTCCCCAAATTGAAGATAATATCCGTTGAGTGCTTGTTCTAAATTAGCATTATCACTAGTTAAATATACTCGTCCGTAATTTTGTGATGATGGCGAAAAACTTTGTTGTACCCAAATCTCCCATTGTAAGCTGTCACCTGCATTTAAGGGGGAATTAAAACTCATAAACGATGAATCGCTTCCACTGCTATTTAATTGTAATTGATAGTTTGAATTAATAGTGAACTGCGCTTGATCTCCTGTCCACGTCGGATTAGAATTTAAATTCCCGTCACTGAATTCTTCAATGACTTGTGCTTGTATTGTCTGCGATGCAAGTATGAAAATGAGAGTTGTTAATTGTTTCATGTCTGAAAATTTTGGCGAAGCTAATCATGAATTAGCGCAACTGTATCCCTTTAAATAATTGTAGTCGTTTGTTGTCGCTTGCAGGTATTTTCCCTTGTGTAACTTTTATTACAAATGAAGCTTTAGATCCTTTATAACTTTGCCAAGTTATTTTGATTTGTTAAAACCAGTTTTACTGAATTCACTACTATGGATAGTCAACTACTTGCTGAATTATTTCCCGATTTTGAACCTGAGCTTATCGATGCTCTCATTAAGCACGGGGAGGTGAAATCGTTTAAGGAAGATGATTTGCTGATGAAGACCAACCAGAATATTCGGTCTACCGTCTTAGTGCTCGATGGCTTACTAAAGGTCTACCGCGAAGATGAGGAGGGTGGAGAGTATTTTATGTATTACCTAGGCCCGGGTAATGCTTGTGCATTGTCGTTGGTTTGCGCTTCTAAGCAAGAAACTAGTAGCGTTATGGTTAGAGCTGCTTCCGATACTACCGTTCTGGCTCTTCCTGTGAAATTGTTAGACGAATGGATGCACGTATATAAATCTTGGTACTATTTTGTACTTTCTACTTACCGCTCCCGCTTCGAGGAATTGCTTTCAACTATCGATCAAGTGGCATTTCGTAACCTCGATGAACGAATCATTTTCTATCTTCGCCGTCATCAACAGGTTTCGGGAAGTAATATCGTTAGTATTCCCTTTACGAAAATCGCTGCTGAGCTGAACTCTTCTCGCGAGGTAATCTCTCGCCTCATGAAGAAGTTATCAGAGAAAGGTTATATCCGTATGCATAAATCGCATTTCGAAATCCTTGATCTGAATATCGGGCTAAAATAGCAGTATTCGCTTGACTTGTTGAGTTTGCACCGAATGAATCTATGATGCTTGTCTTGAGTTATCTTGCCGCCTTGGCAATCGGAATTCCTTTAGGTTTAATAGGAGGAGGAGGGTCTATCATGACCATCCCTGTCTTGGTTTACCTATTTAAGGTGGATCCCGTTTCTGCTACTGCTTATTCGCTTTTTGTGGTAGGAGTTAGTAGTTTGTTTGGTGTAGTGCCTAAATATCGTCAGGGACTTGTAGATTTAAAACGCGGACTAGTTTTCGGTATTCCTTCTATCATTTCTGTATTCCTTACTCGAAAAATCATCGTTCCGGCAATTCCTGCAGTTCTTTACTCTTCACCAGATTTCGAAATCACGAAGGCTTTTTTGATGATGACCTTATTCGCTGTCTTGATGGTCTTCGCTTCTGTTTCCATGATTCGTGATCGTCGTAGTGAAGTGGAGGAACAAGTGCAACCTGTGAGTGCTAAGAATAATTTTGGAATCATCGTTGAAGGTTTCTTAATTGGTATGCTCACCGGATTCGTTGGCGCCGGCGGTGGATTCCTTATCATTCCCGCACTCGTTTACCTCGGTAAATTGCCAATGAAAAAAGCAGTTGGTACTTCTTTGTTGATTATCGCGGCGAATTCTTTATTCGGATTTACCGGTGATCTTTTGTCTCGTAAAATGGATTGGACATTGTTGTTTACGGTGACTTCATTGGCAGTAGTAGGAATTTTCGTCGGACATTCTCTCAGTCATAAAGTTGATGGCCCTCGCTTAAAAAGAGGCTTTGGCTGGTTCGTTTTGGTGATGGGAGTCTATATTATCGTGCAACAATTATTTTTTCCGCTGCCGCACGCACGTTGATTTCGTGAAAATTCACTGAATTTTTGAGTTGTGTAACTAAGGTCACTGAAAAGGCCTTTTTCTTACCTCATCTTTGCGGTATCAAATTTATAAATCATGATCGATTTCGTTAAGAAGATGTTCGGTAACTCTACCGATTACGATGCGCTGATAAAAGCTGGTGCAATTGTTCTGGATGTAAGAACTCCCGGTGAGTTTAGCTCAGGGCATAATAAAGGAGCGAAGAATATTCCTCTCGATTCAATCCAAAATAATATCGCTGCAATTAAGAAATGGAATAAACCGGTAATTACTGTTTGTAGAAGTGGGGCACGAAGCGCTATGGCTAAATCTATCCTGGAGAGAGCCGGCGTGGAAGCATATAATGGTGGGTCCTGGAATTCTATATCAGGGATTACCGGTTAATTTCTAAGACAATATAGGTTAGGTTCATTTAGGGTTATCGGTACCTTTAATCTTAAATGATAATTGTCTGACGGATGCTCGAGCTAATATATGCTCGGCATCCGTTTTTTTTATGTTTTTTATGTCGATTTGTGAAGTGTGTATTTTCAACTGTACTTATTTAATTTAAATTTGTGCAAAGCACTTTCATGAAAAAGCAGAATACTAGAAGAGATTTTCTCAAAACTTCCGCATTATTGTCGGTAGTGGGATTAATGCCCGGAAAATCAGCCATCGCATCTACAACAGTTGAAGATGTGAAAGCCCCTTCTCCCGATATTTCATCTCAACCTACCAATTCATTTACCATTTTATATACGAGCGATATTCATGCCCAACTAAATACGCATGATGAGTTTTTCTGGGAGAATAATGCTCCCGTTTATCGTAAGCGTGGAGGATTGCCTGTCCTGAAAACGATGATCAATACTTTGCGCAATGAAAATCCGAATCCGATTTTGATTGATGGCGGCGACTTCTTTCACGGTCATGGACTTGCTTCTCTTACGGAAGGAGAAGCGCTCATTCCTATCATGAATAACTTCGATTATGATCTTATCCTACCCGGAAATTGGGAGGTGGTTTATAAGAAGAAAAAGATGTTGTATGATATGGGACATGCTACTGCTGCTAAGATTTGCGCTAACATGTGGCATCAATGCGATGGTCCCGAGAATGGTGAGTTGATTTATCAACCTTACTGGATAAAAAAAGTTGGTTCAACAAAAATTGGATTTATCGGTTATACCGATCATCTAATTCCTAAACGTCAGTCGCCGGCGTATAGCGTGGGAATTAAATTCGAACATGCCGACTTTAACCTCGCTCGCTATATTAAGTTGTTGAAGGAAGTGGAAGGCTGCGGAATTATCTTTGTTGTTACTCACATGGGATTAGCACAACAGGTAGGTCTTGCGAATAATCCCGCTTGCGAAGGTGCCGATTTTATTCTCGGTGCCGATACCCACGAACGTGTGCGCGTTCCTATTGAAGGGAAGTATTCGAAAGTGGTTGAGTGCGGTGCTTTCGGTTCGTTTATTGGGCGATTGAAAGTGCAAATCGAAAACGATAAAATTAAATCGTACCAATATGATTTGCTCGATGTGGATCCTGAGAAATATGCGCCCGATGCAGCTCTTCAAAGCATGATCGATAAAGCACTTGTTCCGTATAGTGCAGAGTTGAATAAAGTAATTGGGGTTACTACGTCACCGTTAGTACGATATTTTGTGTTGGAATCTCCAATGGATAATTTGCTGACCAACGCAATCATGTGGAAGTTTAAACCGGATATCGCATTGAGCAACGGATTCCGTTTTTGTCAGCCTCTAGCTGTTGGTCCTTCGGGAAAACAGAATATTACGAAAGAGTTTTTGTGGAATATGCTTCCTGTAAATAGCGAAGCTAAAATGGGATATGTTACCGGTAAGCAAATCATGAATTGGCTTGAGAAGGAGTTGCAAAATGCATTTGCTAAAGATCCTTCTAAACGTCTCGGAGGATGGTTTGTTCGCTTCGCAGGAATGGAAGTGAATGTTACTATTGGTAATGAAATGGGGAAGCGCGTAAATTGGGTGAAGATTAAAGGTAAACCATTGCAAGAGGATAAAGAATATAGTATCATTGCTTGTGAACGCGAAGGTGATCCTGATGATACTTTATGTCGAATTGAGAAAGTATTACGTCCCACAAAGCTTAATACGCTCATGCATGCAGTGATGGAAGAGTATCTTGCAAAGAATTCTCCCGTGTCTCCTAAAATTGAACATCGAACTACTGCTACCGATCAACCTGCGACATTACTTACGCAGTTGCAAGGAACAACATACGAATTTCATTAATGAGTATTGTGAAAAATTATTTCTTAAAAATTGTATTAGTATCATTTTTATGTCAAGCTTGTTCGCCTGCTAAAAAAGAGGAGGTAACCGCTGTTGCCAAACCCGATTCTATTTGGGTTAAACCAAGTTTGTATCTCGATACAGAGTTGAAGGGTGAACAGCGTAAGCTAGTAATTTATGGCGAAGAGTTAATCGCTCACACTTCGAAGTATTTAGGTCCGAAGGGTTCGGTTGCTCATCTTACCAATGGAATGAATTGCCAGAATTGTCACTTAGAAGCCGGTACTCGTCCTTTGGGGAATAATTATAGTGGAGTGTTTTCTACTTATCCGAAATTTAGAGAGCGCAGCGGACGAATAGAAAGTATTTACAAACGTGTAAGTGATTGTATGGAACGTAGTCTTAACGGTACAGCTATCGATAGCACTAGCTATGAGTTTAAAGCTATCTACGCTTATATGCAATGGCTTGGTAAGGATGTGAAGAAAGATGTGAAGCCTTATCAAAGCGGAATTAAAAAATTGAAGTTTCTTGATCGTGCTGCTGATCCCGCAAAAGGAAAATTGGTTTATGAAACACAATGCAGAAGTTGTCACGGAGAGAACGGTGCAGGAGTAAAAGATGCGAGTGGAATCGCTTGGATTTATCCTCCGCTATGGGGCAATGAAAGTTATAACGATGGCGCAGGGTTATATCGCTTGTCGAATTTCGCAGGATATGTGAAGTATAATATGCCTTTCGGGAAATCGGATGTTAATTCGCAAGTATTGACCGATGAAGAAGCATGGGATGTTGCAGCTTATGTAAATAGTCAACCGCGGCCATCTAAAGATCAAAGTGCCGATTGGCCAAATAAATCAAAGAAGCCTGTCGATTTTCCTTATCCTCCTTATGGCGATGATTTTTCTGCAGTTCAACATAAGTATGGTCCTTTTAAACCTATTGCCGATTTCTATAAAAAGAAGTAAGCATAACAAAAATCATATTTACGATAATCTTTAAAGGCTGCTTTTGCGGCCTTTTTTATTTTACCGTGACAACGGTCATTTTTATTGGGTGTGAAAATCCTGAATTTTGCATTTCAGAAAATTCTATGTTTTCAATGTCTTCGTAACTCGACGACAAAAAAAATTAAAATTCATTTCCACCTTTAAAAAAGTTAATTATGAAAATTGAACAAATCTATACAGGATGCTTAGCGGAAGCGGCGTATTATATCGAATCGAATGGTGAAGTTGCTATCATCGATCCATTGCGTGATGTGTCGCCTTATATCGATCGCGCTAATCGTAATAATGGTTCAATAAAATATATTTTCGAAACACACTTTCATGCTGATTTCGTTAGCGGACATATCGATCTTGCTAAAAAAACAGGAGCTAAAATTGTCTTCGGACCAACAGCGGCACCGGGCTATGATGCTTATATTGCAAAGGATGAAGAAGTGTTTCCTTTAGGAAATGTTTTCATAAAAGCATTGCACACTCCCGGACATACCATGGAGTCGTCGTGTTTCTTATTGCTCGATGAAAATAAAAAAGAAGTAGCTGTTTTTACAGGCGATACTTTGTTCATCGGAGATGTTGGTCGGCCCGATTTAGTTCAAAAAGTAAAAGCAGATGTAACACCGCAAATCCTTGCCGCGCATTTATATAATTCTCTTCGCACGAAATTGATGGTGTTGCCGGATGATGTAATTGTTTATCCGGGACATGGTGCAGGTAGTGCTTGCGGAAAGAGTATGAGTAAAGAAACTACGGATACAATCGGACATCAAAAGCAAGTGAATTACGCATTAGAAGCATCGCTTACAGTAGAGAAGTTTACTGATAAATTACTCGACGGATTAGTAGAGCCGCCTCAATATTTCCCTGCTAATGTTATTTTGAATTTGAAAGGCTCTGTAAAGAGTGTCGATGATGTAGTGAAAGCAGGAACGCAAGCGTTATCTCCATCTGAATTTAGTACAGTATGGGAATCGTTGAATGCTTTAGTGCTCGATACCAGAAAGAAAGAAGCATTTTCAGCTGCGCATATTCCGGGAGCAGTATTCATTGGGTTGGATGATAATTTCGCACCTTGGGTAGGGACATTAATTCCCGATTTAAATCAAGCAATACTTTTAATCACCGAAGAAGGAAGAGAAGAAGAAGCAGTTATTCGTTTATCAAGAGTTGGGTATGATAACCCTGTAGGATTTTTAAAAGGCGGGATGGAAGTTTGGATTGCCGCAGGAAATAAAGTTGAAGTGTTAGCACAAATTACTCCTGGTGATTTTGAAAGAATGTTTAGTGGTGGAAGCATCGAAGCGAGAGATGTTCGCCGCAAAAGCGAATATGATACCGAGCATATAGAAGGAGTAGAAAACTTTCCGCTCGATTTCATCAATAAAAATCTTTCATCATTAAACAAAGAGAAGACATACTACCTGCATTGTCAAGGTGGATATCGCTCAGTAATTGCATGCTCAATTTTAATGTCGAAAGGATTTAGCAAAGTTGTAAACGTACTTGGCGGATATAAAGAACTTGCACAAACAAATTTAAAACGCACCCAGTTCCATAAGCAGAATACGGAGCTGTAGGGAGAAGATAATCGATAATCGATGATAGATAATCGATTGGACAACCATTGGTTTATTGGATCAATTATTCATTCCTCTTCCTGTTTTATTGGATTTCTCAGTGCCCCTCTGTGTAAACTCTGTGTTCTTTGTGGTTAAAAAGGATAAATGATCCAAGATACAAGATGCAGTGATTGATCTTGATACTTAGTGAGACCTGCATTCATATTGCCCGGTTGTATCAGAGCCTCCGTTACAATTAATCGGTGGCTTTCTCTGTGCTCCTCTGTGTAAACTCCGTTTTCTTTGTGGTTAAAAAGTATACAAGATGTAGTGATTGATCTTGGTATTCCCTGAGTACCCTATGAAAATGAAAAGTAAAGCTTCAATACCCCTAAGGTTCTCTGCTAACAAATACTCCTTCATCCTTCAGCCTCCTATAATCTCCAAATTTTCGCTCCTTTACCCCTCCCATTTATCTTTTTTATAGCTTTGCTATATGAAATTAGCTGTAGTTGGCGCTACCGGATTGGTAGGCACTAAAATGATCGAAGTATTACAAGAACGTAATTTCCCGGTCGATGAATTCATTCCTGTTGCTTCTGAAAAGTCGGTGGGTAAAGAAGTAGTCTTCCGTGGAAAAGCGTATAAAGTTGTTGGAATGCAAGATGCAGTGAATATGGCTCCCGATGTAGCTATTTTCTCTGCAGGCGGTAACACTTCTCTCGAATGGGCACCTGCTTTTGCTGCTAAGGGCACTGTAGTAATCGATAATTCATCTGCATGGCGCATGGATCCATCAAAAAAATTGGTGGTTCCAGAAATCAACGCCGACGTATTAACCGGCGACGATAAGATTATTGCTAATCCGAATTGTTCTACTATTCAAATGGTGATGGCTTTGTCGCCATTGCATAAGAAGTATAAAATTAAACGTGTTGTAGTTTCTACTTATCAATCGGTGAGTGGAACGGGAGCGAAAGCTGTTACTCAATTAATGGGAGAGCGAGTAGGAGAGGATGTGCCTAAAGCTTATGCTCATCCAATCGATTTGAATTTAATTCCGCAAATAGATAGTTTCCTCGATAATGGATATACCAAAGAGGAAATGAAAATGGTAAACGAGACTTGTAAGATTTTGCGCGATGATACCATTCGTGTGACGGCAACAACGGTGCGTGTACCTGTGAAAGGAGGACATTCCGAAGCTGTAAATATAGAGTTTGAAAACGATTTCGATTTGAATGAAGTACGCAGTTTACTTTCGGCTATGCCGGGCGTTATACTTACCGATGATCCTGCTAACGGTAAATATCCTATGCCTTTATATGCAGAAGGTAAAGATGAAGTATTTGTAGGCCGACTTCGTCGCGATGAAACACAACCCAACACCCTAAACATGTGGATCGTTGCCGACAACCTCCGCAAAGGCGCTGCTACCAACGCAGTTCAAATCGCCGAGTATTTGTTGAAAGCAGGGATAATAAAATAGCCACTCGCAGTAGAGAGTATAAAACAGAAAGCGACCGCAATAAAATTATTACGGTCGCTTTTTTAATTTGTTATAAGATGCATTTTCAAATCATCTGAGCTTTGCTCCAATATTCAAATCGCCCAATTTTTAAATTTTCAAATCGTCAAATTACTTCACCATCGCCAGCGGATGCGCTACGCCTTTGTAATCTGATAAGTCCATCTTTACTGAACCTACCATGATTTCTGCTTCAGCGCGGATAGGAATACGGTTCTTGTCGTCGCTAACCCAAACTGTCATGCCTTCTTTTTCTTTGAATACACGTCCTTCTAAAAGGTATGGCTTGAATTTAATACACTTGAATTTTCCTTTCTTCGTTTTGATGGTTTCTTTTCCAACGTATTTAATAACTAATGGGAAAGTCTCATCGTCGAGGTAGGTGTTGATTAAGAATGTATCGCCGGGTGCTGCATTGTTAAAGTCGATGGTTCTTGCATAGTAAAAGGCCGATATTAAATCCTGAACATGTCCCGGAGTCTTAATCGTTTTCTTTTCACTTGTTGCTGTACTCTTGTAGTGGTTAAAGCTTACGTTCTGATTTTTTGTATAGCTTCCTTCTTCTACATTTCGTATAAATAACCATGGAATCATAGCATCGCTGTCGATGTAACTTTCATAACGATCACGAACTTTAAAAAACCAATCAAATGCACCTAACGAACGGCCGGTGCCAGTTACTTTAAAACAATTTCGGCTTCCAATGGATTTCATTTCGGGAGCAACTGTTAAAACTGCTTCTCCGGCATCCATGAATCCGTAATGTACTCTGTATTTTAATTCTTCACCCGGTTGAAAAGCATCTTGCGATACTTTTCGTAAAATTTGTGCTTGCGCTGTACTGAATACGCCTAAACTGATAACTAGTGCGATTCTGATGATTGCTTTCATTGTGCGTTGGGGTCTATGTCTATTTCCCCTGTTTGCAAATCCTGAGCCAAATTTTCGGTTTCTGAGTTTGAAGGACTCTCAATATACGTTCTGAGGTCATTTTCAATGCTTTCCGTTCCTGGCGCAAGATCAACAGGGATGTCCATTGTATCCATTAAGTCGGCCGGAGTACCTATTTCATTGTCTGCAATATGTAAATCTTTCAACTTCGGCAGGTCTTTTACCGATTTAAGCCCAAAGTGATCCATGAAGTTCTTGCTGGTGCCATATAACAGAGGTTTCCCCGGACCATCGCCTTTTCCATTAATCACAATCAATTCTTTTTCGAGTAGCTTCTGAATAGAGTAGTCGCAGTTTACTCCTCGAATATGTTCAATCTCCGACTTCGATAACGGTTGCTTGTACGCTATTATTGCTAACGTCTCTAATGCCGCTGTCGATAGTCTTCTCTTTGCTTTGATCTGCAAAAGCGTATTCACTACATTATGGTATTCTTTCTTCGAAAGGAATTGATATCCTTCTGCGATCTCTACTAACTCAAAAGCAAATCGCTCGTCGCTGAATTTTTCTTTCAGTGTTTCGATGATTTCTTTTAGTTCGTCTTTCTTCAGCTCCCAACCATAAGCCGTATTTAAGCAATTGATAATATCGTCGCCCGTTACCGGTGATTCCGCGGTAAAGATTAATGCTTCTATATGTTGCTCTAGTAATTGCATGTGAATAGGTATTGTATTAAGATTTTAATCAAATAACGATGTTAACGATTCGTCCCGGAACTACGATGAGTTTCTTAGGCGCTTCTTGCATGAATTTCTTTACTTCATCCGATGTTAATACCGCTTGTTCTATTTCTTCTTTGCTTAGTTGCAATGATAATTTCAATTTCATTTTTACTTTTCCGTTGATCGATACCGGATACTCGAATTCGTTTTCTGTCAAGAATTCTTCTTTCCACTGTGGGAAGGTTGCTCCTGTTACGCTTTCCGAATTTCCTAACTGCTCCCAAAGCTCTTCTGCGAAATGCGGAGCATACGGACTCAAGATGATCATCAATGGTTCTAGTATCGCACGCTTATTGCATTTTAAGTCGGTTAGTTCATTTACACATATCATAAAGTTACTGATAGTTGTGTTAAATGAAAAACGTTCTACGTCTTCTTCTACTTTTTTAATAGTCTTGTGAAGCGTTTTTAATTCCGCTTTTGTAGGCTCGTCGTTGCTTACGTTGAAGTTATTGTCTTTGTCGTGGAAGAGTCTCCATAGTCGACGAAGGAAGTTGTGAACTCCACTAATTCCTTGTGTGCTCCATGGCTTGCTTTGCTCCAACGGACCAAGGAACATTTCATATAAACGTAATGTGTCAGCACCGTATTCTTCAATTATATCATCAGGAGTAACTACGTTGAATTTACTCTTCGACATTTTTTCGACTTCGTTACCTACTTTGTATTTGCCGTCTTCTAAAATGAATTCTGCATTCGCAAAATCTTCTCTCCACACTTTAAACTTCTCAATGTTAAGTTCATTGTTTGGAGCAATCGATATATCAACATGCAATGCTGTTGTTTGATATTGATTTTTTAATCCCGCCGATACGAATTTGTTGGTTCCGTTAATGCGGTATACAAATGAACTCACTCCTTGAATCATTCCTTGGTTGATGAGTTTTTGTGCAGGCTCATTCATTGGGATGATTCCTAAGTCGTAAAGGAATTTTGTCCAGAAGCGTACGTACAACAAGTGCCCCGTAGCATGTTCAGATCCTCCTAAATAAAAATCG
>JAKPPP010000165.1 GCA_029547265.1 Bacteroidota bacterium
AAGATAAGGATACACTATCTCAACAACCACGAATCATAAAATGATCTCGCTATCCGCTTCGCCGAACTAAGAACTATGAACCATGAAGTAGAGCTGAAAAAGCACACTTCATGGCAAGCCTCGAACCTCGAAAAATTTTTAAACTTTCTCCCTGTTACAAATTTCCTACAATAGGATTTTGTTAAAAGAACCCTCAACTCGCTATCCGCTTCGCGCAACCTCGAACCTCGAACTTCGAACTCCTCCAATCTTAAAATCAGTTCACAATCTTTCCTCCAACCCAAATCTCTAAACCACTCCCTCTTCTCGCTATCCGCTTTGCGAAACCTCGAACCTCGAACTTCGAACTTTCAATCTCAATACTGCCCCGTCGACAACATCACCAACGTACACGCTTCCAAAACTTCAATGTTTTTTTGGCGTAGTCGTGTGGCGAATTGTTCGTTTTCGGCTCCGGGATTAAAAATTACTCGCCGGGGTTGAAGGGATTCTATATAGTCGTAAAAGTTGGATTGGGTTTTCTCTCCTACATACATAGTAACGGTATGGATATCCGAAAAGAAGGGTAATCCCGTTTCAATCTTAACGTCTTCTACAACTCCTTGCTTTAATCCAATTGCGCAGACATCAATGCCAACGCTTCTTAGTCGGTGTATCGCCATATTTGAATAGCGAGAGGTATTCTCGGAGGCTCCGATTACAAGTGTTTTTTTCATGTCTATTCTGTATAATCGAGATCTTTTGAAAATGATTCTTTAAGACTTAATGTCGCTATTAATGCTAATCCTATACATACCGCGCCTACAATTAATGCTGCATAAACCGATCCTCCCGTTAGCTCGAGCGATTTAAAACTTAAGATGATTGGCACTACCGCTCCTCGTACAAAATTAGGAACCGTAGTGGTTACCGTTGCTCTGATGTTGGTCCCGAATTGCTCTGCCGCTACCGTCACAAATAATGCCCAATATCCTGTGGCCGCTCCTATGGCAAAACACATGAAATAGAAATACGAGGTGCTTACATTATGATGGAATAAGAAAAATAATACAAGTACTATTGTGGCTATTAAATATCCGACAATAATTTTTTTTCTGCTTTTAAATACTTGCGACAATACACCGCTGATAAAATCGCCTACCGATAATCCGATGTATGCATACATGATCGCGAAGCCTGTCTTTACCGGTTCACCTACTACATTGATGATACCGGGACCGGCAAATTTCTCGCTGAACTTAATCAGAATTCCTATGCAATACCATACAGGTAATCCGATGAGGATACATGCTAAGTATTTTAAAAATCTCTCTCTATTGGTGAAGAGCATGAAGAAATTTCCTTTGCTTACCGTTTTATCGTTTTTAACTTCATCAAACATGCCCGACTCATACGTTCCTACACGAAGTAAGAGTAGTAATAATCCGAGTGCTCCTCCTGTAAGATATGTTATCTGCCAACTTTGAAGTCCGAATAGGTTCAAGTGATTATTGGCAATGAAGGCAGCCGCTACCGCTCCTAATGCACCCATTGTTACAATGAGCATTGTTCCGTAGCCTCGGTGTTCTTTATGCATGATCTCCGACACTAAGGTGATGGCTGCTCCTAACTCGCCGGCAAGGCCTAGTCCCGCAATAAATCGTACTATCGTATATTGATCAAGATTAACAACAAAGGCATTGGCAATATTGGCTAGCGAATACAGTAAAATAGATCCGAACAAAACCGATTTCCTTCCGTGTTTATCTCCTAATATTCCCCATATCAATCCACCGACCAACATTCCCGTCATCTGCCATAAAAACAACATGTAATCGTATTTATCGATGATGGCGGGATCTGATATTCCAATTCCTTTGAGCGATTGCTTGCTGATGACATTGAACAGCTGCAAATCAAAAATATCGACAAAGTATCCTAGCGCAGCTACCAATACAATTAAGTTAAAGGGATTGCGCGTACCTTGTTTATTCATTTGTTAGTTTATATTTGATCAAATTTAGTTATTTCTCGCCCATGTCAAAATCGTATGATGCGCGCTGCATTGTTTTTCATTTTTATCGACACCCCTTTCTCGCGTTCTGCTAAGCTCGTGAACTCTTGCGAGTGACACTCTCCTATTTCTTCGTCGTTCAGCAGATCGTAAAACGTATAGCTTGCGGGATGATCGATGTCCATTAGTTTCATGGCATCTTGCGGAATCTTCACTTGCACATTATAATCTTCGCTTGTATTGAAATTACAGATAACCAATACTCGTTCATTTTCGGTGTAACGTAGATAGGCGTAGATATATTTTTCGTTGAAGCCTTCGCTTAAATGATGCCGGTTGACATATTGCAAGTCATAAAATTTTCCGCTCGAGATTGCTTCCGACTTATTGATCACATTAAGGAGTTTCACGTAAAAGTTCCTCAGTTTTTTTGTTTCGGGCGATAACTTAGCTCCATCAAATCGGCCCTTGTTCATCCATTTCAGATGTTCGGGCATTGATGTATAATCGAATATCGAGGTTCGTCCTCTGCTCCCCGCAAAGCCTACTATTTCATCTCCTGTTTCTCCGCATTCTTGTCCGTTGTAAATCATCACCGGTCCGCACGACAATGCCGCACCCGCTACCATTCCGGGAATCGCTTTATTCGGATCGCCTGCAAAGCGAAAGGAAGCGATGCGTTCTTCGTCGTGGTTTTCGAGGAAAAACAACATCCGTTCCGGGTGACGTTCAACCGATCGTGCGCAGTTCGTTAACTCATCAGCGTTAGTATGTCCTTTGATGATGCCTACTAACGTATCGTATAGCCGAACTTTATCATATAGATAATCGAAGCATCCTGTTTCTAGATATCTTTCGTAGAGTTCAGGTTTGTAGATTTCAGCAATAAAGAACACTTTCGGAAAATGCGTTTTTACACAAGGTATCACCCACTCCCAAAATTCGGCAGGTACCATCTCTGCCATATCGCAACGAAAGCCGTCGACACCTTTAGCACTCCAATAAAGCAAAATATCGAGGAGCTTTTGCCAGGTATCGGGGATAGGATCGAAATAGCAATTGTGAGGGGGATTGGGGTCGACACCAAAATTTAATTTTACTGTCTCGAACCAATCGTTTGCCGATGGCGATGCTGAGTAAATATCATTGCCCGTTACTCGCGCCGGCGACTCGTGGTAATCGTTGCGGTTGCCAATGCCTTCTTCTCCATTCAACGGTACATAATCGCCGGGAATAGTAAAGTGCGTATTTTGCAAGTACAAGAAATTATTATTGACATTGAAAAAATGCGATACCAAATCATCTTCACCCAAATCTTTTATGCCTTCGGGTTTTACATCTGAATGATACGAACGAGCAACATGATTTGGCACAAAATCGATGATCACTTTTAAATCGTTGGAATGAATGCGCTTCACCAATGCATTGAACTCTTGCATTCTGTTGTTTACATCCACTGCTAAATCGGGATCAACATCGTAATAGTCGCGAATAGCATAAGGCGAACCTGCTCTACCTTTTACGAGGTAAGGAGAATCGCCTTTCATTCCGAATTGACTATAATCGGTTACTGTGCTGTGTTCGAGAATGCCGGTAAGCCACACGTGACTGATGCCCATGGCAGATAATTCCTGCAAAGCAGTATCGGTGATGTCGTTAAACTTACCACACCCGTTTTCTTCAATAGTTCCGTAAGACTTAGAAAATGCTTTTTGATTACCGAACAGGCGAACGAAAAGCTGATATATGATCAGTTTATGATGATGAGAAGTGAAATAAGATGATACCATGGTTTGTCGATCGAAGATAGAATCATCCTCTGCGACAAATCAATTCTTGCATTTCACTTTTCAACAAGACTTTGTTAACCTTGCATGTCCTTAAATATGCTTAACCATTTTAGTTATAGATTATCGGGCAAACAGGAGTATTCGAGTCATTGTGGGGTAAAATGTATTGAAAAGAAATTTGCCAATGTTAGAAAATCGGGAGTAACCGAAGTACTCTTCCAACGCGCTGTAGCCGCGCGACGGCTCTTACTTTTTCCTTCAGTTGAAAAAGTAAGCAAAAAAACCGCCGCTGTAAATTTTTTAGCGGGAACGATTTCAACTCCAACGGAAAGAAACAAACTCGCCATGAATCGTCTCCTGTGTCGACTCTTCATGTCTCGGGCAGTGTTTCTTTCTATCGTTGTCGTCCTCATCGTTCTTTCCGCAAAAATTTAAGGCGGACGATCCGCTTCGAATAGAGATTCGGATATACCGTTCAACAATAGAATTGATGCAAGAAAAAATTAAAATTTGGATTTGCAATAGAGTACAAAGTCACAAAGAAAAATCAATTACATAAGAAGGTGGAATCTTATGAGAATTTGATTTCCATTAAACTTGGTCAACCTTTGTTAAGTACTTACACCCCTAGCGATCACATTTGATTCCGTTCAGAATCATTTGCGCCACAAATTTTATGTCTTCGAGTACTTTGTTATAATCGGCTTCCGCTGCCATATTCACCAGCGACATATGGATTTCCTTATAACGAATAGCAGTAGCCACAGTTAACAATACACGCGCAACACGGTAACTATCGGTAGCAGAAAACTCTTTTGACGCGATACCTTCGTCGATAACAGTGGAAATGTATTTCGCTTCTTTCTCGAGGACTTTCTCGTAAACGTGATAAAAGACCGGCTCAACTTTGCGAACTGTATCGAGCGATAAGTTATGCAAGTTCACTACCATCTTGTAAAAGTTCATTCGCTCGCCTAAGTAAGAAAGGATTTTTTCTTCTGCCGACTTAGCCGTTTTCACTTTGTTGTGAAGCTCATCCATGTACACGTCGGCTTCGTGAAAAATAACATCACAAAAGATGTTTTCTTTGTTTTTGTAATAATAGTAAAGTGATGCTTTATTAAGCCCAACAACCTTCCCTATGTCTTCAAGGGTGGTCTTTTCATATCCATATTTCGCAAAACAATCGGATGCTGCTTTAAGCACCTTGACACGCTTTTCTTCTTTTGACATTAGATTCAAATTTCAAACAAAAATACGTAGAGTATTAATGTTAAAAACGTTGAATTCTAAACAAAGCCTGTAACGAAAATACTACACGAAAAAAGTCCTGATTTGATCCAATTTGGGTCATTTTTGCCTAAAAATGGCTTAAAACCATGAGTTTTTCTTCTTTTTTGATGAAGTTCCGCTAATTCCCAATACTCCTAAAAGTCCGCGTGTAAGTTCACGAGCAACAGTTCTGGCCACCTGGCGACCAACAGTACTGCCCATAATATCGCCTACAATGCTTCCTTCTTCTTCTTGCTTTGCAGCCTTCCCCGATGCTTGAGCAGGCGCTTCTTCGCTTTCCTCAGGAGCAACCGTCAATTTCTGGGTAAGGATTTCAAAGGCGCTGTCGCGATCAATAACCTTGTTGTATTTACTTACTAATTCCGATGAGCTTACCATGTCACTCAATTCATCGGCGCTAAGGACATCCATGCGCGAATGTGGTGTACAAAGACAAGTATGAACCAATGGTGTCGGAGTTCCTTTTTCTGAAAGAGCAGTTACTAACGCCTCGCCTATACCCAATTCGGTAATCAACTCATCAACTTTATAAAAATCGGTTTCGGGATAATTTTCAGCAACCATTTTAATGGCTTTGCGATCGTTAGCAGTAAATGCTCTCAATGCATGTTGGATTTTTAATCCAAGTTGACCTAATACCGCCGAAGGAATATCAACCGGCGTTTGAGTACAGAAAATAATGCCGACACCTTTCGAGCGAATAAGTTTAATGATAGTCTCGAGTTGATCTTGCAAAGCTTTGCTCGCTTCTTTAAAAATCAAATGTGCCTCATCAATAAATATCACCAACTTCGGTTGATCGCTATCACCTTCTTCAGGGAAGGTAGCGTAAATCTCTGCTAACAGACAAAGCATAAACGTTGAAAACAACTTCGGTTTGTCTTGCACATCAGAGAGGCGAATAATATTGATATAACCTTGTCCTTTGTCGTTTAAGCGCACTAAATCGTTTACATCAAACGACATCTCACCAAAAAACATTTCTGCACCTTGCTCTTCTATTTCAATAATCTTGCGAAGGATGGTTGATGCCGATGATGTTGATATTGCTCCGTATTCTTGTTTTATCTCTGCCTTTCCTTCGTTCGTTAAATATTGAAGTACTTTTTTGAAGTCTTTCAAATCGAGTAACGGCAGTTTTTTATCGTCGCTATACTTAAACACTAACGATACTACTCCCGATTGCGTATCATTTAAATCAAGAATTTTAGAAAACAAAACAGGACCGAATTCTGATACCGTAGCTCTTAGCTTTGCTCCTTTCTCGGAGCTCAACGATAAAAATTCAGCAGGATATTGTGAGGGTGTCCATTCGATGCCTAGTTTATCATGACGCTCTTTGATTTTATCATTCAACGTACCGGGCTTAGCGATTCCACTTAAATCACCTTTGATATCCATCAACAAAGTAGAAACACCATTCGCTGATAATGCTTCTGCCAGTCCTTGTAAAGTTTTGGTTTTTCCTGTTCCTGTTGCACCGGCAATTAATCCGTGGCGGTTCATTGTACGCAAAGGAATTCTCACTTGCGTATCGCTCAACACATTTCCTTCTGCAACGGCAGCGCCGATAACAATACTAGTTCCTTTAAAGGTATATCCGGCTTGTACAGCTGATTTTAACGCATCCTGATTTGACATAGTCAAGATTTATTTTTCGTTTAATTTTTAACTCACTTTACTTACAGCTTAATCTTCCACCAACACCGATAATTTTTCGGCGAAGGGTTCGAGGTTCTGTTTTAGTGTTTGTATAAATTGCTTCCCGTCTTTAAGATAATAAGGAATGAAATTCTTTATTCGCTCTTGCGGTGTGCGATCGGGAGCAATAACTTGAGAGATCGATTTAATTTGATTCAATGAAACTTCATGCTTACGCTTTAAGGCAGCAATCATTTTCTTTTGAAGATTATCGAGGCTATTCACTAACTTTTGATGTTCGGCAGCAACAGGTCCCGCTAAGGTTTGATCTACTGCAGATAATTTATTTCCAACCGATGTAAATGCTTTGCCTATCGCTTGCATTTCTTCGTCGATATTTACATTTCCTTCTTCCAAAGATGCTGTATATGCTGCTGTCAATTTTGCTTCTCCCTTAAAAACATCTTCTAAAGTAAATCCGAGTGCTTCGAATTTCTGAAGCTGTTTCGCTGAAATAATAATTGCATTATTTCTCGGCACTAACATCGGATAAAATACTCCATGATGATCGAACACCGATTTTAACTGTAACCAATATGCTAATTCACCCGGTCCTCCGATATAAGCGAGGTTGGGCAAAATAGTTTCTTGGTAAACGGGACGCAATACTACATTGGGACTAAATCGTTCGGGTTGATGCTCCAATAAATCGAGCATAATATTTTTCGAAAATTTCAACTCTGTATTCACGATTTCATAATGCTCATCGGGTGCTTGAACAATTCTTTCTCGTAACTGATCATCGAGATAAAATAAATTCACTGCACGCGGCAACACCTGAATCTTATAATTCTCGCCTAAGATATCGTTGGTTTTATTTACTAATCGGAAGCTTGGCTGATTTAACAACTCATCTTTCAAGATCGGAAGAAAAAGTTCTTTCAACGATTTACGATCGGCATCAAGAACAACTAATCCTTCATCACCAAACAACGATAAAACAAAATGACGCGTAGCATCGGCCAATGATAATTCGCGATAATACGATTCTTCAATAATATGTTTCATCTCTGCGGCATGAGGTGCTTCGCCGAAGAGCGCAATCATTTCATCAATTAACGGGGGCAAAGAAGCAGTAGGAATTTTTCCTGTTACTCCCTTCACTGACTGATCCCACTTCAATGTTTTATTAAATACATTGAGGGTGCTGATTTCTTCGAAATCGTGATCCTCGGATGCCATCCAATAAACAGGGACAAAATTATAATCGGGATGATTTTTCTTAAGCTGTTTAGCAAGGTTGATGGTAGTGATAATCTTATACAAGAAAAACATCGGTCCACCGGCAAAACAAAGTTGATGTCCCGTAGTAACCGTAAACGTTTTCTCACTCTGCAATGAAAGAATACTATTTTTCACTGCGGGATAAACATCAAGATACGAAGCATGCTGCAACGACAACTCACTCGTTAACACCTCACGGTTTACATTAAACTTTTTACGATCCTCAATCAGTTGAGGAAAAGAATTGTACGAAGGCTTATACTTATAAAACTGATCGAGGAAAGGATCTGACTTGATATAATCGAGCAGCATTTTACTTCTCAATCCTGTTTTTTCAAAATCGACTTCTAATCGTTGCATAAGCTAAGCAGTAAAATTCTAAATCACTTCTCCGAACAAATCGAATTCGGCAGCACCGGTAATTTTCACATTTGCAAAATCACCTACGCGCACGTAAGTATCTTTCGCCGACACTAACACTTCATTATCTACTTCCGGCGAGTCGTATTCTGTTCGCCCTATAAAATTATCATTCTCTTTACGATCAAACAACACTTTGAATGTATTTCCCACTTTTTGTTGATTCAACTCAGCTGATATTCCTTCTTGAACCGCCATTACTGCTTGCGCGCGTTCTTGTTTCACTTCTTCAGGAACATCGTCGGTTAATGAATAAGCATGGGTATTTTCTTCATGCGAGTAAGTAAAGATTCCTAATCGATCGAAGCGTAAATCTTCGATGAATCGAAGCATGTCCTCATGATCTTGTTCAGTTTCTCCGGGATATCCCGCAATAAGCGTAGTTCTTAAAGCGATGCCGGGAACTTTCTCACGAATCATATTCACTAATGAATAGGTCTTTTCGCGTGTAGTACCGCGACGCATCGATTTCAACATATTATCACTCACATGTTGAAGCGGCATATCGAGGTAATTGCAAATATTTGATCGCTCTCGCATCACATCCAACACATCGAGCGGGAATCCTGCAGGGAAGGCATAGTGTAAACGAATCCAATCTATCCCTTCTACATCCGACAAACGTTGCATTAGTTCAGCGAGCTTGCGCTCTTTATATAAATCGAGTCCGTAGTAAGTAGAATCTTGCGCAATCAGCAATAATTCTTTCGTACCATTCGCTGCTAAATTTTTCGCTTCGGTTACTAACTCTTCTATTGGACGAGAGATATGTCCACCGCGCATTAAAGGAATCGCGCAGAACGAACAAGGACGATCGCAGCCCTCTGCAATTTTCATATATGCAAAATGGCGAGGTGTTGTAAGTAAACGCTCTCCAATCAATTCGTGTTTATAATCGGCGCCCAACGTTTTCAGCAACAGCGGAAGATCGCGTGTCCCGAAATAGGCATCCACATTATCAATTTCTCTCTCAAGATCCGGCTTATAGCGCTCCGACAAACAGCCGGTAACGATTAATCGATCGATCTTACCTTCTTCTTTCTGCTTCGCATAATGAAGAATAGTTTCGATACTTTCTTGCTTGGCATTATCAATAAATCCGCAAGTATTTATAATTACTATTGAAGCATCTTGCTTAGTACTTTCATGCGTCACATCGAACTTATTGGCACGTAATTGTCCCATCAGCACTTCGGAGTCGACTAAATTTTTAGAGCACCCCAATGTCACCACATTCACTCTGTTTTGCTTCAGCGTTCTTGCTTTCACTTTCGGAATATTAATATATTATTTATAAATTAATTCTCGTTAAAAAGAGAATTCACAAATTCGTTTCTGTCGAACAGTTGTAAGTCTTCCATCTTCTCTCCTACTCCGATATACTTCACCGGAATTTTAAATTGATCGGAGATACCGATAACAACACCACCTTTCGCTGTACCATCGAGTTTTGTAAGAGCCAATGCATTCACATCGGTAGCTGCAATAAACTGACGAGCTTGTTCGATAGCATTTTGTCCCGTAGAAGCGTCGAGCACCAACAAAATTTCGTGAGGAGCTTCCGGAATTACTTTCTGCATCACGCGACGGATTTTAGAAAGCTCATTCATGAGGTTTACTTTATTATGAAGACGACCTGCTGTATCGATAATACAAACATCGGCACCTTGAGCAACGGCAGAGCTAACGGCATCGAAAGCTACGCTTGCGGGATCGGCGCCCATACCTTGAGAGATAATAGGAACATCGACACGCTTCGCCCAGATAGTAAGTTGATCGACAGCAGCAGCACGGAAAGTATCTGCCGCACCGATCACCACTTTTTTACCGGCCTTTTTAAACTGATGTGCCAACTTACCAATGGTAGTTGTTTTACCCACACCGTTTACGCCTACAACCATGATGATATACGGAGTAACCGGAAGATCATTTAAACTACTAAAATCATTCTTGCCCGTTGATCTATTCTCCTCCAACAAGCCTGCAATCTCTTCCTTCAACAATCGGTTTAACTCAGAAGTATTGGTGTATTTATCGCGTGCAACACGATCTTGAATTCGCTTCACGATCTTCAAAGTTGTTTCTACGCCTACATCGGAAGTCACTAAAACTTCCTCTAGGTTATCGAGCACATCATCATCGATCGATGTTTTGCCGATGAACGTTTTCGTTAACTTAGTGAAGAAACTTTCGCGCGTTTTTTCGAGGCCTTTGTCGAGCGACTCTTTTTTATCGCGGCTGAAGAAACCAAATAATCCCATTTGGTGAATTTAATAAGTGTATGTAAACAAAAAAAGCTCCTTTCGGTGGAAAGAAGCTCATTTTTTGGCGGTTGATTGCCAGTTATATTATTTTTCTTTTAAGAAATCTTTCACGTGGTCATTGTGAACGACTTCTTGCTTGAAGGTATAAGCTCCGGTTAATGGAGATTTTACCATTTTAATTACTTTAGAAAACTCTTTTCCTTTACCGGACTTCAGGGTCGCAACTACTTTCTTTGCCATAGTGGTTAAATATTATTGGGTAATCCCGGTTATTTGATTTCTTTATGAACAGTTACTTTCTTAAGAATCGGATTGAATTTTTTCAATTCAAGACGTTCTGTTGTGTTCTTTTTGTTTTTGGTAGTGATGTAACGTGAAGTTCCTGGCATGCCACTGTTTTTATGTTCAGTGCATTCCATTATAACTTGAACGCGATTACCTTTCTTAGCCATGATACTGATGAAATTAAGGTCCCTGATTTTTGGGTCTGCAAAGATAGAACAGAAAATATCAAATTACAATAATTCCTGCGATTTTTTCTGTAATTAATTGAATGTTCTTCGATTAATCGTGTTTTCGGGTATCGATTTTCACCGAAATTAGCAATCAACCGATTGTTTTTCAGCGATTTAAAAAACTATCCTTCGCCATCAATTTTTCGATAGCTTCAGCTTCGCGAGGGATATTTCCCGATAAATTCACGGGATCACCATCGGTAATTAGGATATCATCTTCAATTCTGACCCCAATATTCCACCATTTCGGATCGCATTTGGCGCCGGCGGGGATGTAAATTCCGGGTTCTACCGTGATTACACTTCCTACTTTCAATGGTCCGTAGGTCCCGGCATCATGTACATCAAGTCCTAAATAGTGACTTGTCCCGTGCATGAAATATGTAGAGGCATCGTCTTTCGATGAAATAATTCCCAGCTTCAATAGTCCTTCTGTCACCACTTCCATGGTTGCCTTATGGGTAGCGCGGAAATCGGCACCGGCTCTGCAGACTTTAATTCCGGCAGTTTGTGCATCAAGTACTATTTGATAGATCTGCTTTTGTTCGGCGGTAAACTTCCCGTTGATAGGGAATGTCCGCGTAATATCGGCCGTATAGCCATGGTACTCTCCTCCGATATCCGTCAACAGCACCTCTCCATCATTCACCACCTTTCGGTTGGCCTCATAATGCAAGACGCAACTATTTCGGGCTGCGCCGCAGATGGAAGGATATCCTTGGTATTCGCCTCCGTTATTCTTTACAAAATATTCGACGATAGCCTGAGCCTGGTATTCGGTCATGCCCGGCTTCATAGCTTTAAGCATCTCGGTAAATCCATCGGCCGTGATAGCAATCGCTTTCTTCAGCAACAGCAATTCTTCGGGCTGTTTTACTTCGCGGAGAGTTGCAAGTAATCTATTTGCCTTCGACTTATCGATTCGATCTTTCACCGAATTCACTTTTGCGTTGAAATCGTCGACTAAGTTAGCCAGGGCGATTTTCGACATCGGCTCTTTATTCGGTTGATCGGGATAATGGACTAATATTTCTTTGAGCGAATTCGCGTTGAAGCCAAAATCATTAAAATCGCTCGTAGCATATACTTTAGTGATGCTGGTGATTTTCGAAACTTGATTTAAATCGGGACGGATGCCGGTCCACGTTTCTTGCTTCGCATCTTTCGGACGCACAAAAATGACAGTATTGGTAAGCTCGCCATCAAAATTGCGAGGCTCTTTAAACATTAACAAGACTGCATCGGGATCGCGGAATCCGGTGAGGTAATAAAAGTTCGGATCCTGACTATATTGATAGTCGACATCATTACTTCTATTACGAATGGGATTAGCGAAAATTACTGCCAGACTACTGTCGGGCATCAGATTACGAAAAGCAGCCCTTCTACCTTCAAAAAAAGTAGCAGGCATAAGATCTGCATCGGCAGATTGCGCCGATGATAATCCGGGGATTAGACTAAAAAACAAAAGAAAAACCGATAGATTGCATCTCATGATCCAAATTTAAATCAATTCAGCAAACTATCGGTTTTCAACCGTTAATTATAATAATCTTATAAAGTACCCTTTACAATAGCGCGGGTGATCGCTTCAGTAATACCAATTTTATTGATAGTACGTAAAGCAGAAGTGCTTACCTTTAAAGTAATCCATTCACCTGTTTCAGGTAAAAAGAACTTCTTAACCTGTAAATTCGGGTTAAATCTACGCTTTGTTTTACGGTTAGAGTGACTAACCTTATTTCCTGTGATGGCATGTTTGCCGGTCAGATCACAAATTCTCGACATGACTAATTCGTTTTTAAGAGGGGGCAAATGTAGTGAATTTTACTTTAAGTGCAATAGGTGATCTTAAAATTCATAAAAAATCCCTAATTATTATCAATCAGCTGATTATCAGCCAATAAGATTTTCATCATGCATTCCCGCTCAACTCTTTGCGGAGCATATTGAGGGCTGTCATACTAGCTACTTCAATGGTTCTGAGGCGATTATCTCCCAAAAGCACTTTTTTAGCTTTTGTTCCTGCGGGAGTGCTAATTCCGATCCAAACCGTCCCAACCGGCTTTTCCGGCGAGCCCCCACCCGGTCCGGCGATGCCTGAAGTCGCCAAAGCGCAATCGGCATTAAACTTCTTTTTAGCGCCTTCGGCCATGGCTTTCACCACTTCTTCGCTTACGGCACCGAACTTAATAACGAGGTCGGCAGGCACATCGAGCAAGGCCGTTTTACTTTCATTTGAATAGGTCACCGTTGAACCCATATAATACTCTGAGCTGCCGGGGATGCTGGTTATCAAATGCGAGAGATATCCTCCGGTACAACTTTCAGCAGTCCCGAGGGTAAGCTTTTTATCTTTCAGCAATCGTCCAACCACCTCTTGAATGGTATCCTCATCATATCCGTATAAATACTCCCTCACCAAATCTGACAACTCGGCCACCAACTTATTCATGGTATTCGTTACCTCCTCACGATTTCCCGAAGCGGTAAGGCGAAGGCGAACAGCACCTGCAGAAGGCAGATAGGCCAATTTAAAATTAGCCGGAAGGACATCCTCGAAACCGGAAATCATCTCCGACAAAAAGCTCTCGCCGATACCCTGGGTGAGTAAAGTTTTATGCAATATAAAAGGAGTTTCGAAGCGCTCTTTCAATCGCGGAAGGACTTCCTTCTCCATCAGGTATTTCATTTCATGAGGGACGCCGGGCATAGAAGCATAAATCACACCGCCCTCATCGAACCACATTCCCGGAGCGGTACCTACTCTATTATACATAGTGATGCAATTAACGGGAACCTCAGCTTGCAATCGGTTGATGGGAGTCACCTCGCGACCTCTGATCTTAAACAGATGCTCAACATCCTTATAAGCCTCCTCATCGAAACGAAGGCCTACATTAAAATAATCGCAAATCGTTTTCTTGGTGATATCGTCTTTTGTGGGACCTAATCCTCCGGTGATAAGCACCACCTGCACTCTACCTGCTGCCTCTTTTAGAGCTGCCAAAATATGTTCTCGGTTATCGGAAACCGATGTAATCTGATGCACTTTAAATCCTACTGCATTCATCTGCTGACCGATCCATGCCGAATTAGTATCAACAATCTGACCGATTAAAATCTCATCGCCTATAGTAATAATCTCTGCTAACATGATTTCGAAATTAAAGTCCAAATTTAACCAATAGATGAAGCCGACGTGAATGAAATAAGAAATAAAGCATAAAAGAAAATTGTCTTACTTTATGGCAATAAATTTGAATGCGCGAAAGCAAACGACTCAATATGAAAAAGTACATCATTGCCATCCTACTATTCACGGCAGCAAGCACCCAAGCACAGATCAACATTAACAACGTATTAAATACGGTAAACAGCGCATTAGGCAATGGCTTAAGCAACGACGACATTGTAAAAGGACTAAAAGAAGCCTTAAATGTTGGAAGCAACAAAGCCAGTGCGAGCGCATCGAAGACCGACGGATTTTATAAAAACAATTTAATCAAGATTCCTTTTCCGAAAGAAGCATCTGAAATGCGCAGCACGCTATTAAAGATCGGGATGAAAAAGCAAGTTGAAGAATTTGAGAAGCAGCTAAACCGCGCGGCAGAAGATGCAGCCAAGAAAGCGGCTCCTATTTTTGTGAGTGCGGTAACGAAGATGACTATTAACGATGGGATAACGATACTACGTGGTAAAGATGATGAAGCCACGCAATATTTACGCAAGACCACCAACACACAACTCACCAACGAATTCAAGCCGGTAATATCTGCATCATTAAAGAAAGTACAGATCACCAAATACTGGAAGCCATTAATAACAGCCTACAACAAAATACCATTTGTAAAAAAGGCTAATCCGAATCTCGATGACTACGTAACGACGAAAGCCACCGACGGACTTTTCATACTGGTAGCGCAAGAAGAAACCAAAATCAGAAAAGACCCTGCTGCCCGCGTAAGCGATATTTTAAAGAAAGTGTTTGGCAGTAAGTAAGGTTGATGTGACGATTTGAAAATTTGATGATTTGATGATTTGAAAATGGTAGCTAAGCTCGGGCAATTTGAAAATTTGATGATTTGAAAATGAGAGCAAAACTCTTTACTCATCCACAATGAAATCCCGAAGGGATGGAATTATGTAAGGGGTGGTATTATCGTAACCGGGTGACATAATTGTTTCTCTGGGGGGCTACAACAAATCTTACTTCCAAATATAAATCTCTTCCTTCGAGATCGGTCGCTTGTCGCCGTACCAGACAAAATCACGTAGTTTAAATTCGGATGGTGGAAGTTCTTGTATTGGATACATGGTTGCATCGGGCTGTGTTAACAACGATATTTTTTGAACTTTACTATCGCTAAGATAAATAACCATGTCGCTGCAATCGGCTTTATTAACTCCCGTTAATTGTTGCTTTTTGTTGCGTACATAATAAACCGATTGTCCGTTGCCCGTAACGTTGATTTTATATAGCTTATTATCACTGAAAAATCCTACCATATCACGTCCCTTAATTTGATCGAATCGCACTGAGTCTTCCAGTCCTGCAATAAACGAATTGCTTGTCAGAAATAAATATTTCAGTTTATTGTCTTCGAGCTGTAAGCGGATATGCTCTGCCGTTAGTTGATTCTTTTCGTTCCAGAGTATCGGCGCATTGAAAAAGTGAATGGTTGAGTCGCTCGTTGAATATACCAGCGAATCGCATTGCCCTTGTAAATCCGGTTTAAATATTCTTACATGATGATAGGCAAAATAACTCTTCGTTTTCTTTGCTGTATCCTGAATTGCATAAAGCGTATCGGCATGGATAAACAAACTGTCGGTGCTGAATATTTTAGTCAATGTACTTCTACCGGTCACGAATGATTTTCCTTGTTTTTCGTTCATGTAGGCATAGTCTCCTCCTACTATCATCTTCTGCACTGTATCGTTCAGCTGAACATTATTCCATGCCCTTCCTATCCCTGCCGCACGATCATACAACAAAGAATCACCCGACAAGCGATTCGATTTTGAATTGATATATGCATTCTTCCCGAAATATGATTTTTCGGTTTTAGTATTATACCATCCATTCTCGCAATAAATCAATCCCGAGTCTTTGCTTAATGAATTAATAGTTGATGGTCCGAAGAAGTAAGCAATCTCAGTTGGTGTATGATACTTCAACGTATCTGAATGCATAATGTACTTCGGATTATTCAGCAGTACATTATCTTTAAAGAACACCATACGATCGTTCGCATAATAAAATCCTCGAGTGCTGGTCAAAACATTTTCATGATCGAGTACTTTCCCTCCTGTATTATATTCACCAATATCGTTTGCGAGATCATAATTCAATGCTGTTGTGATTAACTGCATCTTACCATCGGTCATGCGCACTTCTTTTCCCGTGATTACCGCCTTTTGCTCATTGCCTTCGTAATGCAATACATCGCCATAGAGCTTTGCTTTCGGTCCTTCGATACGAATAGTGCCATATGCATCAATACTGTTACTTGCCTCATAAAAAAGAGCACTATCGCAATACATATACGTATCGCCTTGCTTGAAGATAACATTACCGATTAATCGGCGTACTTCAATATCATTCTGCTTAACTCCTTCGAGCGAACCAGCTTGAACGATTTCTATTTGTCGCGCTTTTTTTTCTTGTGCCTGTGGTTGCACTTGTGCCTCCACGTTCAAAACAGCCGACAAGAATATTATCAATAACAGAAAAGTTCGTTTGAATAAATCAAACGAACTTCCCGGATATGGATATAGAATTTTATTATCAATCATTAATACAAAATCAACAACGGATTATTTCACCATTACATCGCGAAGCATTGTTTGCTTACGATCGGGACCAACAGAAACAATTGTGATTGGCAATCCTGTAGCTTTTTCGATATACGCGATATAGTTATGTAATGCTTGTGGCAATTCATCGATATCGGTTACATGATCGAGTGCTTCATTCCAGCCGTCCACTTCTTCGTAAACGGGTTCTATCGGTTCATTCACTACATCATAAGGAACATAATCGATTAATTGTCCGCGGTACTTGTACTTCGTACAAACTTTCAATTTATCGAATCCGCTTAACACGTCTGATTTCATCATGATCAGCTGCGTAACGCCGTTTAACATGATAGCATATTTAAGAGCGGGAATATCGAGCCATCCGCAGCGACGAGGACGTCCTGTTGTAGCACCGAATTCATTTCCTTTTTTACGAAGTAATTCGCCTGTTTCGTCGTTTAGTTCGGTAGGGAAAGGTCCACTGCCGACACGCGTACAATAAGCTTTAAAGATACCGTACACTTCTCCGATATTCGTAGGAGCAATTCCTAATCCGATGCAAGTCCCTGCAGTGATAGTATGCGATGAAGTAACGAAAGGATAAGAACCGAAATCGACATCTAACAAAGAACCTTGTGCACCTTCAGCAAGGATACTCTTGTTTTCTTTGATGAAACGATTCATCTCATATTCGCTATCGATCAACGGCAAGTTTTTAATTAACTCAATCCCTTCGAAGAAAGCAGGCTCCATTTCAGCCAAATTATATTCGAATTTATATTGCGCTAATAAATCTTTATGCTTTTGAACTAACTTATTGTAATTCGATAAAAAGTCGGCATGTTCAATATCACCGATACGTAATCCGTTGCGACCTGTTTTATCCATGTACGCAGGACCGATACCTTTCAACGTAGAACCAATTTTCTCTTTACCCTTAGCTGCTTCCGAAGCTGCATCGATCAAACGATGCGTAGGTAAAATAAGATGAGCTTTACGAGAGATAAAAAGATTTTTAGCGACATCAACACCGCGAGCTTTCAAGGCATCAATTTCCTTTTTAAACACTACGGGATCTATTACAACACCATTACCGATAACATTCACTTTACCGGCATGAAATATTCCCGAAGGAATGGTATGCAATACATGTTTAATTCCTTCGAATTCGAGGGTATGACCGGCATTTGGTCCCCCTTGAAATCTGGCAATCACATCATAGCGAGGCGTAAGCACATCTACCACCTTACCTTTACCTTCGTCGCCCCACTGAAGGCCTAACAAAACATCTACTTTCATCTAAGTCAATTATTCGCCGGCGTCAATGTACACCGGACCTTTTTCATTAATTATTTAAAGCTTGAACAGCATGTTCTTCTGTATCAACTACAGAAAATACGTTCACCAATTTAGTAATCACCAATAGTGATTTAATTTTTTCGGGTACGGCACAGATAACAGCTTCACCACCCGATTTTCTTGCTTTCGATAAAATACCGAGCAATACATTTAATCCTGTACTGTTCATGTATTTAAAATCAGAAAGTTCAATCACGAAATTAGTGGCCTCTTTATCTGCCATATTGTTGATTTCTTCCATCAGGTCATTTGCCTGATTTTTCTCGATTAGATTTCCGCTGAGAGTGATCAGAGCGTACTTATCTTTTTCCTTGATTTTATATGCGAACTCCATGTTTTATTCTTGAGACTTGGCCAAAGTTACCTGTTTTTTCTTTTTGAGATTAACACAAGTGCCATTGGTTAATAAGTTATTGCATTTACCGTAAAGATTTAGGCTGTGGTGAGTCACCTGAAAGCCTAAAATTTCGCCCATCATCGACTGAATCTGTTGAATTCGAGGGTCGCAGAACTCCATCACTTTATCGCAATCCTGACAAATGAGGTGATCGTGTTGTTTATAAGAAAATGACTTTTCGAACTGCGCCATATTCTTCCCGAACTGATGTTTAGTGATCAGATTGCAGGAAATGAGGTGTTCGATGGTATTGTAAATTGTTGCTCGACTCACATGGTACTTCTTGTTTTTCAAGTGAATAAACAATAGTTCCACATCGAAGTGCTCGTCGATTGAATATATTTCCCTTAAGATGGCAAAGCGCTCGGGCGTTTTACGTAATCCGTGTTGCTCGAGATAATCAGCGAAAATTTGCTGCACCTTCTCTTTAATATCTTCGGGTTGCCGATTAACTACCTGCTTGCTCATGTGTTTGAATCAATACGTGTTACTGATAATATACCTTGTAATTTCTCGAGTTTCTTCATCAGTATTTTCAAGTGCTCGGTATCATGTACGAACAACATAATTGTCCCTTCAAAGATGCCGTCGTTACTTTCAATGTTTAAAGATCGGATATTTACCTTTAATTCACTCGAAATTACCTTGGTAATGTTATTCACTACCCCAACTTCGTCGAGTCCCGTCATTTTAATTCCCACCAAGAAGGCAATTTGTTGTTGTCCGAACCAGCGCGCCTTTACAATTCGATAGGCGTAATTCGACATCAGCTGAATAGCATTAGGGCAGTTGGTACGGTGAATTTTAATGCCGTCGTTGATGGTAATAAATCCGAATACGTCATCTCCGGGAATAGGATTACAGCATGGAGAGAGCTTATAGTCGATTTTATCGATGCCTTCTCCCACCACCAACATATCACTTTTTCCGCGTATCGACTTCACCATTTCTTCGAAAGTCTGCTGGTCGGTTTTAGCCGGAAGCTTTAACTTACCTTGCTCTTTCTGCTCGAAGAAGTCGCGGAGATTTTTTAAGTCGATCGCTTCTATCGCAATACGATAATAGAAATCGACCAAACTCGGCACTTTATAGAATATCAACAATTCGTTGACACTGAAATTATTTTTATCGGCTTTCAGCGATCTTAACCTTTTCTCGAAAATATCTTTCCCCTCGTCAGCTAGTTTACGCTTTTCTTCTTTGAGTGATGTTTTGATTTTCGATTTCGCTTTCGCCGTTACTACCATTCCCAACCAATCATCTTTCGGATGTTGTTTAGAGGCAGTAAGGATTTCCACTTGATCGCCTGAATTCAACTTATGTGAAATAGGTACTAACTTATGATTGATCTTCGCTCCTATGCATCGAGATCCGATATCGGTATGAATTTCGAAGGCGAAGTCGAGGGCAGTTGCTCCTACCGGCAGCGTTTTAATATCTCCCGTAGGGGTAAAGACAAAGATCTCGTCAGAAAATAAATTCAGTTTAAAGTCATCGATAAAATCGAGAGCGTTCGAGTCGGGACTATCCAACATTTCACGAATCTTGCTGATCCATTCGTCGAGTGCACCTTCGGTATTCGATTCTTTGTATTTCCAATGCGCTGCATATCCTTTCTCAGCGATTTCATTCATTCGTTTGGTGCGTATCTGCACTTCCACCCACTTCCCTTCCTTACTCATCACGGTAGTGTGCAACGATTCATAACCGTTTGCTTTCGGCGTGCTGATCCAGTCGCGCAAACGATCAGGATTCGGAGTAAAGTGATCGGTAACGATAGAATAAACTTTCCAGCAATCTGCTTTCTCTGTTTCAAAAGGACAATCGATGATGATACGAATCGCGAATAAGTCGTACACTTCTTCAAAAGTAACGCCTTGCTTTTTCATTTTTGTCCAGATACTATTAATCGACTTCGGTCGACCTTTAATATCATAAGTAAACCCTTCCTTCACCAACTCATCGCTAATCGGCTTAGTAAATTCCTGAATGAACTTCTCACGATCACGGCGACTTTGTTGCAACTTCAACGCAATCGTTTTATAAACTTCGGGCTCGGTATATTTCAGCGAGAGGTCATCGAGTTCGGTTTTGATAGCATATAATCCGAGACGATGAGCTAATGGAGCGTAGAGGTAAGCTGTTTCCGAAGCGATCTTCAGCTGCTTATCGCGCGACATTGATCCGAGGGTTCGCATATTATGCAAACGATCGGCGATTTTAATGAGGATAACTCTGACATCATCACTTAACGTGAGCAACATCTTACGGAAGTTCTCCGCTTGCAATGAACTTTTATGATCGAAGACGCCGGAAATTTTTGTTAATCCGTCGACGATACCAGCTACTTTTTTATTGAAGAGACGCTCGAGATCTTCGAGAGTATAATGCGTATCCTCCACCACATCGTGCAACAAAGCACATACAATTGCCAAAGCGCCTAAGCCGATTTCCTCCGCAACAATTTGCGCCACGGCAATAGGATGATAGATATAAGGTTCGCCCGACTTACGACGCATATCGCTATGCGCTTCCAACGCAATGTCGAACGCTTTACGAATCATCTTACGCTCCTTCTGTTCGATATTCGACTTACATGCTTTCAGCAAGCCCTTATATCGTTTGAGAATTTCTTTCTTCTCAACTTCAGGATCGAGGATGATAGGCTCCGGTTTCGGATCGGGCTTTTTATTCGAAGGATTGTTATTCATACAGTCACAACAAAGTTAAGAAAAGCGGAGGGGAAAGTGAAAAATAAAAAGAGGCCGTTTATAATGCGGCCTCTCTCTGATAATTTTATTTATTAGTTCATCATTACCGGCATCACCAGCATTAATAAATCAGCATTCGGATCTGACTCATCTTTAGGAGGTGAAAGCAATCCTGCGCGGTTTGGCAACGACAACTCCATTTGCACATGTTCAGTGTACAAATTGTTTAACATATCGGTGATAAAGCGAGCATTGAAAGCGATTTCTAAATCTTTTCCTTCATAGCTACACTGTAAACGCTCGTTAGCATCATTTCCGAAATCCACATCTTCAGCAGAAATATCCACTTGACTTCCCGCGATGCGGAATTTCACTTGGTGAGTAGTTTTATTCGAGAAGATAGAAACACGACGGATAGCATTCAAGAAAGAAATACGATCGATCGTTAAACGATTAGGATTATCGAGAGGAATTACTGCTTCGTAGTTCGGGTAACGACCATCGATTAAACGGCAGATCAAGTTAACGTTATCGAAAGAGAAGAAAGCATTCGCTTCGTTGAAATCGATTTTCACTTGCGTATTAGTATTCGGCAAGTTTGATTTCAATAATCCCAAAGGCTTTTTAGGAAGGATGAAAGAAGCTTCTTTTCCTGAGCGGATATCTTGGCGACGGTAACGCACCAATCGATGCGCATCAGTAGCAACGAAGATTGAACCTTCTTTACCGAACTGACAGAATACTCCTGTCATTACCGGACGAAGTTCGTCGTTACCTGTAGCAAACAAAGTACGGTTGATAGCTTCCGACAATACGTCGCTAGGCATTTCAATCGTGTTTGGTTTGTCGATAACCGGAAGCTTAGGGAATTCTTCTCCGTTAAGTCCTGTTAATTTATATTTCCCTGCATTTGAGCTAATCTCAATCTGATGGTTATCAGCATTGATTTTAAACGTCAAAGGCATTTCGCTGAAAGTCTTCAACGTCTCGATCAAGATCTTAGCAGGAACCGCCACCTTACCTGATTCTTTCGAATCAACTTCGATGATAGTGCTCATGGTAGTCTCGAGATCAGAGGCAGAAGCCTTCAATGAACCGGGAGTGATTTCAAAAAGGAAATTTTCCAGAATCGGCAAAGGAGTACTGGATTGCAATGCACCGCTGATAGCTTGCAATTGCTTTTGAAGGGTCGTTGATGAAACAACAAATTTCATAGCGATAAATCGGATCTTTAATTCGTTATATGCAACTCGAAGCCGGATTTCGGCATTTCGTTACAAGTAGCAAATATAAAGAAGCCCCCGTTGCAAATCAGGGATTCGGTCACTAGTTTATCAACAATTAAAGCAATTGCCGTTAAAACGCGTTAATATCGGTCTTGGGTAGGTTTCGAATTGCCGCCCGGCATTAAATTCAGCGGGTTGATAAGGACTCTGTCGAAGTGGAAATACTGACAGATATACCATGCCTCATCGCCATCAATACGGGTATAAAAGCGGTCCATATCGAATGGCAAAGGCTTTCCGGTATTTTCATCCACCTGATTTCGCGAAGATGCAGTAATCGGCTTACGGAACAAGCGGATGGTCTTGGTGTAATTGCGATCGTCGGTTACCGATACCACCGAAAACGGAGCTGTTTTCATGATTGAATCGGCCTGAGAAGTGTGCAGGTTCGCCTCTACCCTCTCGAAATTAGTTTTACTAAACACTTCCAAATACTTCCTCATTTTCATGATATCGATATTCGGAACTTGCTTTAATGGCTGCGTAAATGCTACCGCAAAAGTTGAATCGGCATTACGTGTTACCGTGAAATTACGATCTGCTTTCGTAGTATTTTTTACGTCGATATGAACAATGGTACGAGGATCGAAGCGGAAAATGATGCGATCTCTCCATTCGTTTTCATTGGCAAAATAGCGCGTTGAAAGGAAACCGTTGAATCCCGGGATATGCATAATATAAGGCACCGTTGAGTGCTCGAGGTACATAAACGTACCAAGGTTATCCATGGTAGGATGTCCAACGTAATACGTCTTCACCAACTTACTCTTCTGGTAAATTTCAATCTTTACCGAGCGAGCAGCCATCAACTTCATGGTATTATTATAGAGGTTTTTCCCTACGGGACTCCTCACTTCCAATAACTTAACCGTTTCAAGAAGATTATTTACAGCATCTTGGCGAGCCGGAAATTTCTGATTCACCATCCATTGATCGATACCGGCACGAGTCAGCAACGCGGTACGTCCGTCGCGGTCGGCAAGGAAAATCTTATCGATCGACGAAGTATCTTGAACCGCAAAATCGCGTAAGTCGCCTGTGATAGTCGACGATTTACGATTCATATATAACCAAGCGGTGATGCCGGCCAATAAAATAAAAATGAGTATTGAAAGCTTATTTTTCATGGTAAATCAATCGTTAATTCTTGTATTTTCTTCTTCTCATAAATGACTTCACTAATCCGAAGATCACCACCAGCAATACCGGCAATCCGGCATTCGTCACTTTCATTAACTGATTATCTTTTTCGAGGATATTAGGATCGATAAGACGTAATTTGATGACTTTATTTCTCACCGACATCAATCCCGAATCATCGCATAAATAATCGACTGCATTCTGTATGAACGATTTATTCCCGAATGTAGTACGCGTAAACTTATCGTAGCCCAGCGGCATAGGATTACCCTTCGAAACATCGTTACGAATAATATCACCATCGCTAATCACGATCATTTGATTATTCACGCTTGAATCGCGGTAGCCCAACTCTTTACTATTTAACATCTCTTGAGAGAGGATACGGTTTTTAAACGCTGAGGTGAAAGTCCCTTCCAACAACACCGCCACTGGGATATTGCTAACGGGGAACATTTTCGGATCAGGTTTAAACTCCATGATACCCAGACTTACTCTGACAGGCGCCGACGACAATTTGCTGTATTGAGAAGTAGATAAAAGCACAGTTTGTTTAGTTCCCGGAGCATCCACCAAATCGATACTGCTGGTAAATTCACCCTTGATAGCATTCAAATTATTCACGATAGGATGCGTAGAAACGGGAGTCATAACCGGGAAGAAATACCAAGGTTTAAGCTCCTGTTTAGGTTGATTTCCGAGGAAGCCGGTCACCACAGGAATCATAGAACACATCATATCCTGAGCGAGATCGTAATTCACGCGCACTCCGTAGCGGAAGAGCATATCGTCGATATTCAGATCGCGGGCCAGCGCCATGGTATTCCCTGTTTTCGCCAAGCTATCCATTGTTACCTGCATCGGATCGATGAGCCAGATAACTTTTCCGCCCTTCATGATAAACTGATCGATGATAAACTTATCCTTATTAGGAATAGCGGAATCCGGTTTAGCTATGATGATAGCTTTGAACTCATTCAATATTCCGATAGTACTATCGATTTTCACTCTTTTCACGTCGTACGACGACTGCAGGGTACGAATAATATCACCTGTTTGCTCCTCAGAAAGCTCACCGTGACCGTTAACAAATCCAACTAGCGGACGCATAGGATTAGTTACCTTTCGGATAGCATTACAAATTTCGTACTCGAGATTTTGCACAGAATTATTGAGCATCACCTCGGGAGCGGCACCCAGCTGATCTTTCAACAGCTGAACAGCGATCTCCTGATTACTATAACTTACGAGAGCACCGGGGAAAATATACTTTCTATTAAGACCTTCATTGGTTCTCTCCTCGAGTGTAGAAGGCTGAATACCTTTTTGGTATAGTTGAGCATATAACTTATTACGCTCCTTCTCGTCGGTAGCTGCTGAAGGATCGATAAACTCATACTCTATTTTCCCTCCGGAATAAGAGCGAAGCTCATCGAGCATCTCCATAGTAGAATTGCGAAGGCGCATAAATCCCGGAGCGAAATCGCCCTCGAGGTACACCTTCACAAAAACGACATCCTTAAGATTCTTCACCAGTTTTTTACTGGCATCGGAGAGCGTAAAACGTTTGTCGGACGTGAGATCGAGACGAGTAAACATATATCCCGAAATCACATTCATAAATACGATAATGCCCAGCAACATAATGAGCTGGACGATAGCCTGGCGGCGCAGATTCGACTTTTTAACCTTCTTCTCCATACCTACCATTTTCTGCTTTCAAGAACTGTACGAGTCGAGAATAAAAAGACCATAATTAAACTCAAGAAATAAACCACATCGCGTGTATCAATTACACCTCTGCTCATACTTAAATAATGTGCATTAATACCCAAATTAAATAAGATATTATTGAGGAAATGAGAATCGGGCAATGAAGAAGCCAGCTCAAATCCGCGGTAACAAAGCAAGCACAAAAAGAAAGCAACGATAAACGCTACCACCTGATTATCAGCCAATGAAGAAGCGAATAATCCGATTGCTACGAAAGCAGCGCCTAAGAAAAGCAATCCGATATAAGATCCCCAAACGGCGCCTGAATCGATATTCCCCGCCGGCAAGCTGATATTATAAACAGTAACATAATAAACAAGAGTAGGTATTAACGAAAACAGCACAAGCAAAACACCCGAAAGGTATTTCGCCACGACCACTTGCATTTCGGTTAAGGGGCGAGTTAGCAACAACTCGATAGTTCCGGTTTTCTTCTCCTCTGAAAACAAACGCATAGTTACTGCGGGAACGAGTAACATATAAACCCAAGGGGTAATAACGAATAGAGGATCGATATTAGCGTATCCTGCCGACAAAATATTGAAGTTTCCGTCGGGGAAAATCCACAGAAACAAACCGATAGTAAGCAGGAATACCGCAATGACAATATAACCAATCAACGAGTTCAAAAAACTGTTGATTTCCTTGACTAAGAGCGCATACATAGGGTGGCAAAGGTAATTGAATGCAATTAATGTAGTAATTGCATCAAGAGAAATTCATTAGATGTTTGCACACAGCTTACAACACACTGTTATTCAACTAGTTACAAGATGAAAGAAAGCTGAAAATGAATATCTGCTAATTTGATCCTTTTAATAATGCCATAAATAAAGTAGGTTCGCAGGAAAATCGGACAAGATTTCGGGTGAGAAAATCACCAATCGAATCTTAAGAGACAATATATATGCCACGCGTTTTACAAATAATAAACAGATTAAATTTAGGAGGTCCTACATTCATTGCGGGGTATTTAGCTGCTTACTTAGGAGAAGGTTACGAAACAATGTTAGTAGCGGGTGTGAAAGACGATAGTGAAGAAAGTTCGGAATACATTGTTAGAGATATGGGTATAGAACCTGTATATATCGACAATATGCGTCGCGAGATCAACTTCAAAGACGACAGAGCGGCATATAATCAGATCGACAAAATCATAAAAGAATTCAAACCCGACATCGTACAAACACATGCTGCCAAGGCAGGGACGTTAGGACGATTAGCGGCGATAAACAATAATGTTCCGGTGATACTTCATACTTTTCACGGACACGTATTTGAAGGATATTTTAGTCCGTTGAAGACCAGAATTTTCCTTGAAATCGAGCGCTATTTAGCCAAAAGAAGCAGTGGAATTATTGCCATCAGCAACGAGCAAAAAAAAGACCTGTCGGGCAAATTTAAGATTGACAAACCAGAAAGAACTTTCGTAATGCCATTAGGCATTGATTTAGAACGATTTACAGTTGGACAAGCTGAAAAAAGAACAAATTTCAGGAAAGCCTATCAACTTGATGATGAAACGATTGCGATTGGAATAATTGGGCGATTGGTACCTATTAAAAACCATCAACTATTCATCAATAGCTTTGCGGAAGTGGTTAAAAAAACCAACAAAAAGGTACATGCTTTTATTATAGGAGACGGGGAGATAAGGGCTGAGGTAGAACAAATGACAACTACTGCGGGCATTAAATTCAACACACCGGAAAAGAAAGAAGAAGGCGCTTTACTAACGTTTACGAGTTGGATAAAAGACGTTGATGTACCTGTAGCGGGATTGGATATCATTGCATTAACATCAATAAACGAAGGCACACCGGTAAGTTTAATAGAAGCGCAAGCGGCGGGAAAAGCGATTGTAAGCACTGAAGTTGGCGGGATAAGAGACATCGTAATAGAAAATAAAACTGCATTACTTTCGAAACTTAACGAGCCTGAAATGCTACTAACTAATATGTTAGAAGTCATTGAAAACGAAATCCTAAGAAACGACCTTAGTAAAAACGGACCGGCCTTTGCCCTCAGTAAATTCGGGTATATGCGTATGGTAAACGATCATAAAGAGCTTTACAAGACATTACTGAAATCATAGGTAAAATCCAATCCTCCCGATGAATTTTTAATTACTTTTGTCGATTAATAAATACAGCTACCTATATACTTTCAAATTATGAAACGTTTACTAATGATGTTGGTCGTTACCATGGCCTTTAGTTCCTGCAACATCAACACCAGTGTTATGTTTAGGGTTCCCAAAGGGTATGAATATGCCACAGATCAAACTATTGGCAATATTGAATATAAAATAGCACCGAATGACATCATCGGGTTTAGTGTTTACACAAACGACGGATTCAAATTAGTAGACATGACGACATCGGCAGAATCGGTGTCGAGCAAAGTATCAATAAACTCAAACGGCAATTACGCTTCACAGTTTTTAGTTGAGCCTGATGGTTTAATGAAACTTCCGATTATCGGAAAGATCAAAGTGAGCGGGTTAACTGTGAGAGAAGCAGAGAAATTACTGGAAACGCAGTATGCAACGTTTTACAACAAGCCTTTCGTGCTTTTAAAAGTTGTTAATCGTAGAGTATTAGTATTCCCGGGAACGGGAGGTGCAGGAAGAGTTGTTAACCTCGACAATGAGAATACTACCTTAATTGAAGCATTAGCATTAGCAGGAGGTATAACCAATACAGGAAAAGCTAAGAAAATCAAATTAATTAGGGGAGATTTAAGAAACCCCAAAGTAATTTTAATTAATCTTTCAACGATTGAAGGTGTAAAACAAAGCAATATGCTCTTGCAAGCAAACGACATCATTTATGTTGAACCGGTTCCTAGATATTCTCAGGAAGTTCTTACACAAATCACGCCTATTGTTGGTATCATTACCAGTTTAGCATTGATCTATAATATTGCTAACGGATTTTAATTAAGTCAGGCACACCAACAATATGGCAAAAAAGAAAATATCCCCTATAAACGAGGATTTTGACTTTAAATTATTCGTAACCATAGCTAAGAAAAACATGCTATGGTTTATGCTATTTATGTTGGTGTCTATTTTTTCGGCACTAATCATACTACGCTATACAGCACCTACATACGAATCGAGTGTAATACTAAAAATTGCTAACGAAGACAATGCACAAAATGTATTAGGGATAGATGCTAAAACAAGACTATACAACGACAATAGCAATGCGATCGCCGGTGATATAGAGTTGATAAAATCGAAAATCATTATTAAGCGTGCAATCGAGAAATTACCATTAAAAATTTCTTACTTCTCGAAAGGGGCGGTTTTAGTAAATGAGCTTTATAAATCATCGCCATTTTCAGTAGAATTCAACGTAAAAGACTCATCTATTCTCGGGGTACCTATCCTAGTTGACTTCAAAAACGCCAATAAAGTAATTATTAGCTATACAACACCTAAAACAGGTAAAAAATTCTCGAATACTTTCTACTCCGGAAAGTGGATTAACTTGCCTGAAGCAAATATAAAAGTTGTTGCAGAACGATTTAACGAAATTGATGCTTTACAAAAAGAATTAAGCAAGGATGTTTTTTTCTTTACCATAAACAACTCTGACTTTTTAGCCAATTCTGTTATTAAAGAAATTTCAATTGGCGTATTAAACCTAGATGCTCAAACAATTCAGATTAAGTTAAAGGATAAAAATTCTGTAAAAGCAGCAGATATTGTAAATTCAGTTGCAGATGAGTTCAATAAATACGACGTTGAAAAGAACTCGGAAGTTGCCAATAAAATCCTTGACTTCATTGACAACACTATTAAAAGTATCGATGCGGAATTAGTTACATCCGAAACTTCTCTTGAATTATTCAAGAGAACCAATAGAATAATATCGCCTGAGCAAGCAATTTCAACAGTTACAGCTCAACAAGACGATTTATTGCAAAAACTTCGTCAGACAAATACAGAAATTGCAATTTACGAGTCTATTAGCAAAGATATTCAAGGTAATAACGACATTGGCAAATTCATATTAAGTTTAGCAGGCACATCGAAGGACAATCAGTTTTTATCACAGCTTACTAGACTTCAACAACTAGTAGATGAACGAGATCAAGTAAAGCTACAAGCAACTGATAATGCGGAAATCACAAAAGCGCTAGATGTAAGAATCAAAACGCAAAAAGATGTTCTTAGAGAAACCATCACCAACGAAGGTAATACGCTAAGAAATCAGAAAAAGCAAATCGAAAATTTACTAAAAGAATCCGACAGTAAATTCGGATTGATTCCTGCGCAGCAAGCTGAATACGGACGATTAGTTCGACTATTCAATATCAATGAAAAGTTCTACTCGCTATTACTTGAAAAGAAAGCAGAATTTTCAATTACCAGAGCGGGATATGTACCAAAGCATATTGTATTACAAGAAGGAGTATTTAACACCCCTCCTGTTTCTCCAAACCGCGCATTAATCATTAGTGTTTGTTTAATGTTAGGATTTATTGCGAGTTTCATTTTAATCATCACGCGTTATTTACTGTACAATGAGATTAACGCATTAGAAGAAATCGGACAATATACAGAAGCTGCCTTATTAGGAATTGTACCAAAATACAAACGAGAAATTCCTGTATCACAATTACTCGTCGATAAAAATCCAAAATCAGTAATCTCTGAATCGTTCCGTTCAATCAGAACAAATCTTCAATTCATTTCGAATGAAGATACTCCCAAGATTATTGCTGTAACCTCAACGATCTCCGGAGAAGGAAAAACCTTTAATGCAATCAACCTTGCCGGAGTAATTGCCTTCTCAGGAAAGCGAGTAGTTATTCTGGATTTGGACATGCGTAAGCCAAAGATCCACCTTGGATTTGGCGTTGAAAATGACAGAGGGATGAGTACATTGTTAATCGGTAAAGATGTTGCCGATAATTGTATTACCCATAGTTCACTTGCTAACCTCGATTTCATTACTGCAGGTCCTATTCCACCAAATCCTGCCGAGTTGATTATCAACCAACGCATGAGCGATTTATTGGAATACTTAAAAGGGAAATATGATATTATCATTGCCGATTTACCTCCGGTGGGAATTGTAAGTGATGGTATTCCGATTTTACAGTTAGCAGATTATCCTCTTTATATCCTGCGTGCAAACTATTCGAAAAAAATGTTTATTGCGCAGCTTAACAAGTTGATGACAGAAAACAAAGTAAAAAACTTATCAGTAATCTTGAATGGTGTTGAAATGTCGAGATTGAAATATGGTTACGGATATGGATATAGTTACGGATATGGTTATGGCTACGGATATAGTTACGGATACGGATACTATGAAGAAGACGACCAACCTAAGACATTTATTGATAAAGTAAGACACTTCATCTCCAGAAGAGAAGCCTGATTATGAATATTACCAAGTTTGAAATTGAAGGACCTTTACTAATTGAGCCAAGAGTTTTCGGTGATGAAAGAGGATACTTCTTCGAATCGTTTCACAGCGAGAAATACAAGCAAGCCGGAATTCCCCTTTCTTTTGTTCAAGATAATGAATCGAAATCTTCGGCCGGAGTGTTAAGAGGATTACATTTCCAAAACCCACCATTTGATCAGGGCAAATTAGTTCGAGTAGTAAAAGGGAAAGTAATCGATATTGCAGTTGATATTCGCAAAAATTCAGCGACCTACGGAAAGCATATCGCAGTTGAATTAACTGAAGAGAATAAAATGCAATTATGGATACCTCCGGGATTTGCTCACGGATTTTTATCGCTTGTCGATGAAACTATCTTCATGTATAAGTGCACTAACGTGTATAATAAGGAGGCAGAAGATGGAATTATTTGGAATGATCCTGATTTAAATATCAATTGGGGCATTGAAAATCCGCTTGTATCGGAAAAAGATTTAATTCTTAATTCTTTTAAATCTTTCGTGTCGAAGTTTGTTTAGTTATTAAAAAAGTAAAAGTATGGATTTATTTACCAATAAAATTTATATGGTCTGTACCGGATATTTTCTGGTATTGTTCGTATTCTCGTTGATGGTAAATGCCTTATTCCTTCGCTTTTTCAAAACACTTGGAATTAGAAATCACACCGACGGAACTATTATACGTTGGGGAGCTACATCAAAACCGGCAGTAGGAGGAATTACTTTCTACATTATGTTTTTATTGTCGGTTGCCAGCTACTCTATCCTATTCGAGCCTACACAGCAAATCTATCAAATGGGATTTGTAGGTTTGTTACTTTCATGCGCGGCAGGTTTTATAATCGGATTAGCTGATGATGCATATGATACTCGACCATTATTAAAATTTGGAATACAATTTCTTTCCGGGTTAATTTTAATTGCTTCAGGCATTTACATTAAAATCTTTCCTTATCAACCTTTAAATTATGCTTTCACATTATTTTGGGTTGTGGGAATTATGAATTCGGTAAATATGCTTGATAATATGGATGGAATAACAAGCATTGTTACTATTGGAATAATTGCAAATACGATTTACAGAATCTTTAGTCATTCTGACTTTAACAATATGCATCTATTGGTTTTAATAGGTGTATTGTCGTCAGTAATTGCTTTCTTACGTTTCAACTGGCATCCTTCAAAAATGTATATGGGTGATACCGGTAGTCAGTTTTTAGGAGTATTCCTGGCAGCAATGGGAATCATCTATTTTTGGAATGATCCTTATGCAAGTTTAACTCCTGCAACAGGAAAATTATTCTGTATAACATTAATGACTTTTATTCTTCCTATCCTCGATACAACAATTGTTGTTGTAAATAGACTATCGAAAGGGCAATCGCCATTTGTGGGAGGAAAAGATCATACCACTCACAGTTTAGCTTATTTAGGATTAAGCGACCGACAAGTAGCCTTAGTGTTTTTAGCATTGGCAGCTTGCTCACTTTCTCTGAACATTATGATATCTGAGATCCTCACAGAATGGAACCATCTTTACACCGCTCTATTTGCAGGATATTTTCTTATGCTTTTAACTTTCTTCTTTTATACCACTCGCAATAAAAAAGCGAAGTCGAGAGAACGTTTGCATAAAATTAGAAAAATTACTCCCGAAGAAGCAGCGTAATTTAATTATTCGCCATCGCGTAATAATCCCGGTCTTCTTTCTTTAGTTCGTTTCAACGATTGATCGTATCGCCATTGATTGATGTTTGCTTCATGACCTGAAAGCAATACATCAGGAATTTTCCATCCTCTAAATTCTGCGGGACGCGAATATACCGGAGGAGCAACCATATTATCTTGGAAAGAATCCGACAGTGCTGAAGTTTCATCATTTAGAACACCGGGCAATAATCGAATGATGGCATCCGACACAACAGCTGCCGCCAACTCACCACCTGAAAGCACATAATTACCGATGCTGATTTCCTTCGTGATAAAATGTTCACGAACACGCTCATCAACTCCTTTATAATGTCCGCAGAGAATTATTAAATTTTTTGTTAGCGATAATTTATTCGCCATAGGTTGATCGAACAACTCTCCATCGGGACTCATATAAATCACCTCATCATAATCGCGTTTCGACTTTAAGTCTTCGATGCAAAGCGCAATAGGTTCAACCATCATTACCATTCCTGCGCCACCACCAAAGGCATAATCATCGACATTTTTATGCTTATTTATGGCATAATCACGAAGGTTGATCAAATTAACTTCCGCCAATCCCTTTTCTTTAGCACGCTTTAATATAGAGTGACTAAAAGGACTTTCGAGCAAAGGTGGGTGAACAGTAATGATATCGATACGCATCCTACAAAATTAGCTTTTGAATAAATATAAACGAAACAATTATAGATTCTTCTTCATACTATAATGTTGAATAGTATCATAGAGTAAGAAAGTTTTCTCAATGATTTCATATCCGCAAGAAAGATAAAATGGCACGGCTAATTCACGTGCTTGAAGAAAAACACTTTTAGCCCCTTTCCTCCTAGCCTCTTCTTCTAAGGCATTCATAATCTTTTTACCTATTCCTTTGCCATGCAGATTCAAATCGACAGCCATATAACGGATTTGGGCTAACTCGGGACTATTCATTTGTAATCGTCCTGCCCCTGCCACTTCACCATCATTATCAACTACCATACAATGATAGCATGATGATTCCATATCATCTTTCTCAGAGCCTTTAGGCTGATTCCAAGGAGCGCGTAAAACTCTCCAACGTAAATCATAATAAGCATCCCATTCGGCGGGAGTTTGTGGTTGAGTAACTTTCATTATTCAGGAGAATTAAAATTTATATCGAAAGCAACCGTAGCAACTCTTTTACTAATTGTATTATCGGCTTCGGATTGTTCTAAAATCATTTTTTGTGCAGAAGGATATTGAAACACCTCATCAATGCGATTGATCTTACCAACAGGTATTTTATGAATTTCACATGCAGATAAAAAATCATTGCAAGATATTTTACAAATTGCTAATTGCAGTACATCACTTAAGTGATTACGAGATACTAATCGACGATCGTTCGTAGAGAAATCATAATTGTCGGTAATAGGTGAAAGATTTAACACTTTGCACAATGATGAAAATTGAACATCGGTTCCTACTGCCAACAAAACATTATGATGATCAGAAGTAGCGAACACCTCACCGTAAGGAGCGATATTCGGATGTAAAGATCCTTG
>JAKPPP010000168.1 GCA_029547265.1 Bacteroidota bacterium
TCCTGAGCAATTCACACTAACTGTAATTGATAAACTAACTCCATTAGGTACATAACCACTATATTCTCCATTGCCATTTGTATAATCACTGGCACTTCCATTAATTATAGATGTAATAGTTACTAAAGCGCCTTGCATCGGTTGTTGGGTTTGACTATTAACAACTTGTCCATTGATATAAATAAAACTAGATGACACATCGCAATTCCAGAATGAAAAATGACCTACTTCTCCAACATATTCGTTATTCACTAAATTGGCAACACCCTCCTTTTTCCAATACCCGTTTGTTTCATCCAACGACCATAAATCGATGCTGGAAGGTGCGCTAGCTTGTAAACCGGTTGGGACTTTAAAAGTTAAGGTAGCTGTTTTTCCATTGGCAATCTGTAATAACTGGCCATTATTATCAGTTAATTCTACGCCTAACATACCGTAAGATGTCAATCCGGAAACTGTATTATTCGTAACCCCTACTAAACTCCCCGGCATTTCCTCATTGAAGTTTGCACTCGAAGGATTGAAGTGTTTAATGGCTACTTTAACAATTCCTGTATAAGCCGTATTATTTAACATTACTCCATTTGGCGGTAGCGTTACACTCCCATTTTGTATGGTAACAGTCCCTCCAGTTGAACTATTTATTGAGCCATCGACAGTCTTAGTAAGCAAACGAATTTGCAATTCATTTCCTCCTGATTTAGGTACAAAACTACGAACACCTTTGAAGTATCCGGCTTTCTCTACAGTGACGCATCCCAGTTTTTGATTCGCAGAAATGTTATTCAAAATAAAAACACCATTAACATCGGTGGTTGAATTAACATTACCACTCTTCACTAATGCTCCTGAAATGGCTGTTCCATTCGCATCACACACTCTTCCTTTTACAGTTACTGATATTTCACTACCAAATAAACTACCGGAAGTATTTGTACTATTCGAATCTGAGTCTTCATCCTTTTTGCATGCGTTGAAGGTGAGTAAAACAAGTGCGAACATCGCAAATAGAATTCTGAAAAAATTCATCATTTTAATGAAGTGTTAAAATTGGTTGGTTAACAAACATAGCTAATTATTTAATAAAGATAAAAATAAATATCAAAACACCAAATACTATAATAACCTAAACCTCAAAATGGATCCTAACACACCAAATCTGTCATTTTCCTGAAAAAAACACCCCATAGTACCACGTAATTTTCATTAGTTTTTCAGACAAATTAGCCGTATCTTTGCAGCCCTCAAAAGAAAGGATCATGTTGCAGGTTACAAATTTATCGTTACGATACGGAAAACGGGTATTATTTGAAGAAGTGAATTTGAAGTTCACCTCGGGGAATTGCTATGGAATTATTGGTGCTAATGGTGCCGGCAAATCTACTTTCTTGAAAATCCTATCGGGAGAAATCGACCCAACGACCGGACAAGTTTCGATGGGACCTAACGAAAGGATGAGTGTTTTGAGTCAGAATCACTTTGCTTTCGATGATTGTCAAGTTTTGCAAACCGTAATTATGGGCAACCGTAAATTATGGGATATTTTATCTGAGAAAGACGCAATTTATGCAAAGCCCGATTTTAACGATGCTGACGGAGCTCGTGCAGCAGAATTAGAGAACTTATTTGCTGAGATGGATGGATGGGATGCGGAAAGCAACGCAGCCAATCTATTGAGCGAATTAGGAGTAAAAGAAGATCTTCACTCGAAGTTAATGAGTGAATTAAACGGTAAAGAAAAAGTAAGGGTCCTTTTAGCGCAAGCATTATTCGGTAATCCCGATATCCTTTTATTGGATGAGCCTACCAACGACCTTGACGTTGAGACAATCACTTGGTTAGAAGACTTCTTAGCTGACTTTCAAAACACTGTTATTGTTGTATCCCATGATCGTCACTTCTTAGACGCTGTATGTACGCATATTGCCGACATCGACTTTGCGAAAATTCAACTTTACACCGGTAACTATAACTTCTGGTACGAATCGAGTCAATTAGCATTACGTCAACGTAGTGATCAGAACAAGAAAGTAGAAGACAAGCGAAAAGAATTACAAGACTTCATTGAGCGATTCAGCGCCAACGCATCGAAATCGCGTCAAGCAACTAGTCGTAAAAAATTACTCGACAAATTAGTGGTTGATGAAATTCAGCCATCTAACAGGAAATATCCCGGTATTATTTTCAAAGCGGAACGCGACTGTGGTGACCAGATTCTACATGTAGAAAAGTTATCGAAAGCAACTGCTGACGGAATGCAATTATTTTCAGACATCACCTTTACACTAACCAAAGGCGATAAAGTAGCATTCCTTTCAAGAGAACCAATGGCAGTGACGGCCTTCTTCAATATTTTAATGAATGAAGATCAAGCTGACGGAGGAGAATTCAATTGGGGAAGTACGATTACCAAGTCATTCCTACCTAATGAAAACTCTAAATTCTTCACAGGAGAATACAATTTAGTTGATTGGCTACGTCAATTCTCACAAGACAAAACCGAAACTTATGTCCGTGGTTTCTTAGGTAAGATGTTATTCTCAGGAGAGGAAGTACTTAAGAAATCGAATGTACTTTCAGGAGGTGAGAAAGTTCGTTGTATGATATCAAGAATGATGCTTACGAATGCGAATTGCTTGGTATTAGATGAGCCTACAAATCACTTAGACCTCGAATCTATCACAGCCTTCAACGACGCACTAAAAGATTGGAAACATGTGGCATTATTCACCTCACATGACCACGCCTTTGTAGAAACGGTTGCAAACAGAATCATTGAAATCACACCATCGGGCGTTATCGACAAACGAATGACCTACGATGAATACCTTGCCGACGAAAACATCAAAACGCTTAGAGCATCGATGTATCCGGCATTAATAAATGCATAAAACAAAAGCCCTTAAGCAGCAGCGAGAGGGCTTTTTTATTGAAATTTCTTCTCTATTCAAATAAGAAGGAAAAAGAAATAACTTTACAAAAAATCACGACAATGAATCCTTGGCACGACATCAACTACGGAGAAAAATCGCCGGAAATAGTAAATGCGATTATTGAAATCCCTAAAGGAAGTAAAGGCAAATTTGAAATCGACAAAGGAAGCGGACTAATCAAACTCGACCGAGTACTGTTTTCATCGGTTCATTATCCCGCTAACTACGGATTCATTCCTCAAACCTATTGCGACGACAAAGACCCCTTAGATATTTTAGTCATTACGTCGATAGAATTACCTCCTCTCTGTTTAATAGAAGCGAAAGTTATCGGTGTAATGCGCATGGTCGATCAAGGAGAAGCTGACGATAAAATTATTGCCGTAGCCTTAAACGACATTTCGGTTAGTCATATAAATGATATTGACGAACTACCTCCTCATACAACCATAGAAATGCAACGCTTTTTCGAAGACTACAAGATTTTAGAAAACAAAGAAGTGGTAGTTGAGAGCTTCTTAAACAAAACCGAAGCATTAAAAATCATTGAAGAGAGTATTCGCTTTTACGACGAAAAATTCGGTAAGGGGAAATAACAAATCTCCTCATTGATTGTTTAATTAAAAACAAACAACCTACATTTTTGAAAGAAGAAACTTATCAGATTATTGTTGCGGGAGCAGGAGCCGCGGGATTAAGTCTCGTGATGCACTTTATAGATGCAGGCATCAATAATGATAAGCAAATTCTAGTTATAGATAAATCAAGTAAAAAAGAAAACGATCGTACTTGGTGTTTTTGGGAAACCGGAAAGGGACTTTTTGAAGAATGCGTAATTCAGCAATGGGATCACGTATCGGTATACGCGCCTAAATTCAGTAAAAAACTATCACTTCTCCCCTATCGCTACAAAATGATTCGGGGAATTGATTTTTACGCTTACTGTTTCCATAAAATCAAGGCAAGTAAAAATATTACGATAGTAAACGAAGCTATTCAAGAAATAACAACAGAAGGAAAAGTAAAAACAACAGAGGGAGTTTACAATGCAGATTTGATTTTCAACAGTGCCATTTCATTAACCGAAAAAAGTTCAAACTATCACCAACTATTACAACATTTTAAAGGTTGGTATATTGAAACTGAAAAAGATATTTTCGACAGCACGACAGCCACACTAATGGACTTCACCATAGATCAACACAATGAATGTCGATTTATGTACGAATTACCATTAACAAAAAGGAAAGCACTTATTGAATTCACTTTGTTCTCAGAAACGTTATTAAAAGACGAAGAATACGAGAGAGAAATCAAAGCCTATATTGAACGAAAACATCCGCAACTAACGTATAGCATTACCGAAAAAGAGATTGGCATTATTCCGATGACCGATCAGCCATTTCCTTCTTACAATGGAAGCAAGATTATAAATATTGGAACCATCGGAGGAGCTACGAAAGCATCGACAGGATATACTTTTCAATTTATTCAGAAGCAATGTGTGGCAATAGTGAATTGCATTCTAAACAATCAATCATTCGATAAAATCAATCACCTAAAGCCGTCGAGATTTCATTTTTACGACAGAGTGTTTTTACGCGTATTGAGAGAAAAAAAGGAGCCGGCGCATAAAGTATTTACTGACTTATTTCAAAAACTACCGGATGCTTTACCATTTAAATTCCTTGCCGAAGAAACTTCGATTGCTGAAGAGATAAGAGTGCTGAGTGCTTTTAACAAAAGTGTTTTTGCAGGTGCTGCTATCCGACAAGAGATTACTAAAAAGCCGATTAAACCTGCTCAATAAAATCGATTGCGATTCTATTGAAAACTTCAGGTTGATCCATGTTCACAACATGTCCGCAGTTATCAATAACTGACAAGAAAGAATTCTTGTGCACCGCCACCATATTTTTTACCGGAGCGAGAAACATATAATCCTCCGAACCCATAATGTATAAGATAGGAAGTCCTGTTTCCTTCTCACGAAAGAAGCGCAGCAATGGATTCAACTCCGCCGTTAACTTAAACCAACGAAGAAACTCCTTTTGATATAAATTCTTTGCCTCGTTGATAAAGAAACGACGCGAATCGGCATGACGTTTACGAGGCATGATGATCCATGCAAAGAAACTATACAACCAGATATATGGAACAAATCTTTTCAAAGCATTTCCCATCTGAACAAAAAACTGAGAACGCAAATTAAGGCGAGTAATCGCACCTCCCATGATCAGAGATTTAATACGCTGTGGCTCCATTTCTCCGATGATGCGGATAATAATAGTACCGAGTGAAATCCCAACAAAATGCGCTTGTTTAATTTTCAAATGATCGAGCACTTCAAGCACATCCTTACTAACCCTTTCAAAAGTATATTGATTCTCTTTCAGAGGGCCTTTAGCCTTGGATTTTCCATGTCCGCGAAGATCTACCATTAACACATTAAAACGCTCTTTAAATGCCCGTATTTGCTTATGCCAGATTGCGGAACTACCACCGGCACCATGAACAAACACGACCCAATCGGAAGAAGAAGTATGATTAAACGTTTTAAAATAGAGCATGAAATAAATTAAACTAAGGAAGGATCAATAGTAAATACAAATAAGAATTAAACCCAAACTACTAAATCACCGTTTCCATAGGAATATCAGAAGGACGAGGATGTTTCCAACGCTTATGCGTCCACAACCAGTACTCCGGAGCCTTCAATATTTCCTTCTCCAACTCCAGATTGGTTTGTTTTGTAATAAACCCTTTCTCTGTATTAGAAGGGTTTTCGGAAACCACTCTAAACTCGAAAGTATAATAGCCTCTTTTCACTTTAGTTACAGTACCGAACAGCACAGGAAAATTATATTCAAGAGCATATTTTTCGGTTCCGTAAAGACAAGCTGTTTCTTGATTCAAGAAATTCATCCAATAACATTTACGAGGATTTGAAGGACTCTGATCGATGGCAAAGATAGTTGCTGTTAAAGCATCCTTATTATCCTTAAACACCTCGGCAACACGTTTTGTGCTAATCATATCGAGTCCGAATTTCCCTCGAGTAGAACGCATCTTTTCATCAAAAAACTTATTCGACAAAGTTTTATAAATCGCGATAGACTTATGACTGATTTGCTGATCGATACCGGTAGCAATCCATTCCCAATTATTATAATGGCCACCGGCAAGAATTAAACTTTTTCCCTGCTTATAATACGACTCCAACAACTCAGGATTTTGCAAAACCATACGTTTACTGATTTGCTCTTTCGAAATTGTAAATGATTTAAAAGTTTCTACGATAACATCACATAAATGAATATAAAACTTCTTCATTAAAACATGATGTTCCTTATCGGATAAATGAGGGAAAGACTTTTTAATGTTCCTTAGAACGACCTCCTTACGATACCCAATTACGTAATAAAACAGCAAAAACAAGATATCAGCAAACAAGTAAAGAATAGGAAAAGGCAGCAAAGAAATAGGTATAATTACCAAATAATAGAGTAAATACGAGAAGATAACCATATTTTCGGGGATCAGAAGCACAAAAGTATCAAATAACCGCTAACTTCCTACCGTTAATTAGCTCAATTATCGTTATCTTTGGAAACCTTTATGCAAGCCGATTTTGATTTATTGGAGATCGATCCTTCTGCCGGAATCAGAGAAATAAAGAAGGCTTACCGTGAAAAAGCCAAATTATTTCATCCTGATCGGAACAAAGCACCTGAGGCAGCTGAAAAATTCAGGCTATATACAGAAGCCTATGAGCGGCTGATTGATTTAAAAGAAGGAAGAACTTTTGTTTTCAGCACAACGAAAACTTACGAAGAAGAAATCAGAGAAAAAGCACGGCAACAATCACTTAAAAAATATCAAGAATGGCAGCAGCATCTAAAAGCATACGAAAGGCTGTCGATACACAAAATCTTCTGGGGACGTAAAGCGGCAAGCATCATGATCTGTTTTTGTCTGCTTATCATTGCTGACGATAGAATGACGGGCAATTTAATCCCCGAAACCATTCAACACGGAGTAATACTTGATACAGAACAACAAAATTACATCTTAATAAAAACCGAAACGCGAACCTTTGAAGGAGCTTCAGAAAAGCACGATCTAACATTAAGTGAAGGAATGCCGATTATCATTCACGAAACACCCCTATTCCATTTCTTAAAAAGCTACACACTCAGCAACGGCAAAACGTACTATCCACCAAATACAACAAACGAATATCTTCTTGCCCTATTTATAGTACTAGGGTTACTTACAGGAAGTTTTCTATTTACTTTCAAAACATATCAAAGCAAATTATGGCTTAAAACAATGACAATTGTAGCCATTCTTTATTACCTATTATCCATCTTAAATTCACAGCGATAAAAATGCGTGCAAACATTCTATGAAATTCCAAGATCTAAATATTATAACACCTATCCTTAAAGCCTTAAGCGAAGAAGGATATACAGAACCAACACCAATACAAGAAAAAGCTATTCCTGTAATCTTACAGCATGACGATTTATTAGGCTGTGCTCAAACAGGAACCGGAAAAACGGCTGCATTTGCAATCCCACTTTTACAACTTATCTACAATAAAAAACCTGCACATCATATTCAGTGTTTAATTCTAACACCTACTCGTGAATTAGCCATTCAGATAGGTGAAAGTTTTGCAGCTTACGGTCGACATTTACCAATTAAACATCTAGTAATCTACGGAGGAGTTTCTCAACATCCGCAAACAAAATCACTCGACAACGGTATTGAAATTTTAATAGCTACACCGGGACGATTACTTGACCTTATGCAACAAGGACATGTAAGTTTAAAACATATTGAATACTTCGTATTAGATGAAGCAGACAGAATGTTAGACATGGGCTTTATTAACGACGTAAGAAGAGTTGTTACTAAGTTACCAAACAAGCGACAAACATTATTCTTCTCTGCTACGATGCCAATGGAAATTGCTGACTTAGCAAAGAATATATTACAACATCCTAAATATGTTGAAGTGACGCCTGTATCGAGTACTGTACAAGCAATCGATCAACAATTATACTACGTTGACAAAGAAGAAAAGCGCAATTTTCTAACTACTTTACTCAGTGAATCACATATTCAATCGGCTATCATATTTACACGCACCAAACATGGTGCTGATAGAGTATCGAAGCATCTGAATAAAGCAGGAATTAAATCGGAAGCGATACACGGTGATAAATCACAAAATCAACGTCAGAATGCTTTAAGCAAATTCAAAGCTGGAGAAGCGAGAGTTTTAGTGGCGACGGATATCGCAGCCAGAGGAATCGACATTGAAAATTTAAGTCATGTAATTAATTTTGACTTACCAAACGTTCCTGAGACGTATGTCCACAGAATAGGCCGAACAGGACGCGCCGGAGCTACCGGATCTGCCATCAGCTTTTGCGACTATGAAGAATTAGGATGTTTAAAAGACATTGAAAAACTCATAGGCAAGAAAATAAAGTTCATGAATAGTGCAAATTCTTTAACTCAGAAAGATAAAAAAGCAGAGCCAAAAGAAAACACGAAAAAAGACTTCCGACACAAAAAGAAAACAAACTATAGCAAGCGATAGAAATGTTGTTTGATACATTAAAAAAAGCAGGTATAAACGGATTTATAATCAGCATTTTTGCTGCTGTTATACTTGCCTATATTTATCAACCACCAAACATTGAAATAATCACAAACAACGTAAAGAATATAACCAACATCGGGGTGTCGGTTATATTCTTTTTGTATGGTATTGGATTAGATCGAAATGTATTACGAAGTGATTTAAAAAACTACCGTCTGCATACGTTAATTCACGGATCTACTTTCATCTTTTTCCCATTAACTGCATTAGCAATTACCTACATATTACCATCTGATTTTGATCCGGTATTAAAAACAGGAATTATCTTCCTTGCCAGTTTACCCTCTACCGTATCATCATCGGTAGTAATGGTATCCATCTCCGGAGGAAATATCGCATCGGCAATTTTCAATGCAGCGGTATCAAGTCTAGCGGGTGTATTTATTACGCCGCTAATAATGAGTATTTATTTGCATTCGTCACCCGGAGAAAGCATTGAACTAACTGATGTCATTGTCAAACTGGTGATGCAAGTAATAGCACCTTTAATTGTCGGAATGGTATTACATAAAAGACTAAAAGATTATTACAATGCAAATAAATCGCGATTAAAACTTTTTGATCAAACGATAATAGTGCTGATTATCTATCAATCATTTGCAGAATCATTTCACCAGCATTTATTCACTTCGATTCAATCTTCTTCAATAATCATCTTAGGTGCGGTTACATTATTATTGTTTTTCACTACCATGGGAATGATTAAGCTTGCAAGTAAATATTTAAGATTTGAAGAAAAAGATTTCAAGACAGCACTATTTTGCGGATCGAAAAAATCGTTAGTTCATGGCACTACGATGTCGAAAGTACTGTTTTCGGGAAGTCCCTATGTGGGTATTTACCTCTTGCCGATAATGATTTATCATGCCGGGCAGTTGATTATAGGGGGAATCATCGCTGAAAAGATGGCGTCTAACCTATTGAAAAGTAAGCAATAATTTATTCGGCAAATACAAGGTTTGGTTAGTCAACAAACACTAAATTTACCTTCCCAAACAATTGCGAATAATGGAAAGCATCAGCGTTTTCGAGATGATAAAAATAGGCATTGGTCCTTCGAGCTCCCACACAATGGGTCCTTGGATCGCTGCTGAAATGTTTTTAAAGAGAATCGATCATTTATCGAATATAGAACAAGTCGAATCAATTAAAATTCATCTCTACGGATCCTTAGCAAAAACAGGCAAAGGTCACGGAACAGATGTTGCGTTATTGATGGGATTAAGCGGTTTAAACTTCACCACAATCGACACCAACACAATTGGAGAGCGATTTGACAAGATAGTTGCTAAAAAAAACATTTTACTCGGAGGTAAAAGACCATTAGCATTCGATTATGAAACAGAATTACTATTTCATAAAGATATCAGCATGCCTCAACATCCAAATACAATGGTATTCGAAGCTTATTTAAAAGATGGTTCTAAGCTTGAAAGAAACTACTATTCGGTAGGCGGCGGATTTGTTGCAACTGATGAAAACAACACGATCAACAAACACGCTATATCGACGCCCTACCCTTGTCATGTTCCGGGAAGTATAACAGAATACTGCGAGCAATTAAAATTAAGTGTATCTGATTTAGTTTACATCAACGAAGAAGCGTGGCGTCCAAAGGTTGAAATCAAGCATGAAGCTTTACGAATCTGGGAAGAGATTAAAGACTGTATCTGGAGAGGAACACATAAAAATGGCATACTCCCCGGTGGATTGCAAGTGAAACGTCGTGCTGCTGAAATCAACAGTAAATTAATTGGTGGAAGGATTTTTGAAGATAAAGAAAGTTGGATTTCCGCTATAAGAAATGAAAGTCACGATTTTACTTTAGTAAACAAGTGGATTAGTTGTTTTGCGTTAGCAGTTAATGAAGAGAATGCATCCTTCGGAAGAATTATTACTGCACCAACAAATGGAGCTGCCGGAGTTATTCCAGCGGTACTAATGTATGCTTACTGTTTCTTAAAAGATTTTGATGAAGAAAAAGTAATTCGCTTTATTCTCACTGCAGGAGAAATAGGAACACTATTCAAAAAGAATGCAACTATCAGTGCAGCGATGGGTGGTTGTCAAGCAGAGATTGGTGTCAGCAGTGCCATGGCAGCTGCAGGATTAGTGGAATGTATGGGAGGATCACCGGGACAAGTATTGATGGCTGCTGAAATTGCGATGGAACATCATTTAGGGTTGACGTGTGATCCTATTGGAGGATTAGTTCAGATACCTTGTATTGAACGAAACAGCATGGGTGCAATTAAAGCGATTACCGCTGCGAACATATCTATCGAAAGTGATCCTTTATCTGCCAGAGTAAGTTTAGAAGATGTAATTAAGAGCATGTGGGAAACAGCAAAAGACATGAACTCGAAATACAAAGAAACATCAGAAGGTGGACTGGCTACGAACATTTCGGTTAACGTACCTGAATGTTAATATTATTTTTTCGCAGGAAATAACAACGAGCTATCGCCATAACTTAAAAAACGAAAATCGTTATCCATTGCATATTGGTATATATCTTTCCAAGCATCACCTACTAAAGCTGAAACTAAGAGTAACAAAGTACTTTGAGGTTGATGAAAGTTTGTTATTAATGCATCTATCACGTGAAACTGATAACCGGGTGCAATAATGATACGTGTAAATCCCGTAAGCTCATTCGCACCGCTTTCTTTAAGTCTTTTTTTTACCGCTGTTAAAGCATCAATAGTCGAGGGAAGTTGCGATGAGTCGTAATCGTACGGTTCCCATTGATGAATATCGACATCATTTCCAATGGCTGTTCCATTTAAAATTTTCACTCCCCACCAATACAAACTCTCTAAAGAACGAGTGGCTGTAGTACCAACAGGAATTACCTTTCCCGATTCTTTTTGAGCAATTAAGCGATCAATAAAATCATCGGTAAAAATCAATCTTTCGGCATGCATATCATGCTCGGCCATTGTATCCGACTTTACAGGCTTGAATGTTCCGGCACCTACGTGCAACGTCAGATATGCCAGATCTACATTTTTACTTTGCAATTCAGACAATATTTCATCAGTAAAATGAAGACCAGCAGTTGGTGCAGCAACAGATCCATCATGCTTTGCATAAACAGTGTTATAACGAATCAACTCATCGCTACTTGCCTCACGATTCATATACGGAGGTAGCGGCAATATACCTGTCCCCTCTAATATTTCACTAAATGCAAAATCGGTCGGAGTCCAATGAAATTCTACCAACGACTCCTGACCTTTCACTTCAAGTCTCTTAGCGGTAAGGACAATTTCCGTACCATTTAAAGAAAATCGGTTTTCAATAATTTCACCGGCCTTCCATTTCTTGGCATTACCAATCATGGCCCACCAGCGGCAAGAACCATGACTCCTAAATGCAATTTCAGGGGTAATTCCGGCCTCCGGTTCCAAGCAAAAGCACTCAATGCGAGCTCCGGTTGAACGAATAAAAATTAGACGAGCTAAAATTACTTTCGTATTATTAAAAACTAACATCGAATTCGCAGGCAAATAATTACTCAAGTCATTGAACAAGCTTGAAGAAACATTTTCCTCCTTAAAAATCAATAACTTAGAATCGGATCGGCATTCAAGTGGTACTGCAGCGATACGATGATCGGGAAGATCGTAAGTGAAATTGAGTATCGATAAATGTCGCGGATCCTGCATCATTTTGCAAAGATAATTTTAAAACATCGATGAGAAAGTAAAAATTCCTATCTTTATTTTACCAAAATCGACTAATGAAAAAACGATTACTATTTCTATTGATATTTCTTCCTGCATTACTTCAAGCTCAATTTAACAATTTCGGATATGGCTTGGTAATTAATGCGCAATTAGTTGGGTCAACTTTACAACTTTCGGTAAACGATCCTTCATTAGGAATTATTACCAATCAAATGTCGAACATTAACAATTATATTATTGAAGATGGATGTGTAATAGGCACCAACGGATCATCTGTTGCTTATGGCACTTATGATACTGAAGATCATCAATGGAAAACGGGCGCAACTAGTACTTCTAGTGGGACTGTAATTCACAATAAAGACGGTGTGGTTGGCTGGGCAACAACTGGTGGATCTGTCTATTTTGGAACATATGATCCTATCATTAAATTATGGAGTTTTTATGGAGGCTCTACAGGATCAAGCCCTACTCTGAAACTCAACCAAGGAATTGCGGCATACAGTACTCCCGGTGGCAGTGTATCATTTGGCATATATGAGTATTCACAACATGCATGGATTACTTATGGCGGATCAACCGGAGTTAATCCTTCAGTCACAGTATCAGAAGGAATCGTAGCTTATTCTACGCCGGGAGGTAGTGTTTATTATGCAATTTATAACCATTTGTCAAAACAATGGGATACCAATGGCGGAAGCACAGGTGTTAGTCCAACAATTGTCAACCAAGATGGAATTGTAGCATATAGTACACCGGGAGGAAGTGTTTATTATGCTGTATTCGATCCTTTGCTAAATCAATGGATAACTGAAGGAGGAAGCACAGGAAACAATCCTGTTTTGAGCATCAATGATGGAACTGTATATTATACTGTTGGATCTACAAACTATATATACGGATATGACATTAATTTGGGAGGATGGGTTAATAATTCCACAACAGTAATTTACTGTAAGCCATTTATTGAAACACCGGATCCAAATCATACCGATTTCTGTGTTTTTAGAGTTGAATCAATAGGAGCCAATGCATATAGTTATTCATGTGACGACGGACAATTTATACTTCAACGAAATGCAATAAAACGATACACCAGTGCAGGAACTTACAATCCTACTCTACAAGTATCGAATTCATCCTACAATTCGACATGCGGAAATCCGGTAAATATTGGAACAGGAATAAATGATGTTGACAATATAAAATTCGAAATATCACCTAATCCTTCATCAGCCATCATAAAAATAAAATCACCGTTAAAGATGAGTTCAATTCAATTAATTAATATAGAGGGAAGGCCATTAATTTCAAAGAAGAAAATTGACACAACAGAATCAGAAATAAACATTGAAAAATATCCGTCGGGAGTTTATTTGATAAAAATAAATGTCGACGGGGAAACTTACAATCACAAAATAATTAAACTATAACACCCAAACATAATAATGAACATGAAAAAAATTCTACTTATTATTTTAACTTTAGGATTTGGATATCAAACCTACAGTCAATGTACAGCGAATACTAAATCGATCTTATTAAACGGCACAAGCAATTATGTATCTTTCAACACAGATAATAACTTGCAAATTGATAGTGCTATAACTGTTGAAGCTTGGATAAAACCAACTGCATTTGGAGCCAACAATTATACCAATTCAATTTTCTGTAAGCACAGTTGGACACAGGGAGAAATGGGATATGTTTTAAGATGTGGTGGCTCCGGACAGTTATCATTTAATTTTGCAGGTTTAGACAGCACAGGCGCACCTACAAGCTGGCAAAATGTAGTTAGTCCGACAAGTGCATTAACTTTAAACACTTGGCAACATGTTGCTGCAACATATGATGGTGATACAGCTCGTTTATTTGTTAATACTATTCAAGTAACAGCATTTGCATTCAAAGGATCTATTGTGCCTTCGACAACATTCCCTGCATGTATTGGAAGATTATCGGATACAGGCGTTGGAGCAAGCAGATATTTCAGTGGACAAATCGATGAAGTAAGAGTTTGGAACAGAGCAGAATCTCAAGCAGAATTAGCGGCGGGATATAATCGTCATATCTCTCCTACTTCACCGGGATTAGTAGGGTATTGGAACTTCAATGTAGTTTCAGGAACAAATTTACCGGATCAAACATCAAGTGCTAATGCAGCAACATTAACATCCGGTACATTATCTCCAAACGTTCCCTTTTATCAAGGAGCCTTAACGCCAATTATTACAACAAACGGCGCCTTATTAACGTCAACTTCTGCAACAACATACCAATGGAATTATAATGGTCAGCCGATAGTAACAGGCGTAAATCAATCATACACGGCAACGCAAAACGGGACATACACAGTTACCATTATTGACTCGATTGGTTGTCCGGCAACCTCTGCTCCTGTAATTATAACTGGAGTTGGAATACAAGAAATCAGCAATAGCAATAATCTTATAGTTAAGAATCTTCCAAACAGCATTGAAATAGTTGCCATGAATTCAACCAAAATTGAATCGGCACAAATTTTCAATAGCAACGGAAGTTTAGTTGCAGAAGAGCAGAATCAAGAATCATCGGTTAGCTTCAACAAAAGTGTACTAGCTAAAGGCATTTACATTATTAATGTAACAACCGACAAAGGATTATATCAAAGTCGAGTTGCGATTCAATAAAAACTATGAAACACATCGCAACATTAGTTTTGTTATGCTCAATTTATGTAAATGGTAATGCACAATGCACTGCCAATACAAAATCCCTTTTATTGGGCGGCATATCAGGCTATGTATCCTTTGCAAATAGCAACAATTTATCACTTGATAGCACTGTAACATTAGAAGCGTGGATAAAGCCAACTGCGTTTGGAACCTCATCGTTCACGAACTCCATTATTTGTAAACATAATTCTAGCCAAGGAAAGCAAGGTTATGTAATCAGATGTGGTGGAACGGGGCAATTATCATTTGCAATTGCAGGTACCGACAGTTCTGGATTAATACCAACTTGGAAAGAAATAATAAGTCCGATTAATACTCTTTCTCTAAATACTTGGCAACATGTTGCAGGAGTTTATGACGGAGACAGCTTAAAAATCTATCTAAACACCATTGAAGTTGGTGCTACTGCATTTAGAGGATCGATAGTTCCATCAACAGCATTTCCTCTATGTATTGGAAGATGGTCAGAAGGAAGCGGAGCTCCAAGTAGATTTTTCAGTGGCCAAATTGACGAAGCCAGAATTTGGGATCGAGCATTGTCTCGTTCTGAAATTTTAGCAGGATACAATCGTCATATCTCTCCAACTTCACAGGGATTAGTTGGGTATTGGAACTTTAATGTAGCAAGCGGAACTAATATTCCTGATCAATCATTAAGTGGGAATGCCGGCACGCTTATATCAGGATCGCTATCAACTAATGTTCCTTTCTATCAGGGATCATTAACTCCTATTGTTACTACTAACGGTGCCGTATTAACGTCAACTTCAGCAACAACATACCAATGGAACTATAATGGTCAGCCGATAGTAACCGGAACAAATCAATCATACGCTGCAACACAAAACGGAACATACACTGTAACAATTGTAGATTCGATTGGTTGTCCGGCGACATCTGCACCTGTAATTGTTACGGGAGTTGGAATACAAGAAATAAGCAACAGCAATAATCTTATAGTTAAGAATCTTGCAAACAGCATT
>JAKPPP010000185.1 GCA_029547265.1 Bacteroidota bacterium
TAAGGATATTTAATTCTTCTGCTTTCTCCTGAGAAACATTTATACAGCGAAGCAGTGGTTAAACCGGCAGCAATCATTAAGGGGCTTCGGCTTCCATCAATTTTTACGTCTAAAACCGGAATGCTTAACAGTTGAGCTTTCAATTCGGTAGTAAGCTCCGTTGTATCTGGACTTTCCTGATATGTTTCGTACACTAATTTATCTACAAAAGGCCGGTAAGGCTCCATGATATCATCGGCTAAGCAATAGGCATTGTATTTATTCCGATGGTGGATTCCTATACTGGGTAAAAGTCCGCTGGCAACCAAAGAGCGAGCAATAATAGCACGTAAAATAGCATATCCGTAGTTCAGTAGATTGTTTGGAGTACTGCCCTCCCTTTCCCGTGTAAATCCCACTATTGACTGAAAAAGATTATCCTAATAATATACTGCTGCCCGTGCTTCGTAATTATCAGGGTCGCCACTACGTACAACAGTTGCCCATTTACGCATGTTCCCTACCTCACATTGGTGTAAACTTTCAAGCAACTTAGCCTGATTTAGGATTTTTGCCTGAATGGTTTGTTGCCAGAGCTGTTTTTTTAGAGGTAGAGAAACAGCAATTTGCTTTCTGTATCTTTCGGTTTGTGTGTGGTTGCCTACCATGGGCAGCATAAGTCCGATAGGTAAATGGCTGCTGTCGCAACTTACAACAGCTACATTAAAGTTGAGCAGTTTTTCCAAAAGTCCCTGCGTTATTGTTATTCGTTTATTATCCAGCACAATAACTCCCACATCTTCAATAGGGATTGTTTTTACTGCATCTCGTTTAAAACTTTCAGACAAGCTGTCGTTTTTTTCAACTTCCGGCAATTGAATAACCAATTGTTCATTTTTTAATGAAAGATAAACCGGATTTCCAAAATAAAGAGTTCTTTTGATCATAGCGTTATTTATTGATTAATCGGTTAATTTCAGCATACTTTCCCACTTATCGGTTGATACTCATCGGATGACTTTAGGGAATCCCGCCCTGCGCATAGTCACTCATCGGATGACTTAAAGTCATCCGATGAGTTGCAAGCTCTGTTGTTCAACTTCCGGCAATTGAATAACCAATTGTTCATTTTTTAATGAAAGATAAACCGGATTGCCAAAATAAAGAGTTCTTTTGATCATAGCGTTATTTATTGATTAATCGGTTAATTTCAGCATACTTTCCCACTTATCGGTTAA
>JAKPPP010000192.1 GCA_029547265.1 Bacteroidota bacterium
AGTCCAGTTGCCGCTAAATCTAATGCTATTGGCAAGCCTTTTACGGACTTGTCATAATCACCAGTTAGCTGAGTCAAAGTTGTTAATACTTCGGCAGTCTCGGTATCGCCATATTGAGTTGTCGCCTGTAATGAGGCAATCATTTGGTCAAGATCGTCTTTTACAGATACCCAAGATTTTCCTGTTAGCTCAACAGAAGTTTGGAGTTTGCGAAATGTTTCCTCTTCTTTTATCGCTGCGCTGACTGTGAAGTCAAACGCTTTTTTCAAAGTATAAACACTCGCAACTGTTCCCATTGCGCTTTTCGCCATCGAAGTGAGCGATTTCTCTACACCACCAAATTTACTGGATACATTTTCAGCGCCCTGCTGAAATAAATGAAATCCTAACCTTTTTTCTGCCATTCTGCTATCTTGATTAATTCGTTATTTAATATATTGACAAAATCTACCCATTCAGCTGGTTGCTGGTCGTAACTTCCTGGAAATGCCTGACAATTAATTTTCGTGCAGAAGTTGTAGCGCTCAATCATTGATTGCACTCCGTCGTCCAGTAATAATCGCTGGTCGCATTTTCGGAGGACACTCTTGTATAGCGAGCTGTGGTCGTGGTTAGCGATATATTGTCCATATTCCCGTATAATGCAATCAAGGATTTCGGATTTATTGTGGCATTCCACACTCCATCTCGGCTTGAAGTCTGAAGTATAGATAATAGGAAATTTTTGTTCTCTGCCATACCAACTCGCTAAGTAACTATTCCAAATATTCAGAATAATTAGGATTTTTTTTTAAGCCCGCCATTAGTCCGTGAGGCAATTTCATTGGCTATTTCGGTAATCTCGTCATTAGAAAGCGTATTTATCAATTCATCTCTATTTTCGGGATTTAGCTCAACACCGTTTAGCGATTTTAACCCGTATCGCAACCAGCATATCGTTTTGGAAAATATATCCTCAATTACAATGTCTTTGCCATCTCGAATTATAGCTCGCCCATTGTTGCAGATTTCCCGCTCTGCTAATGTTAGTGGTTTTAGCTCGTAGTCCATTAGATTTTCACCTCGAATATATTACCAGCAGTATGCGCCATAAACTTTATGGGCACTTTTACATACGCACCGGAGCGCACATCTTCAGGATTAACATCACCAGTAATGCGCCCATAACTTCCCGCAAAGCCATAAGTGCAATCATTCATTCCTGTTCCATCTGAACGGATTGTAATGGCAACATCAGTACCAGCCAGATAACGTGTGTTTGAGGCGACTGTATTAGCATCGAATTTTACTCCAAATATGCCATTAATTTCAATTTCTGGCATACCTCGATTGATTACCTGCCCGACACCATTAGCACCTACTCCACCCCATTGAGCATTAGCTTTGAAATTCAGTTCCAGCGAATCCAAAATAACATCAGCAGTTGCGCCAAGTGTTGCAATACTAACTACTGAATTCGCTGCGCCAAATAAAAATATATTAGGCACTACTGTTCCAAAAGCACTTGGAGTAGTTGGTGCTGCGGCAACTTCCCGATTACCACGTGTTTTTAAGGTAGCATCGAATTTCGCACGTCCGCCATCGCTTGCTGTATCCATCGTAATTTTTAGTTCATCTACAATACATCCGGCATAATATTCAGAATTATCGCCTTCGGGTACAATATTAACAAATGAAAGCGTGTGAATATTATCAGAAATTGCGGTTGCACCGAGAGTTACCTCGTTGGTATAATTGGCTGGCACGTCAATTGTAACAGTTTTTTTTACGCCTAAACAATTCTCAATTAAAATCAAACCTACTGTTGTATCTAATAATCCCGATATAGATATTGATTTTTCCTGACCATATTCCGAAGTGTAAGCATCTGCCTTCTTTGCAGTGCGACC
>JAKPPP010000233.1 GCA_029547265.1 Bacteroidota bacterium
TTATAGTAATAATAACGAACGTATTCAACATTATTTGCCTTGCTTAGATAGCAGATCACAAGAGCAGGACAAAAAGTGCTATTATTACGAGCCCAGTAGTGAATTTGGCCTTGCGTACTGACATCAACAGAGTTTAATTTAGGGGTAATTTTGTAAAACGAGGTATTATAAACTCTAAATACTGGTGGAGTTGGCATTTCGCCCCAAAGAAATTGATGCTCTTCATGATAAATTGAAGGACACCTGCCGGGATTTATACTTTTTACTAGTTTGTAATAATCCAGCTCTTTTGACGCCTGATTTGATTCATTTAATTGCATGTTTTTGTCCTGTTTAGCCTTTTTTATAAACGCTTTTTGCTCTTATGTTTGCCGAGATCGTTGCCAAGATAGCCCCAAAAACAATGATTAGGGAAATGTTTTCAAATCCGTGCCATTCAGATACCAGCTCAGTTTAACCACCTTAAAATAGCCAGAGAGGAAGTTAGAAATTTCATCCGTTCCCGCTACCAAAGAAGAAAAGGTGGTCAGCAATGGCCACCTTTTTTTATTTTTAAAAAAGATGGTTTATAGGTTCGATCCCGATAGCTATCGGGATATCCCCGCTACCAAAGAAGAAAGGTCGACACATAGTCGACCTTTTCTGTTTTCCGGCATATAAAACCTACTTCACCGTCAACTTTAAAGACCATTTATCATTGCCGTTTATGATCTCAACGATGTATAATCCCTGATCGAGTTTGGAGTCGGGAGCGATATTATAATCGAAAGTATTTTCATCAGCATCAAATTCTTTGTATTTCACCAGTGATCCGTTTAGAGCATAAATACTTACTTGAACCGTTCCGGTTAAGCTATTTACAACTTTCAGATTAAGATCGGTACCATTCGAAGGCACGGGATATAACTGTACTGATTGCATTCCTGATGATGCGCTATTGTTTACTGATTTCCAGTCAGAGTAACTAAACTCCCCATTAAAGTCGGTTTGTTTCAAACGATAATATGATCTTCCTGCGAATGGCTTTTCATCAACAAAGTTGTAATTCAACACAACGCTACTATTGCCTGCGCCATCAACCATTCCTACAGGGACAATTTCGTTAAAGTCGCGTGTTCGTTCAAGTGTGAAATAATCGTTTTCCTTTTCAGATGCGGTTGTCCACTTTAAATCAACGACTTTATTTTTCAGGGTAGCATCGAATTCAATCAACTCGATTGGAAGAGGATTATTACCTGTTGTTGAGCCAAGTGTGAAAGCAATAAAAGTTGTAGCAGTTCCCAATGAAGAAATAGTTCCTGCTGATGCATTGCCTGTTATTGCACTGTTTCCATTGTTTCTCCATTTACTTCCATCCCATCGAGCAACAACTAATTCGCCAGGCACATTTACGCGACAACTGCGGCTGTATGTCCAGCTTAACACTACCGATACATTCGAACTTCCTGAAGTGCGCTGTAATGTCCAATATTCGCAAGTGCTCACATTAATGATCGAAGCATCTTTAGAAGAAACATTATAAGTAGGATCAGGATTAGTATGAATATACTCAGCAACAAATTTATCAGTCACCAATGAAGGGGCACTAATTCGAAGAGGTGCATAAAGCGAATCGTTAGTTCCGATAGGGAAAGTAAATACATCGTTACCGATTTTTGAAACGGGCCCCAAAACGAAACTGCTATCGGAAGCACCTGAAGCAACAACATTATCACCTAATGTTAGCAATTCTGAAGATGTTGAAACTATCAATCCTTTTTGAAAAATAAGTCTTTGTCCGTTGTAATCCATAATTAATGGAGATAATAATCGAACCTTCCCTCCTGCTTTATTTACTTTAATATCACCATTAAAATAAGAAGTAGCATTTGTTAAGTTAAAACTCTGATCAGTTGTACCATTAAATACCAGTGTTCCAGTACCACCATCAAATCCTGAAGAAACAGATACATTACCACCACAATCCATCATCGTATTGCAAATACCATCTTGATAATTCAGTAAATTACTTACATGTAAAGTATCTCCGGCTATTCCATTTAAACTTGCACTACTACAACAAGTAGTTAAATTAACATTCAAGTTATAAAATCTAGTAGAAGGAATAACATCAACCGTAAAAGTTGAAGCCGACCAACCATTGATATAAGGATCAAAGATTACAGTACCTGAATTATTGACGAACGAACCGGCAACATGATTAAAAAGATAAATATTTTCATTCCATCCGCCACCAATATAGAAATTACCTGAAGGAGCAGTAAAGGAACCTGTAGACAATTTAAATCGCTGCACGCATAAAGTAGTGGTACCGGACTTCGACTCAAAAGAACCTGAAGGCTTATTAATCATTAATCCGCAAGTGCGATAATTCGACAAAGAAATATAATTCTGCAAACCGCTACCTTCTGCAACAGCCCAACCATTTCCGCCATCGGCACCTGCATTAACGTACAAATCACCCTTAAAAGAAACCTTCCCGGAGATATAACCATCGGTATGCGTAAAATCTTTTTCTGCATGAACAGTATCACCCGAAAGAGTATTTATAATATTTTGATTACAGCAAGAAGACGCATTAATCTCTACACTATAAAAAAGTGTTGTAGGAATCACATCAATGTTAAACGTTGAAGCCGACCAACCATTGATATAAGGATCGAAAGAAACCGCACCTGAATTATGAGTAAAAACACCCGCAGTTTGAGCATACAGGTTTACATTTTGGTTCCATCCGCCTCCAATATAAAATATTGACGAAGGTGCGGTGAAATCCCCTTTAATAAGATTAAAACGTTGAACTGCCAATACTGTTGTTCCCGAAGCAGGCGTCATACTGCTTGATGATTTATTTATCATCAAGCCACATGTACGATAATTAGAAGCAGATGAATAAACCTGAGGAGTTGTTGCATCAGCAATGAGCCATCCACTACCACCATCGGCACCTGAATTAACTGTTAGGTTTCCTTTAAACTCAAAGTTACCACTAATGTAGCCATCGGTATGAGTAAAGTTCATATCAGAATTTACAGTATCGCCGGACGCAGTAGCTATAACATTTTGGGTACAACAAGTTGATGCATTAACTTCAATACTACTAAATAAAGTTGAAGAATTAACATCAATAGTAAAAGTAGATGCGGACCATCCGTTGATTGCAGGATCGAATGAAACCGTTCCGGAATTATTTAAAAACGTTCCTCCTGTTTGAGTAAACAAATTTACATTTTCATTCCATCCGCCACCGGAATAAAGCACACCTGTAGGACAAGTAAAACTACCTGATGCAACATAGAGACGTTGAACAGCAAAAGTAGTTGTACCAATTGCAGGTGTTAATGCATCGGCACTTTTGTTAATCATTAATCCGCAAGTGCGATATTTTGCAGCAGAAGAATAAGTTTGTGGAGAAGAACCTTCGGCAATTAACCAACCATTTCCACCATCAGCTCCGGCATTTATAACCAAATTACCTTTAAATCCGAATTTTCCGGAAATATATCCATCGCTATGAGTAAAATTCATATCGGCGTGAACAGTATCATTTGTAGCAGTTGTAACAACATTTTGAGTACAACACGTTGATGCATTTACTTCTACAGAATAAAACAAAGTTGAAGAAATAACATCAATTGTAAAAGTAGAAGAAGACCAACCATTGATAGCAGGATCGAACGAAACCGTTCCTGAACTATTGGTAAACGTTCCTGCAACATGTGTAAATAAATTCACATTTTGATTCCATCCGCCACCAATATACATTGTTCCTGACGGAGCGGAGAAGCTTCCATTATTCAAAGTGAATCGTTGAACAGAAAGAGTAGTTGTTCCTATTGCGGCAGTTAGTGTACCTGAAGATTTATCAACCATTAATCCGCAAGTACGGTTAGTACCTGAAGAAATATAAGTTTGTGAGCCAGTGCCATCCGCAACGATCCAACCTGTTCCTCCATCACTACCTGAGTTTACTGTTAAATTATTTTTGAAACTGAATGCACCACTGATAGAACCATCAGAATGGACAAAATCGTTTAAGCAATGAACTGTATCGCCAACAGCTGTAGTAATATAATTCTGGCTACAACAAGTTGAAGCGTTCACTGTGATATTATAAAACTGAGTAGACGACAAAACATCAATATTAAAAGTATTGGCTGACCAACCATTGATTGCAGGATCGATCACAACGGTTCCGTTATTATGAACGAATGTTCCATTAGCATGAATCAATAAATCAAGGTTATTATTCCATGCACCACCAATATTAAAATTACCCGAAGGAGCAGTGAAAGTTCCACTATTAAGATAAAAGCGTTGCACAGAAAGATTTGATGTTCCACCTGCAGGAGATATTGTTCCTGATGATTTATTTATATACAAACCGCAAGTACGATAAGCACCTGCCGAAGAATATGTTTGGCTTGAAGTACCCTCAGCAATCAAC
>JAKPPP010000252.1 GCA_029547265.1 Bacteroidota bacterium
ATGGTTAATGGGAAATCAACCAAATTCAAATGCTAAAAAAGGGATAATGTTATTTGATAGTTTAAATTATACCTATCAAATTCAATATAGACAAATGGCTTTCGAAGGTACCGAAGCCACAATTTCTGATCGCAACGGAAATTTTTTAATGAGCAGTAATGGAGTTTGGATTGCGAATGCTACCAATGATACAATGCTCAATGGAGGTGGCTTAAACCCGGGTCCTGAGGTGAATGGAGATCCAAATGGACTGCTATTGTTATTCGCAAATATGTTTTTGCCCTACCCTGGCGACACAACAAAATATGTTTTGTTTCACCATGTGTCATTATTTGATGGAGTATCGTATCCTGTTTATGAAATGTTAATGTCAGTAATTGATATTACCTTAGACAACGGTAAAGGTGCAGTTGTGTCAAAGAATGACACAGTTTTTAAAGATACATTGAATTGGGGGATTGGTGCTTGTAAGCATGCCAATGGAAGAGATTGGTGGATAGTTATGCATGAAAATGCAACTGACGCAATTTACACAGTTTTATTTACAGCACAAGGAATACATTCAATTCAAAAACAAAGTTTGGGTGTTCCTTTATCCTGGTATAATGTTAGTAGTTATGTTTTTTCCTCAAATGGTGATCATTTTGCATTTACAAACTCTGATTCCGCAGTGGTAAATGGCTATATTTACTTATTTGATTTTGATAGATGTAATGGTCAGTTTTCAAATACTAGAATAATCCCGGCATCTCAGAATGGTTTTTTATGGGGAATTAATTTTTCCCCAAATGGGCAGTATCTTTATGCTAATACTAGTAGTTATGTATTTCAGTTTGATGTTAATACTTTACAAGTAGATACTGTAGCAATATATGATGGGTTTTGTTACCCCAATAATCCGTGGTGCACAACTTTTTTTAATGAGTATTTAGCTGCTAATGGCAAAATTTATATTACCAGCGGGAGCGGAGTTCAACATATTCATGAAATGAACTACCCTGATAGTGCAGGAACCGCGTGTGATTTGCAACAGCATGCCATCTTTTTGGATATGTGGAATTTCAGAGCAGTACCCAATCATCCTAACTATCATTTAGGCCCGGTAATAGGTAGTATATGCGATAGCTTGTCAGTTGGGCAGGAGGAGTACTATTCACAAATTCAAAACTTTCAAATTAGTCCCAACCCCTTAAAAGATGGTCCACTACAAATCATGTACCTCTTACCTCAAAACCTTTCAGGTCTATTTGAGGTATATGATTTAAACGGTAAAATAATCTACCAACAAAAACTCCCACCCTGGAGCAGTATGCAAAGCATCAATTTACCCAACCTCCGCGCCGGTTTATACTCCTGTGTTATTAGGTCGGGAGGGAGTGTGGTTAGTAGAAAATTATTAAAAATGTGAGGAGATTTTTGAAGGATGCAGGGCTCAGGGTGCAAGATGCAGGAAAATTTCGATACAAAATAACAGCTATTTAAACGCAACGATGCAACGTTTAAGCAGCGACCGCAGCGAGGGTTTTCTTGGTGTTGAATAAAGTTATGGGTGGAAAAAATTGCGTAGCAATTCCCCGCGTCCGCAAAAAGCATCCGTAGCATAACGCGCGACAAATCCTTGTCATAGCGATCGCCGCGTTTAAATGAATTTCGCTAAGATTGAAGAAACCAATGGGCTTCCAAATTCCAAATTCCCAAATTCATAATTAATTTCAAAAAAGGTATCTTTACTTATTACTCCGACTTAATAGCCAACCATAATACCATGACCGACATGCGAACGGGAATTGAGAGTTATTACCCATCATTAGAAGTACTTGCCAACCAATGCCCTTATCAAGGAGGCAACGCGGTTTATAGAGCCAGGTACTTTGTTGGCTTGTTAAATGACAGCATAGAATTTAACGATGATTTAAACTGTTTGGCATCAGGTATATGGAGAAGAGCAAATGACTCAAATAACCTGGGGTTGAATTTTAAAGTAATACCAAATCCTTCGGCAGGAAATTTTAATATCACCTTTAATAAATTGATAAAAGATGCAATTGAGCTTTCGGTTGTTGATGGTAGTGGTAGAAATGTTTCATATTCAAAAATTAATATTGAAGGAACTGAATTGGAGTTAAATTATAATAAGCTAGCAAATGGGGTATATCAATTAAGAATTAGTGGAAATGAGATAGGAGTTTTAAACAGTCGAATAACAATATTAAAATGATGGGAAAGTTATTCTGGATTTTAATGTTTATTCCATTTACATCTTATTCGCAAGGAGAAAATTCCACGTGGTTGATGGGCTCTGCATCTAATCAAGCAGTGTTTAAAGGCCGAATAACATTTGACTCAACAACTTATATATACAATAAAGAATTTAGGAAAATGCCATTTAGTGGTACCGAAGCCACAATTTCTGATCGCAACGGAAACTTTTTAATGAGCAGTAATGGAGTATGGATTGCGAATGCCACGAACGACACCATGCTCAATGGAGGGGGATTAAATCCCGGTACTGGGGTGAATAGTAATCCGAATGGTTTGATGTTTCCTTACGCCAATGTGTTTTTGCCTTTCCCTGGTGATACAAATAAATATGTTTTGTTTCACCATACAGCTGTGTCGAATGGAGTTTCATATCCTGTTTACGAATTGTTATATTCTTTAGTCGATATTACTTTAGACAACGGTTTAGGAGGCGTTATTAGTAAAAATGATACTGCCTTAAAAGATACTTTAAATTGGGGGATTGGAGCGTGTAAACATGCCAATGGCAGGGATTGGTGGGTTGTTATGCAAAAAGATAAATCTGATGATGTGATTTCTTTATTGTTAACTCCACTTGGAATAACGCATGTTACTTCGCAAAAATTAAATGTTCCTGCTGCTTATTATAATGTTTCAAATTTGGTTTTTTCGAGAAATGGAGAAATGTTTTCATATTACCGTTTTGACACAACTACTCACGCAAGTACTGTGCAATTATTAAATTTTGATAGATGCAACGGCGTATTCTCAAATCCACGTGTAATTCCAATGACTACAAGTTCTTATCTCTGGGGATTAAGTTTTTCGCCTAATGATCAATATTTGTATGCAAATACTAGTGGTTTAGTATTTCAGATTAATGTAAACACTTTGCAGGTAGATACAGTTGCAACTTACGATGGGTATTGTTATCAATACAATCCTAACGTTTCGCTATGCACCACTTTTTTTAATCAGTACCTAGCCGCTAATGGTAAAATATATATTACTAGTGGTGGTAGTGTTCAACACATACATGAAATGAATTACCCTGATAGCGCAGGAGTAGCATGTGATTTGCAGCAGCATGCTATTTTTTTAGATATGTTTAATTTCAGAGCAGTTCCAAATCACCCTAACTATCATTTAGGCCCGGTAATAGGTAGTATATGCGATAGCTTATCGGTTGGGCAGGAGGAGTACTATTCACAAATTCAAAACTTTCAAATTAGTCCCAACCCCTTAAAAGATGGTCCACTACAAATCATGTACCTCTTACCTCAAAACTTCCCTGGTCTATTTGAGGTATATGATTTAAACGGTAAAATAATCTACCAACAAAAACTCCCACCTTGGAGCAGCATGCAAAGCATCAATTTACCCAGCCTCCGTGCCGGCTTGTACTCCTGTGTTATTAGGTCGGGAGGGAGTGTGGTTAGTAGAAAATTATTGAAAATGTGAGGAGATTGTTGAAGGATGCAGGGCTCAGGGTGCAAGATGGAGGAAAATTTCGATACAAAATAACAGGAATTTAAACGCCCCATTGGGGCAGGCAGCGAAGCAACGTTTAAGCAGCGCTTGTCCCAATGGGGACCGCAGCGTAAATTTCTAATCAAATAAGGAAACTTATGGGCGAAAAAATTGCGAAGCAATCGCTGCGCCCTTAAAAATCATCCGTAGCATAACGCGCGACAAAACCATAACGTAGCGATCGCCGCGTTTAAATGAATTTCGTTAAGATTGAAGAAACCAATGGATGCCAAATTCAAAATTACCCTGCAGTAGAGTCGAAGTTGTCATATTCAAAAACAAATTCCGTACGACACACTGCAGGGTAGAGCAAAATTCCCTGTAGTAGAGTCGATATGGTCATCTTTAAGAAATAAATTCCGAACGACACACTTCGGGGCTTCGCAAAATTCAAAATTCAATTAAATCCTTTCATCCGCTTGTCCCAATTGGATGTTCAACTTAGATCTCAATACGAATAGCTAGTTCTAATCATAATAAACCTTGCCAATCATAAAAATCAGCGGCCCATTTTGAATTTCATTTCAATAGAAGAATTCAATAAGCTACCAAATTCAAAATTCAATTTATTCACTCGTAAAACAAACTAACTCAATTTGATTATTTTATTCTTGATGAACAATAAACTTGCGAATAGTAGTCGAGTCTTTTGTTTTTAAAGTTACAATGTAAAGCTGATTATCGTTTGTGTTTTTTATCTCCCCGGAAATTTTATTCTTGCCTGCAGAGAAATATTTCGAAGGCACTTCAAAGACTGATCTTCCAAGTACGTCAGTTATTGATATTGCAACCTCGCTTGCATTTTTTAAGTCGAATGATAGCTGAAACGTGCCATTATTTGGATTAGGGAAAATATTTAAGTTTAATCCTTGAATCGTACCTGGTTCAAGAGCTATGGAAGTAGTGTTTTTTATTAGGTACACCTTAAACAATGTTTCACTAGCAATACTTTGTGTCCCATCATTGATCCAAAAGATATTTGGTGCCGAACTTTTTATTCCTCCGAAGATATATCCTAATAAATTAGTGTCCGCATTTAAAGAGTCTAGTTGAATTACTTCATTACTAAAAGTTGAAATTATTGTGTTCACAAAAAACTCTGAACTGGCGCCAAAGTAATCAGGTAATTCGACCGGTAATTTATTTTCTACCATCAATCCATTTGAATCGCGGGTAACCATTGCGATTGTTTTTACAAAGGGCACATTATTATCTTGGACCATTATACCGAGGCTATCATAATATTGTGCTATTCCGCCAAAGAACAGCGTGTGCATTTCGTTGTTAATTAAGCTGTATAATGGAATATGTGCGCAATGATATTGATTATAGAGTTGTGTGAAATTATTGTTTACTGAATATCCATTACTATCAATATTTACACAATTTGTATAGGGCAAGTCGACTGTTGGTAAAAAGACACCTGAAAATGCCGTTAGTCCTTGCTCACCGTTTGGCATTATTTGGGGAACAACATTATAGTCTCTTCGATGAAGTTCGAGTGAGTCGATTGTTACCGAAATAGTGTTGATCGATAGATTAATTCCGTTGTCAATAATTTGAAATCTTCTAATAGCATTTGTATATGTTTGGGTAAATGTCGGATTGTTCATCGGATTGTATCTTCCGTCGAATCGCTGCCCACCGGTAATGTAAAAATCATCATAGATTTTATTCATGTAGCCACCGGTAATTGCTAAATCTTGATCTACAATTTGTCGGAAATAAGGCGTAATGGATGTGTTGTTGATAATACCAAGAATTACATCAGATACTTTTATTGAAGTTAGATTAGGGTAGGTGATATGATCACCGGCAGTAGCGCTAAAACCATATCCACCTACTAAATACAAATAGTCGCCTTCTTGATAAAACTCCATGTTTGTTGACTGAAGTTGTTCTTGTATACTAACGGGCAAACTAGTTAGAGGTGATGACCATTCGAGTTGGTTAATTGGATCAACCACCAACAATTGGTTGTTATTGCCTGCTACATCAAAGGTAGCCCATGGTTGACGTCTGTGTAGTCCGTCAAGTCTCCCGCCTACAATTAACCATTTCCCTTGGCTCTGAGCTTTGGCAAACGCTTGCAGTCCTCCTAAGCCCGGTATCGAATAAGGTTCAATCGCAATTGAAAAATTTGCAGGTTGTGCTTGACTTGACAATGCAAAAAGGAAGAGAGCTACGATGAGTTTAAAAGAGGATTTCATGAATGGCAATATTTGAATTTGCTAGCAAAATTACATTCACAAATCATTTAATTGTGTGACAAAAGTCCGCAGTTTATTATTGGTTAGTTATTAGAGTTTAGCAGGGATAAAATGTTGAAAAATGATGCAGGATGAAAGATGCAGGATTATTTCGAACTCCAATAAATGTAGTAGTCTTATGAAAGAAGAAATTGCGTAGCAATACCTCTGTGGTCTTCAATTATCGGCTTCGCCGCCTCCGCGCCCTTTGTATCTAGCATAGCGCCTTTGTGTCCTCTGTGAAAAACTTTGTGACCTCCGTGGTTAAAGTGAATATTATTTAACCACAAAGACCACAAAGGTCAC
>JAKPPP010000260.1 GCA_029547265.1 Bacteroidota bacterium
TTTTAAAAAAGGATAGATGAGAAGAGATAGATGTTTTGCATGTGGAAATAAATGTTATCAGTTTAATGCGGCTAACATAGTAAAGGAAATTACGAAGCTTAATCCTAAACAGGATGCCCATTCGCGCGTCTTCGCAATTCGTGAACTTTAATGTCAATCATATATTCATAGATACTGCGTAGGATGCAATAAATAAGTCCTGATCGGCCGTCTAAGAAACCCCTCCTAAATAAATAGAGGTAACAAAATACCAGCACTGGTCTGCCAGGCATGCGGTAAGCTAATTGTTTAAAAAATTTTCGCCGTATTACGGGATCTGCTGAAAACGACCTACGCCATTCTAATGGCATTTGAACATCATGAAGAAGTGCGGCAGCCTCCATTGACGAATATCGATTATGCCGCTCAAACCAGAATGCTACGCCTTTGTTAAATGGGAAATGAATATAATGCGCCTTTAAGTGACCTACTTTACCGTCAGTATGATATTCTTCATTAATTTCTCTCTCAACACGTACTTTACCGACACGGAAAAATCGGCCATACCATGTGGGGTACCCACTGCTATAACGCAACCATTTACCCAAAAATATGTCTTTGCGGCGCATACGGTATAAATCAGCGGATACTTGACTACAGTCAGCAATATTTTTAATTTCTCCATAAAGCTCAGGTGTAGCTTGTTCATCAGCATCCAACATTAACAACCAAGAATGCTTATATTCAACCTGTGTCAGCGCCGCGTTGCGTTGATTGGCATAATTATCAAAACTGCGCTGAAATACCCTGGCGCCTGCTGCCTTAGCGATTTCAATAGTGCGGTCAGTACTATAGGAATCATATACAACTATATCATCACACCACTTGACCGAAGCCAAGCACCCTGGTAGATTTATTTCCTCATTAAGTGTCAAAATTAAAACAGAAATCATATTCTTACTTTTGATAATATTTGGTGTACGGTTGAATCGATAGAACCATTATTATCTATAGCAATACAACGCGAGTTTTTACTCCATCTGGTAAATTGTTCGCTCCGAGGTAAATAATTTTTATCATAGACATGCTCCGGCCTTGCCGCTTCAATCAATGACGAATTTCTTAAAAT
>JAKPPP010000423.1 GCA_029547265.1 Bacteroidota bacterium
GTGAAGGCAATTCCGTTAGTATTGCTGATTAAATTAAAAGTAACACCTCCATTCAATGATCGAAAGATCCCTTGAGAAGTAGCAACCAATAATAGTTGTCGGTTGGCAGGAGAAATATCTATAGCAGTTACTATACAATCAGGAAGTGATAGCTTAACAAAGGTCTCTCCACCATTAAACGATTTCCATAATCCTTTACCTTGAATCCATCTTGAAGGATCTCCTGTCCCTAAATAAATAATTCGGTCGTTTAGGGGGTCAACGGCTACGGTTGAAAGGGGAGTTTCGGGAAGTAAGTTACTACCTTTGCAAAGATTGAAATGCGAGCATGCATCACTGCTGACAAATAATCCCGCCTCCGGACTAACTGCCCACCATTTATTTTTCTTGAATGGATGATTATATAAATCAATGAAACGGGTTTGTCCATTAATCATTGATCCATTCTCTACTAAAACAGCATTAGTATCGATTGGTGTCCATAGCGATTGCGCATTCATTTGAGTACACAACAACATCATGCAGGACAAACTGCAAAGTAATTTATTCATAACAACAAGGTTTGAAAATTTGACTTAGAAAAGGGAGTTGAAATGCAATGATAAGGGAATAAATATTCTACTGAAAAGTATTAAGTGCACTGTCCTTATTGGGAATTCAATAGTTCCTTGTAAATCAACGAAAAGCAAATAGTCGTTAGAAGAAAAATAAACGACTACAAATGATTACTCGGTAAATTTCTTGTTCGACATATACACGATATAACGATCGCGAATAAAAACGGCCATATCGTAATCGCTCATCATCTTCAATGTTTCATCATCGAGATGTAGATAATCTATGAAATCATCATATTGACTTTCGGGCATTCTGATGAGATCAGAAGAAGAATACATTGACAGAAGATCTCGAATAATGTTTCTGCGATTATCATTATTAATTAATTCGGCAAGAGCGCGTTTGCTTCTTTCCTTTCTGCTAAAAGTTTGATATAAAGCTGTGATTGGGCTTTGCCATGCATCAACTCCTGTAAGTTTATAATCTTTTTTCTGGTAGCCGAGTTTCTTGATATCCTCGTCGATTTGTTTTAATTCCTTTTGTCGTTTAACAGTAACTTCATTCAAATTATAACTTAAGCGATGCAGTTTTATAATCGGGTGAAATTCTGTTCCGGAAGAATCTTTAAAACAAATTTTCTTGCGTGCATATCCTGTAGCAGAAATCACCAATGAATCATTAGCATCAATTTGCACCTGAAAAGTATTGTCAGACTCTCCGAATATGCCAACTTGCGAACGTTGATTGATAATCATTATTTGCTGAAGAGAAATCTGCGGGTACTGCTCATCGATCACCTTACCATAAATAAAAATACGTTGCGCCTGAGATAACAGCGAAAGGCAAAGTAAAATTGAAAGGAGGAAGAGTTTTTTCAAGCGGGAATTAAATGATGGGGCAAAAATAACGCATTTCGGGCTAAGGTATTGTAAAGATTTCGTTAATGTATCGGTGAAAGAGGTGAATATCGAGGACAGAACATAGTGGTGAATACTAATTTGGGCATGAAAAAAGTCATTCAGGATAAAATCTCAGAAAATAGAAAAAATCATTAGATTCGCAGAAATACTTTCCCTTATGATTAAGACCCTCTATAACAAAGACGTATTATTAGAGCTCACGTCTCGCATTGCATCCTTAAGTCCGGTTTCTGAACGACTGTGGGGTAAAATGAACGTAGCTCAGATGTTAGCGCATTGTATTGTTGGGATGGAAGTAGCGATGGGAAGAATACATGTAAAGCGAGGTTTTTTAGGATATACCCTTGGACCGCTCATGAAAAAGAAATTTTACGATGCAAGTGAATTCACTAAAAATAGTCCTACTGCAACTGAATTTATAATCATCGACGAACGCGATTTCGAAAAAGAAAAACAACTTTTGATCGAGAAAATTACCGAGTTTTCGAAAGGTGGTCCTGAGAAATGTACAACGGATGCGCATGCATTTTTCGGAAAGCTTACCGCCGAGCAATGGGGCGTAGGAATGTATAAACATGTAGATCACCATCTTCGTCAATTTGGTGTTTAATTAGGAAAGTATAAATTTATTTTCCGAACAAAAGAATAACTTTTCTTAACTTAGTAGTCCAAAACATACCTAATGAAAAAAGTACTATTGATAGTGCTCTGTATTTTCATGCAGAATAATCTATCCATTGCCCAGAAATTTATTCATCGTTCAACGGATAAGCCACTCACATTTCTCGAGCTTCAAAAGCAATTTGACGATTGGAAAAATGCCAACGATATTACAAAGGTGAGAGGATGGAAATCGTTTAAGCGATTTGAGAATGAGATGCAATATCATACCGATGGGAGAGGTAATCCGGGTAATCCAAAAGCCTATATCCAGGCGATGACTGATGCTGCGACGCAGAAAAAAGCGGAGAGCAATTCGCGCTTTCAATCTTCAGCTTGGTTGCCTGTAGGGCCATATGTTATTCCTAATAACTTAACTGGCTACATGGAAAACGGTATTGGCCGAATCAATTGCATAGCCTTTCATCCTTCAGATCCTGCAACATACTTTGTTGGAGTTGCGCAAGGAGGAGTATGGAAGACAAGTAACAACGGACAAACATGGACTCCATTAACAGATAATCTTCCAATAACACGAATTAGCGATATTGAAATTGATCCAACAAATCCTAATGTAATGTATATCTCTGTATGCGATTTCGAATACATTGGTTTCGGATTATTTTTAAATGGGAGAAAGAGAAATACTCATTATGGATTAGGAGTATATAAAACAACTGATGGAGGATTAACTTGGAACCCTACCGGATTAAGTTTTTTACTAACCGATGGAGATGCTTCATTGATACGAAAAGTTATTGTTAATCCGAATACTCCAAGCAAATTAGTAGCATGTGGCGTTAGTGGAATGTATACAAGTAATGATGGAGGGGCTAATTGGACAAAGCGATTAGACTCATTGTTTTGGGATATGAAAAAGGACCCTACAAATGCCAATATTCTGTATGCAGCTACCGGTTGGGTTTATAATTCAAATACGGGAAGTGCAGGAATTTACAAATCCTCTGATTTTGGTGTAACATGGACGATGTTAAACACAGGATTTCCACCTACAGGTGTAATACAAAGAGTGAAGTTAGGGATAGCACCATCTGATCCGAATTATATTTATGCAATAACAGTAGATGTTAATAGTGGCATGGAAGGAATGTATCGATCTATAGATGCAGGAGCAAATTGGAATCCCGTAGGGCCCGGATTAAATTTATTAGCCTATGGAGATGGATTTAGCAGCGGTGGTCAAGGAACTTATGATTTAGGATTTTGCATCAATCAAACTGATAAAGATCGACTGTATGTTGGAGGAATAAATATATGGGTAAGTGATGATGGAGCGACAACATTTAATCCTGCGAGTGATTGGACAACAGCTTATGGTCCGACGTTACATGGCGATATACATTTCATAGAACAACAACCATTAACGGGCAATCTGTTTGTATGTAATGATGGGGGAATTTACAGAACGAATTTTATTCAAGGACAATCATGGAATGATGCTAACAGTGGAATTCCTTGGCCGACGCAATGGACTAATTTGGGAAACGGATTAGGAGTAACATCATTTTACAGAGTGAGCAGTTCGCAAAATGTAGCGGGAAGATTGGTGGCGGGAGCGCAAGATAATGCATCGCTTTACTATGATGGAACAAGTTGGAGTACGATATTCGGAGGCGATGGAATGGATAATTATTTAAATCCGGATAACGATCAAGAAGTAGTAGGAGGAAGTCAATATGGAAATTTTTATTTCTCTAACGATAACGGAGTATCGAACTTTGGAATTTACCCGAATATAAATGGAGAAATAGGAGAGTGGACAACACCTATAATTGCAGATTATGTAAATCCCGGAACACTGTATGCAGGATTTCAGAACGTAGTTAAGTCGATTGACAATGGTAATACATGGACTAGCATTTCAAATTTCACCACCTCTACGGGAGTATCGGTAGAATTATCGGCATTAGCAGTTGGAGTATCAAATCCGAATGTGCTTGTTGCGGCTAGGCGTGTACGTTATGAATATAGCGAACCCGGAACACTGTATGTAACAACCAATGGAGGAACGACATGGAATGATAGAACGGCAGGAATCCCCGATTCACTTTATTATACTAGTGTAGAAGTAAATCGTCAGAATGCGAATATCATTTATGTAACGATGGCGGGATTTTCTGCGGGGAATAAAGTGTTTATGAGTAGCAATAGCGGAGTAACATGGCAAAACATCAGTTACAATTTACCGAACATACCTGTAAACTGTGTTAAGAATATTCCT
>JAKPPP010000316.1 GCA_029547265.1 Bacteroidota bacterium
ATAAAATAAAAAAGCTCATCCGAAGATGAGCTTTTCTGTACCCGGGATCGGAGTCGAACCGATACGGCTGTTAAGGCCACAGGATTTTAAGTCCTGCGTGTCTACCAATTCCACCACCTGGGCAACTATTATAATGACAGAGTTTCCTCTTACTATAATACTTTTTTAGCATTTGGGATTACAATTGCTCGTAAAACCCTCAGAAACAATAAGTTTCAACTAAAAAGCCTCCGTAGACTGGAGGCCTTGGAGCGAAAGACGGGGGTCGAACCCGCGACCTCGACCTTGGCAAGGTCGCGCTCTACCAACTGAGCTACTTTCGCTTATTTCCTGATTTAGGACTTTAAAGAACTACGACCAAAACGGTAAACTTTTTTGATCGGGTTGCAAAAGTAAGTCGTCAGGGGGCTTTTCACCAAATTTATCGACATTTATTTTACTTTCTCCCTCGTAATCAACTTCTTAATTTCATTTAGCTTCATCAAAGCTTCTACCGGAGTGAGGGAATTTATGTCGGTATTAAAGATTTCATCTCGGATTTGGAGCAATAAAGGGTCATCCAGCTGGAAGAAACTTAATTGAAATTGGTCTTTTGCATTTTCTACTAATGCCGCTGCTCCGCCTTCGTGCAAATCGTGGTTCTTTTCGAGCGTTAGCAACATCTCCCCTGCCCTTTTCAGCACCGCATTCGGCATACCTGCCATTTTCGCTACGTGAATTCCGAAGCTGTGCTCACTACCTCCCGGGACTAATTTTCGGAGAAACAAGATCTGATTGCCACTCTCGCGAATAGCAATATTGTAGTTTTTAATGCGTCCGAATACAGCAGCCATTTCATTTAACTCGTGATAATGGGTTGCAAATAAAGTTTTAGGACGAGCCACAGGTTGTTGATGCAAATACTCAGCAATCGCCCATGCAATAGATATTCCATCGTACGTTGACGTCCCTCTTCCAATCTCATCTAATAACACTAAACTACGATTCGAAATATTGTGAAGGATACTTGCTGTTTCGTTCATCTCCACCATGAACGTTGATTCACCTTGGGAGATATTATCAGATGCGCCTACTCTCGTAAAAATTTTATCTACCCAGCCTATTTCCGCGCTTTCTGCAGGCACGAAAGCACCTATTTGAGCAAGCAATACTATCAATGCAGTTTGTCGCAATAAGGCAGATTTACCGGCCATGTTCGGACCGGTTATCATGATTATTTGTTGCTCTTCATCATCTAAAAAAACATCGTTCGGAATATATGAATCACCAAGCGGTAATTGCTTCTCTAATACAGGATGTCGGCCTTGTTTAATATTGATGGCGAGCCCTTCATTCATCACTGGACGAACATAATTATTTACTACGGCACCTTTCGCAAAAGAGCGCAAACAATCGAGTCGAGCTAACTGATTCGCATTTTGCTGCAACGCAGGAATATACTCAGCCATAGTTGAAAGTAACTCACTGTAAAGTTGCTCTTCTATCACTTGAATCTTCCCTTCGGCACCAAGAATTTTTTCTTCGTATTGTTTTAGTTCTTCAGTAATATATCGCTCTGCATTCGCTAATGTTTGCTTGCGCACCCATCCTTCAGGAACTTTATGTTTATGCGTATTGGTTACTTCAATATAATATCCGAATACGTTATTGTATGCAATCTTTAATGAAGTAATTCCTGTTCGCTCAATTTCTTCTCGTTGAATTTTTAAGAGATAGTCTTTCCCTTCGTAAGCAATCGCTCTTAAATCATCTAACTCCGCTGAATATCTTTCTTTAATAATTCCTCCTTTCGCAACAACTGCCGGCGCATCATCTGCTAGAGAGCGGTCGAGCAATTCTAATAATTGCAAACAAGGATTTATTAAGTCGGCCGATTTTATTAGAGCAGGATGATTACTCTCTAAACAAACCGTTCGCAAAGGTTGCAATGCATGTATTCCTCTTCGCAATTGCACAGCTTCTCGCGGAGTTAATTTTCTAATTGCAATTCGTGATGCCAATCGCTCGAAATCGCCCACTTGTTTGAGATGTTTTTCAACCTCTTCTGCGAGAGTCATTTCATTCACAAACAATGAAACAATATCATGTCGGTCGGTGATTACTGCTAAATCTTTAAGCGGCATCAACAACCAACGACGTAACAAACGCGAACCCATTGGTGACACCGTAAAGTCAACCACATCTAATAATGTTGTTGCTTTATCGTGCGGAGATGAAACCAACTCGAGGTTACGAATTGTAAATCGGTCGAGCCAAACAAATTTATCTTCTTCAATACGAGAAACTGATTGAATATGCGATAAAGATGTAAGTTGTGTTTGTTGAACATAATGAAGTGCAGCACCGGCCGCAATTACTGCCGATGTCATTTCATGAATACCGAAGCCTTTTAACGACAACGTTCCGAATTGCTTCAATAATGTTTCTTCAGCAAATTGCATTTGAAACACCCACTCATCGATCGGATAAGTATAAAAACGACTTCCGAATTTATCTTTAAAATCAGGCACATCCTTGCGTGTCATTAAAACTTCAGAAGGATTAAAACTCTGCAATAATTTATCGATATAATCGGCATTTCCTTCAGCAACAAAAAACTCTCCCGTGGAAGCATCTAAAAGCGCTAAGCCTGTTAAGCCCGATGAAGGAAAGCACAATGCTGCCAAGAAATTATTCGATTTATGATCTAAAATTTTATCACTAAAAGCTGTTCCGGGAGTAATTACCTCTGTAACTCCTCTCTTCACAATTTTTTTGGTCATTTTAGGATCTTCAAGCTGATCACAAATAGCCACACGTAATCCTGATCGCACCAATTTTGGTAAATAGGTTTCGAGGGAATGATGCGGAAATCCTGCTAAATCCATTTCTGATGCCGACCCATTACTTCTCTTTGTAAGCACGATACCCAGTGCTTTTGAAGCCTTTACGGCATCTTCATTAAAGGTTTCATAAAAGTCGCCAACGCGAAACAATAGTAAGGCGTCGGGGTATTTCGCCTTAATACTGTTATATTGTTTCATTAAAGGTGTTTCTTCTTTCACTGTCATTTCTAACTTTGCCGGATAAAGATAATCTAAAGTGCAGAAGCTAAGCAATGATGAATTAGGTCGCCCTGCGGTAGATGACTACAAAAGTCAGCAAAAACTCCCGTATGTTATAATTCTCGACCAAGTAAGAAGTGCATTAAATGT
>JAKPPP010000325.1 GCA_029547265.1 Bacteroidota bacterium
GCCTGGTTGATAAAAACCCTCAAACCTTCGATTTTTGTTGAATTGGGCACTCATTCAGGCAATTCATATTTAGCCTTCTGCCAAGCTATCCGTGAAGCAAAGTTGCAAACGCTTAGTTATGCCATCGATACCTGGAAAGGCGATGAACATGCGGGCTTTTATGGAGAAGATATCTATGCCAATCTGAAGCCATATCACGATGACCATTATGGAAATTTTTCAAATTTAATGCGGATGACCTTTGATGAGGCTGTATCTTATTTTGCAGATCAATCCGTCGAGCTACTTCATATTGATGGCTTGCACACTTACGACGCAGTAAAACATGACTTTGAAACATGGCTTCCTAAATTATCAACCACTGCTGTTGTACTATTTCATGACACAAATGTGCGTGAACGTGAATTTGGTATCTGGAAGTTTTGGTTAGAACTTTGCAAACAATATCCTTTGAATTTTGAATTTGTCCATTCTCATGGATTAGGAGTCATTCAACTTTCAGAGGCTAAGGGTAATAAAAATCTCGAATGGCTCAATCAAGATAACGAAAATCGGACTCTTATTAAAGAATATTTTTCAGCGTTGGGAGAACATGTAATTAATCAATATCGTCAAATAGAAGCTAATCAACTTTTAAATGACACACGTTTAGAAAATGATCGATTAAATAATGAATTAAATACTTTGCAAGCTCAAATTGCTGAGCACGAACAACTCATTGAAACTTTACGCTCCCAACTCACAGGAAAGGAACAGGCTTTACAGGATTTTAGTCAGCAAGTTGCCTCTAAGAATGAGGCAATCGCGAGGCTGCAAGCTCAAATCGCTGAGCACGAGAATTCCATCCAGTCATTAAGTTCTCAGTTAGAAAATCGTGATCAGCAGATTCAAATCTTAAATAGGGAGATTGCATTATATACGAGTAGCACCAGCTGGCGCATTACGCGACCGCTTCGTAAAGTTTCTAAGAAGTTTAGAGGAGGGAAAAGTGCTTAAAAATTGGAGAGATTATTGGATTATTAAGAAAAGCGGTTTATTCGATCCGATTTATTATTTGATGAACAACCCGGATGTACGCCGTGCGGATATCGATCCACTGATGCATTTTGTGAAATATGGCTGGAAAGAAGGGCGAAACCCATCAGAAAATTTTGACACGAGTTATTATTTATCATCAAATATTGATGTAACTAATGCTCATGCCAATCCATTAGTACATTATATTAGGTTTGGTAAAATTGAAGGAAGATTGGTGGTTTCACAGAATATAGTTCTTGAAAAAAAATTAACTGCCAATAAATATTTTGATTTATGCATAAAAGATCAGACAGAAGAAAACAAGATAATAACAGATATTCTATTCTTAAGCGGCGAACCGAACACTCCCGGACACATTTATAGAGTAATTAGATACTTGAAAGCTTA
>JAKPPP010000327.1 GCA_029547265.1 Bacteroidota bacterium
TGCGAATACCAATGTAATTGTTTCGTTTAATCCATATCTAATCCCTAATCAAAAAGACAAAATCGATACATGGGCTGCGGCAAGAAGCGCAAGTCTTTCTTCAATCTACAATGGCGTTAAAGAAATCCACCCAGATTGGTCCGAAACACAAATTATGGATGAAGTTAACCGCATTCGGTTTGAGGAAGGCATGAGCTTCGATAATCCTAATAATCTTCCTGAATTAACCGGCATTAGCGAAATCGAAAACGAAGAAAGTCAACAAGTCAACCCAGATGAAAACATCGACAAAAAAGTAGAAGGTGCTGGCGGTGGCAACGAACAATAATCCACCAAGACAAATTTTAAGTCCTGATGCATCAGTATCTGGACCAATGATTGTGACACTTCAGAGCGCAACAACCAAAATCAAAGAACTAATCACGCAAGCAATTTTACAAGGCGCATCGCAAGAGGAACTAACAAAGCAGCTTAATAGGGTGATTGCTGAAGCGTGTGAGAAAATTCGCGATCCAACGCTAAAGAAAGAAATCCGGAACGGCTTTGTCGTTAGTGCTAAAAAGTGGTATTATGAACTTAACCAAACCATCAAAACTGTAAACCACAACTTACGCAATAAAGTCTTAAACGTGGTACCAACCACAACTCTTTACGCTTTAGACCTAAACGCGATATTCAAAAACGGTCCAAAGCAAATTATCGATAACTTCAGGCCTTATATGGACTTTAACGCAAAAGGACGAGCATTAATCGAGGGGTACGAAAACAGCGTTAAGTTAGGATTGAAGGCAATCGCAGCCGATCCGCCAATCAGTACTAGACTTACCAAAGATGGGAAACCAATCAAAGTATCTTTAAGAAATCGTGTCGAGATGGCTATACGTTATGATGCTAATCTCAAAGACGTCAAGAACTTAGTTGATAATGGCGTTAAGCTAGTATGGACCTCAAGCCATCCGAACTGTTCCCCAAGATGCGCTCCGCATCAAGGCAAGCTATATTCCCTTGACGGAACAAGCGGGACGATTAACGGCATCAGATACACGCCGCTTGCAGACGTCTTAAAGCTTAACGGTGGCAATTCCATCATCAATGGCTATAACTGCAGGCATCGTTTAATCGAATATCGATCAGGAAGCCATCCACCGACTGATTATACCGAAGAAGAAATTAAGCGTGAATATGCAATCGACCAAAGGCAAAGACATTACGAAAACACCATCCGCAATATGAAAGCCGAAGAAAGATTGCTAAGGCAAGCAGGATTTACTAAAGAAGCGAGTGGATTACGTAAGAAGTGGCAATATTTAAACAAAAATTATGAAGCGTTCTCA
>JAKPPP010000361.1 GCA_029547265.1 Bacteroidota bacterium
TTATAATATGGCAGAGAAGAAGAATCCCGCACTCGGATTTATATTTATTACCTTGTTAATCGATATTACCGGCTTAGGAATTATCATTCCTGTTTTTCCTAAATTGATTCAGGAGATGATAGGAGGGAACTTAAGCATGGCCTCTCAATACGGAGGATGGCTGATGTTCGCTTATTCCGTTACTCAATTTCTATTTGCTCCTATCCTCGGAAATTTAAGCGATCAATATGGTCGTCGCCCAATAATTCTGGGCTCACTCTTTGGCTTCTCTATCGATTATTTATTCCTTGCCTTAGCACCTTCGATCGGATGGTTGTTTGTTGGCCGAATTATTGCCGGCATCACAGGAGCCAGCTTCACTACAGCTACCGCTTATATAGCCGATATTAGTGCTCCTGAAAATAGAGCAAAGAACTTCGGAATGGTTGGAGCAGCTTTTGGTCTCGGGTTTATTATTGGTCCTGTCGTCGGAGGTGTACTTGGTCAATATGGTGCACGCGTCCCTTTTTATGCGGCAGCGCTATTGACGATGATCAATTTCCTTTACGGTTATTTTATTCTTCCGGAATCGTTAGCGAAAGAAAACAGACGAAAATTCGATTGGAAGAGAGCCAATCCGGTAGGAGCATTTAAGCATCTGAAAAAACATCCTGTGTTAGTGGGCATGGCTTTATCATTTATGTTAATCTATATCGCCGGACATGCGCTTCAAAGTACATGGACATACTATACCATGGAAAAGTTTAAATGGAACGAAGCTTGGGTGGGCTATTCACTCGGGTTTGTAGGGTTGATGGTAGCAATCGTTCAAGGCGGATTAATAAGAGTGATAAATCCTAAATTAGGAGTAAAACGCTCTGTTTATATCGGACTATCATTGTATATCATCGGCTTTATTCTTTTCGCATTCGCAACGAAAGGATGGATGATCTTTGCTATTCTCGTTCCTTATTGTTTAGGTGGAATTGCAGGACCATCATTACAAGGAATTATTTCAAATCAAGTTCCTCCTAACGAACAAGGAGAATTGCAAGGAACGCTAACAAGCATGATTAGTATAACATCCATTATTGGTCCACCTTTAATGACAAACCTCTTCGCACATTATACAAATCCCGCCAATAAAATTTATTTCCCCGGGGCACCCTTTTTATTAGGAGCGATACTTACATCGTTAAGTTTG
>JAKPPP010000374.1 GCA_029547265.1 Bacteroidota bacterium
AACGGTGTAATCTTTTCCCATAACTCGTCGGATATGAATGGTTTTCGTCTGGCCATGGCAGCACCCCCATTGGCCAGAAAACCACAAACACTCAAAAAGTACAATGCTCATGCGGTTCCAAGGGTTTTGAAATGACTTCTAATCAGGATTGCTTCATTTGAAGCTGAAATTGTCGAACGCCTGCGGTGACCGGACCGCCGAGCGTCGCCATCGGCAGAGCGAGGGAAGCGATGCGCTTTGGGCGCAAAGCTTGCTCCGCAAGCTTTGTGACCAGCATCGCCGGTCCGGTCGAGCGCATAGTTCTACAGCCTTTATAGCAATTTGATGTCAAGGTATTTCGAGTAATTAACAAAATCCTTATCTGTTGTGAAGATAGGCAATTTATATCTATATGCAACAGCGCAAATCAGAAAGTCGATGTGGCTGCCTTGAATGCCTTTCTTACGACAATCATTGGAGAATTCTGCGGCAATAATGTAATCATCATCAATGATTTCAAGATTTGGAAAAGCTTCAAGCTTATTCAATAATTCATTGAATTTCTTTTTGTCGGAGTAACCAGATAGAATCTCTTGTCTAATTGGGCCGATTATCAAAGCATCATTATTTAGAATAAGTGCGATTAATTTCTTTTCGATCTCTCGATTGGCAATTTTATCTCTTCGCAAAACTGATGACCAGACACAAGTGTCGACAATGACTTTCATTTGTTATCGACCTTTTTTATAATCGTAATCGGGATCTGGATCAAATTTGCCAAATAGATCGATAATTTCTTTTTGCTTTCGTTTTTCGATGAATTCTTTGAGAGCCTGATTTACTGTGTCTTTCTTAGTTTTAAGATTGCCAATCCGTTGGGCAAGATTTAAGAGCTTGTCGTCAATTGAAAGATTTGTAGGCATTGGTTTTACCTCCTACAATGAATATATCACACATGCGCGTGTGTGGCAATATGTAGGCCTGTAGAACGCCCGCGATGAGCGGATCGCCGAACGACGCCAACGGCAGAGTGAGGGGACCGATGCGCTTTGGGCGCGGGTCTTGCTCCGCAAGACCCGTGACCAGCAGCGGCGATCCGCTCAATCGCACAGTTAGACTTAATACATAATACATTGTAATGCAAAATTGTAAAAGATAACATGAATGTAATATATATTACGAAGAAAATGCCAGCCTCATCTCAGATGCGTATTTATCAGAAGAAAATACAATTTTTCTTATACCAAATGACCCTGATATTATTACAAATGTATATCGAACATATTTATCTTTGTCGAAATGCGACTCGTGTTGGATATCATAATTATGAATTTCGTTTGTTTTAATTGATTCCCATGAAATCGGGAATATCGCCCAAGACTTTGTTATGAATGGGATATTGATATATACTGGAAATTCAATTACGCCATGAGCAACTGAATACCTAGGGAGTCCTAAATTTCTTATAAAAACAAAGAAAGGGATAAATGCAGTTAGAAAAATTATCGCTATTAGTTGTAGCTTAGATTCATTGTATAGATAATCATAATTATAAATAATTGCTAATGATATTAACACTGGAATGGCAATTGAACACAAAAAACCGGAAAAGTATAAATTCAAATCCCAAATCTTACAAAAATCATTAATATCGTTATTACTCTTTCGGCGAACGAAATTTGCTAATAATAAAAATACCACCAACCCAGCATGCACTGGAAAATACTTGCTACTATGAATGATATTATTATCTTTATTGTCTTTATCTATTCTGGTTGAAGTTATGTTATTCTCCGGAGAGCTGTTTTCGGATGAGATATTTGGCGATATAGGTTTTGTCGTTTTGGTTATATTGGCATTTGGCAAAGTCGAATGCGCAGCAATTTCGGGAGATGATTTGGATGATGGTATAATAACGTCATTTGAATTGGAATTGGCACCAACAGTCTTAATATGCGTTTGTGAGTTTGAATTTATTGATTCAAGTACGTTTCTTTCGGCAATGAAGTTATAGCATCTATCAAAAAAGACTCCTTGTTCCGGATTATATGATTGTGCAATGATGATATTGCTTTCGTTGATTCGTAATCTAGATGTGGAATACATGTCATTGCTTCTATTGGTGTCATCAATTATTGTGATTCGCTTTAACGAGTTATCGCTTATCCAGTAAATTGAACTTCGATTGGATAAAGAGCTTTCTGTTTCTTCAATAATTAGAAAATCAGGAAAACCATGTTGAACAGAGTTAATGGTATAGATTTTATTCTGAGTGTAGTTATAATAATAATTATTTAATCGCAACCCTGTATCAATGTAGTTGCCATTGGAAGATTTAATATTTAATAAAAAATCGCCTTTATAAATTAAATCACCTTCGTTTGCTCCGGCCCATGGCGAGGTACATGTCGTTATATCAACTTTTAATGACGCAACTTGTGCGATACGTGAATTGCCATTAATATCTCGAATTGTGAGGTTTAAAACATATTTGAATCCATTATTTTCTCGATTTGGGGAATTTTCGGAATCGATATTAGCTGGAGTATGTATTGTTTCGTGGGCATCAATTAACCCTGGCTTTGGCTCCATCTGTGGTGCTTTAGAGAATTTTAATAATCCTCCAAACACCCATCCTTCATGATCCCCATATCTAATCTTATACCAATTACTTGTTATGCCATCGATGATATCTTGATTTTCAGATTTCGAAATTAAATAAACTTCCGTACCAGACTTCAATACATTAATTTTGTCACTAGCTTTATTGGGTTGTGATCGAATATTTGCGCCAGATGGTGCATTCACAATTGCAATATCGAGACCGTATATAAGTGAAGCATTTATAAACGAGTAAAGGAAAATTAAGATCAAATATGCAATTCTCTGATTCATAAAAAGATCCTCCTATGGATATTATAATATTGCACAATGACAATGATTTTAATCTACGGAAAGATGATTTTCGATTAAATGCCAATTTTCTCTGTATGTATCATCAGCCATAATATACTTTCGCATGTTAGTATCATTGTGCTTTTGCCCGCTTTTACCAGGGGTGTTTAACCATTTCTGATGTTGCTCTTGAATGTAACTGGCAACAATGTTACCCGGGACAAAAAAATACACTGGCCTAGTAAATAAATCTTTGGGAAGCCGAACAAAAGCAAAAAACATATTGGGTCTATTAAAAGCCTCCGAATTCTTAGATAAAATCCATGCACTACATGATTTATTATAATTCGTTTTTACTTGAATGCTAATCGCTTTTGAAGCGTCCTGATTTGTGACGATTATATCAACGCCTTTGGTATTCTTAAGTGTTAGCGATGCAATGAATCCTCTTCGAGACAGTTCGCCGGCTAAATAATATTCGCCAGATAGTCCCACATTCATCTTTGATATACTATGAATAGAATTGTTTATATTCATTTGTAAGCCTTTCGAGAAACATTATATGTTTCTTATTGTCTTGGAAAGTAATAAATTGTTTTGAAGTCTAACGCCCGCGATGAGCGGATCGCCGAACGACGCCAACGGCAGAGAGAGGGGACCGATGCGCTTTGGGCGCGGGGCTTGCTCCGCAAGACCCGTGACCAGCATCGGCGATCCGCTCGATCGCATAGTTATGTTACCCGTATGAACTCGATACAAAAACATCGAATTACTCGGGGATATAATCAGCAATGTTCATAAGTGCATAAATACATTCATTAATAAGGTCAGCTGGTACTTTGCCGAGTTTTTTTATGAACCTTCTATGGTCAAGACTACGAATCTGAATCATGTCTATTGCCGAGGATAAAGTCCCAGGAAGTGGTGTAAAAACGGCCCCGGGAAAATGACCGGGGCCGGGGGGGTTGCAAGAAGGTCATCGGTCCTCCAAAATCGGTTTTGCGACAAACTAAACAAGGAGGAAAAACCGATGACCAGAACGAT
>JAKPPP010000405.1 GCA_029547265.1 Bacteroidota bacterium
GAAGCGTTCAGCATCGGCATTAATTTGTCATGCACCCAAAAGGATTGAACGGGATTGAAGTCTAAAAACGTGCAAATATTGGTACGCATCGAAGCCTGATAAAATACCTCGTAATGGACATTATTACACTCGTTGATGTAAAGTATGTCCCTTCGTGGCCCGTGAACCTTTCCCGAATCTTCGGCACTAAAAAACTCAATTACACCCTTTCGGAGTTGGTAGCTTTGCTCAGTCTTGTTGTGCCTACGTTCATCGTAATCGTTATCCGATTTTAGGATATTCACAAAGTCGTTAATGCAACCTAACTTTAGGTGAGGCATTGATTCGGACATTACCGAAATCTTAACAGGTAACCGATCGCCAATAATCTTCAATAGTTGCAGTACCGAATAGGTCTTACTCGAACTACTTGAACCCTGATTGATGATGTAGGTCTTTTATCCGTATAGGCTTGTAAGTTTCGGCTGAAAACGGATGTGCATTTCATTGAATCTTTTCGATGTTTTCTTTGTCGGCTTGACTTTGTACGATGATTCCTGCGTTCACATCCTTACCATTCGTTGTTACATCGGTAGCCTCTTTGAGTCCATTTAAACGCTGAGTTATTGATGGATTATAAATCCCTGCCATTCCCCCCTCGATGTGATCTTGTCGTATAGTAGCCTTTATACGTGTACAGACCTCTACAAATTCATCATAACGATTATCTAAATTTGAAAAATAATGCTCAGGATTTTTAATTATATTATTGTAATATAGCCAATTACAGAAACCTTCATATGTTAATGGTCTTTCCTTTTCCCTTTCGTCAGACCTTCCTTCTTTGCCGACAAAATCATGCACTAAAATAGGTTTTGATTTGCATTCTGTTCGATATGCTTCAAAATGAATTGCCATATCTTCGGGTGTAGGTATGGCTTTTGGTCTTCCTACGTCTGCCATTGTGATTTAATTTAAACACAAATTTACATAATTTTTTCCAATTCGTGCTATTTCTCGTTGACCATACGATTTGCCATTAGTTGTATTAATCCATTGACAAACATCGAATCCTCTTCTACGTCCGCAATAAACCGAATACATGATGTTGATATATTCGTTCAATGT
>JAKPPP010000407.1 GCA_029547265.1 Bacteroidota bacterium
CGCTGTAAATTTTTTAGCGGGAACGATTTCAACTCCAACGGAAAGAAACAAACTCGCCCTGAATCGTCTCCTGCGTCGACGCTTCATGTCTCGGGCAGTGTTTCTTTCTATCGTTTCCGTTATCATCGTTCTTTCCGCAAAAATTTAAGGCGGACGATGCGCTTCGAATAGAGATTCGGATATACTGTTTCAAAAATTGGGTAATGCAAGGCATGAATGAAGTTCAGTATACATACGAAGTAAATTCTATAGCCAAATGCCTATTATCGATCGTCTGAAAATTAAAATTCATCGGTTTTCATATAATCAACACCATAATCATTAGTCACCCTTCTTCCTGAATCTTTAATCCTGAATCTTGAATCCTTCATCTTTACCAAAAAACAAACTATTTCTTTTAGTTTTGCGTTCTTCTAATTATGCCCAAAAAACTCTTCCTCCTGCTTTTGTGTTTTGCCACCGGCACTTTGTCGGCGCAGCAGGTCGATACGTTACGCTTTGGTCCTTCGTTATTGCGTTTACAAGCTCTTGGTGATTCGTTGATTAAAAGTCGCAATGATAGTACTCGCCTCGCGTCTAACGCCGAGTTCTCTTTGCTTACCGATAGCATCTTGCATGAAAAAGGCAGTGAACTTTTATCGTTTTATCAGGTGAAGGCTTTGTCGGTGCTCCCCTCTCCCGATCATGCTTTTATCATTTATAATTGGATGTGCAGCTCGTTGCAAACCAATCAGCATAATTACTTCGGTTATGTTCGTCTCTTTAATAAAAAGGGGGAATCGGTGCAGCTCACTAAGCTTACCGAGAAACCTATAGAGAATAACGAAGATGTAGAAACGAAACGTCTTGGTCCCGATGAATGGCCCGGCTGCATCTACTATAAAGTCATTGTTCAAGAGGTAAAAAAACGCAAGTTTTATTTATTACTCGGCTGGGCACCGCATACCGCCTTCTCTACTCGTAAAATTGTTGAGCCAATCACTTTTGCTCAAGGCAAAATTCAATTTGGTGCTCCCGTGCTTAAAACCGGGGGACGTCCTCGTATGCGCATGGTTTTCGAGTATAGCGCTCAAGCTACCATGGCCTTGCGATGGGAAGAAAATAAAAAAATGGTGGTGTTCGATAACCTCAGCAGCACCGACCCTCGTCCCGAATCAAAAGGGATGTATAGCTTATATGGCCCTGATATGAGTTACAACGCATTGAAATTCGAGAAAGGATATTGGATCCTTAACAAGGATATCGACATTAGGAATACCGGCGATACGAAAGGTAAAGACGGCAACATGAAAAAACTTCGCATCACGCGAAAAACAGAATAGTCATTTATGAAAAAACATAATTTCGGTGCAGGACCGGGAATACTTCCCGAGACAGTTCTTCAACAAGCAGCGGCAGCGGTACTTAACTTCAATAACACGGGACTATCAATCCTTGAAATTTCGCATCGCAGCAAAGAATTTGAAGCAGTAATGGAACATGCTCGCGCTTTAGTAAAAGAGCTTTTGAATGTACCTGAAGGATATGAAGTATTGTTTTTACATGGCGGAGCCAGCACTCAATTTGCGATGGTTCCGTGGAATCTATTAAAGACTAAAGCTGCATACGTAGAGACAGGAGTTTGGGCCAGCAAAGCCATCAAAGAAGCCAAGATGTTGGGAGAAGTAAATATCGTAGCATCATCGGCAGACAAGAACTTTTCGTATATCCCTAAAGGCTATGAAATCCCTACTGATATTGATTACCTTCACATCACTTCAAACAATACTATTTACGGAAGTGAAATGCATGCATTTCCTGAATGTCCGGTGCCATTAGTGTGCGATATGTCGAGTGATATTTTTAGTCGACCTGTTGATGTCTCAAAATTCGGACTCATTTACGCGGGAGCTCAAAAAAACATGGGACCTGCGGGAGCGACATTGGTAATTGTGAAGAAAGAACTGTTAGGCAAGACAGGAAGAAAGATCAGCAGCATGCTCGACTACCAAGTACATATTGACGGAGAATCGATGTACAACACCCCACCTGCCTATGCGGTGTTTGTTTGCATGCTAACTCTAGAGTGGCTAAAGAATTTAGGAGGTGTAAATGCGATAGACAAATTAAATCAAGAAAAAGCCGACTATTTCTACAACGCCCTCGACCGCATGCCTGCCTTCAAAGGAACTATAGCGAAAGAAGATCGCAGCCGAATGAATGCCTGTTTCCTAATCAACGATAGCAGCAAAGAAGAAGCCTTTTTACAAAAAGCCAAAGAAGCCGGCATTGTAGGCATCAAAGGCCACCGACTCTCGGGAGGATTCAGAGCTAGTTTATACAATGCATTGCCTTTAGAAAGTGTGAAGGTGTTGGTGGGAGTGATGGAAACAATGTGCTAATGTGCTAATGTGCTAATGTGCTAATGTGCTAATGTGCTAATGTGCTAATGTGCTAATGTGCTAATGGAGCGAAGCTCTCTACACATCCTAAATGAAATC
>JAKPPP010000413.1 GCA_029547265.1 Bacteroidota bacterium
GTTTGTAGATCCTCCTTTCGGTGGAAATTTGATGTATTCTGAATTAAATTATTTATGGGAATCATGGCTTAGAGTATTTACGAATAATCGTCCTGAGGCTATTATAAATAAATCTCAACGTAAAAGTATTGTTGAATATCAAAACCTAATGCAATCTTGCTTTAATGAATTTAATAAAAAGTTAAAATCTGGTCATTGGATTACAATTGAATTTCATAACTCAAAGAATTCTGTATGGAATGCTATTCAAGAATGCTTACAGAAAGCTGGCTTTGTTGTGGCGGATGTTCGTATCTTAGATAAACAACAATTAGGATTTAATGGTGTAAATGCTGCTGGGGCAGTAAAACAAGATTTGATTATTTCTGCCTACAAACCTAATGGAAACTTGGAAGAACGTTTTAAACTCAAAGCCGGCACGGAAGACGGTGCCTGGGAATTTGTGCGCTATCATCTGGGCAAATTGCCGATTCTCAATGAAACAAACGGCGTCCCGATGGTCAATGCCGAACGACAAGCTTTTTTGCTTTTCGATCGGATGGTCGCTTTTCATATTCAGCGCGGTGTGATCGTACCGCTTTCGGCGCATGAATTCTATTATGGGTTACAACAGCGGTTTACCTGCCGTAATGGGATGTACTTTTTACCCGATCAGGTCAGCGAATATGATTACGTGATGCTACATTCCGAAAAGCCGATACAGCTTTCTTTCTTGGTCAATGATGAAAAGACTGCAATTGCTTGGTTACGAAACAAACTTGATCCGGCGTTAGGCGGAGAGCCCCAAACCCAAGGCGACCTTACCAACGACTTTAATCGTGTGATGAACCGCTCCAAATATGAACAGCCTCTGGAACTGGCCGAGATTCTGAAACAAAATTTTCTGCAAGATTCTGACGGAAAATGGTGTGTTCCGGATCATAATAAAGCCAGCGATCTGGAGAAGGTGCGCCAACGCGCACTGTTGAAAGAATTTAAAGAATACACCGCGAGCAGCGGACGACTGCGTATTTTTCGCAGTGAAGCGGTGCGTGCCGGCTTCGCCGACTGCTTTAAACGCCAGGACTATGAGACAATCATCAAGATCGCCGAGCGCATCCCGGAAGATGTATTGCGAGAAGACCCTGATCTGTTGATGTACTACGACAGTGCATTGTTGCGGAAGAAATAGGAGTTGACAAAGATGAATAGTTACGCCGGATCAAAAGTAAAAGACTTATTTGACAATTCAAATGATCCATGCTATAAAATAAATATATCCCCTCTGTTCCTTCGGGAGCAGGGTGCGAGGCGGTGAACACCCGCCTCTGCTTATTTAAATAGGCGAAACGAACAAATTATGGTAGAGAAAAATACAATTCCATCCTATGTATATGTAGACGGGTTTAATCTCTATTATGGAGCGGTGAAAGGAACAAAGTACAAATGGTTGGATATACAAAAAATGGTTCGATTAATCCTGCCAAAAAATCATGTTCTGAAGATTAAATATTTTACCGCTCATGTAAGTGCTTATCAAAATGATCAGAACAAACCCATCCGTCAGCAAACTTATTTAAGAGCATTGAAGACGATTCCCAATTTAGATATTATCCTCGGTCATTTCTTAGCACATTCGGTTAAAATGCCATTGGCGAATCCTATTCCCGGGGGAAACACTTATGCTGAAGTTATAAAGACTGAAGAGAAGGGATCAGATGTCAATATCGCAACACACCTTCTGAATGACGGATATAAGAAAGCTTATAGTGTGGCGATTGTAATCAGTAACGATTCAGATCTAATCGAACCAATTAAAGTAGTTCGGAATGAGCTTAATAAGAGCGTGATAATACTCAATCCTTATCCAAAGAAACCGAGTCAGGAACTAAAACAAGTTGCGACTTTTGTAAAAGACATTCGCCATAATGTCCTATCTATAAGCCAATTTCCGGCTATTATGAAGGATAAGAACGGCACATTCAAGAAACCTGATTGTTGGTAACCTTAGTGATTTCCAAATTATTAGATTTGTTCCCCTCTCATACTCATCCGCTCACTCTCGTCAGTGATGTCGATTGTTTGTTGGCCAGTGAAGCGACATTAAAGGAATTAAAAAACCGCGGGTTTGAAATAATCCAAGAAGATGACCCTGTTCTGTTACGCTATCGAGCGGAAGAGTCTCGACCTTTTACCGCCGAGCATCCGATCATTATTTATACGACAGGAGAATTGGAAGATCTTCCTTATGACCTCTATCAGACTGCCTATCGGATTAGCCTCTCATTACATCAATTCTTTCCGAATTTAGCTTATCCGATTGTAAAAGTTCTTTCACCGCAGCAAATAGAAAAGCTTGAACTTCTGCAACAGCCGGAACAAATCTTAAGCCGACAAAAAACAATCGACTATTTGTTATCTGAAATATTTGGTGTTGATATGAATGTTTTAAACCAACCCCAAGGATTAATCGAATGGTTGAGCGAATATCATCACCGGCAGAATTTTCTCCCCGATCTTTTGAAAGAGAATTTGGTAAATCAGTTAGAAAAATATCCCCTATATAAAAATTGGGATGTGAATCTTTTAATCAGTGATGATAAGATATTTCAGAATTTTATTCAACAACAATGGAAACTCTTTGTTGAAAATTCATTCAATGAAAACAGGATTGGTGAAGTGGAAGTTCCTTATGCCATTCCCTTTCGAAATGATCCGGAATTACAAGATATGGTTCCCAAACTTGTACGTTATGGAATCATCCAACCGTTGCAAATTAATGATGGGACTAAATTGCCGTATTGGGTGCAACCCGGTGTTTCTGCAGTCGATCCACGGTTTCAGAGATTAAAACTACTCTTTGAGGAAGTTGAAGCGCGATTAGAAAAGTTCAAAAAGAATCTCGACTCCGGGTGGGAAGATTGGAACCAGTTTGCGCTAATTTGGTCTGAACTTTGCAGTTACCTCTATCTTTCTGATTTTGAAATTCAACCCCGACAAAAAAGCGATTTTAATCGATTTATTCGAGATCTGGATCCATTGTTTGCAAGCTGGCTAATAAATAATTATTCGACACTCGGCGTCTTACGTTTACCCAATCCCCACCATGTGAACCACATTCCTCATTATCTGGCACACTTACGTGATCTGAAGAAAATCGATAAAGTTGTCTTACTCATAATGGACTGTCTCTCGTTAGCTGACTGG
>JAKPPP010000017.1 GCA_029547265.1 Bacteroidota bacterium
TTTGTAATTGATAATTTATCATTCGGGAAAAGAGAGTTCATCAATATACCTGATGCTAACTTCTTCTTGGCAGATATTCTTGATAAGCCTGCAATGGATAAAATTTTCGCTGCTGTTCAGCCCGAAATGGTTATTCATTTGGCAGCGGTTCACTTTATCCCTTACTGTAACCAGCATCCGTATGAATCGAGCAATATCAATATCAACGGAACAATAAATATTCTGGATTGCTGTAAAAAACACAATGCAAAGAAAGTGTTCTTTGCTTCTACAGCAGCGGTATATCCGATTTATGATGAAGCAGTAACAGAACAACATGAAGTTGGACCATTAGACATTTACGGATTAAGTAAATTAACCGGAGAACATCTTTGCAATGAATTCCATTTAGCTACTAAAATTCCGGTAGTTATTTGCAGATTCTTCAATGCCTTCGGACCTAATGAAACTAATCCGCATTTAATTCCTGAGATTGAAAATCAAGTTAACGCCGGAATGCGCGTTATTAAATTAGGAAACTTAACTCCGAAACGTGACTTCATTCACACATCGGATATGGCTAACGCAGTATACTCTTTACTTACAAACATCAATTCAGGTATCGACACTTTTAATCTCGGACGAGGAATTGAATATTCAGTAACTGAAATTGTTGATGCATTCTCTCGTCAATTAGGAGAAGAAATTGCAATTGAAGTAGATCCTGCCCGAGTTAGAAAAGTTGAACGTATGCATTTATTGGCGGACGTTACGAAATTAAAAAGCACAGGATGGCAACCGCTTATTGGAATCGATGAAGGTATTGCTACCATGGTAAATAAAAAATAATTTAATGAAACGCCAACTTATTTTCTGTACTGATGGTGTATTCCCTCACTCTGTGGGTGGGATGCAACGACATTCAGCATTGTTACTTGCCGAATTGGCAAAAATTGGCACCTGGGAGATAATCGTGATTCATCCTCACGAAAAACAAGTATTTGATCCGGCACTCGGATTCAAAGAAATTTCAATCCCGTTCGATTTTAGTGGATTTTATATTCGCAAGCAATACGATTATTCGAAAGAAGTTTACAAAGTAATAGAACAGTATCCTGACGCAGTTGTTTATGCTCAAGGATTTGCTGTTTTATATGGTTTGCCGAAAATTGGTCACCGTGTAATTGTTAACCAGCATGGATTGGAACCATTCCAAGGATTAACTTTCAGCGATAAGTATAAAACGTTTCCAATGCGTATGATGGAACGATACCAGTTTAAGCATGCAGCCAAAGTAGTATCGCTAGGTGGTAAGCTAACTGATATTCTTCGTAAAGAAGTTCCAAATGCACATAAGAAAATTGAAGTCCTACCGAATGCTGTAATTCCGGGTGAAGAACCTGTTCGCAATTTCGACAAAGAAAAATTGGAATTACTCTTTGTTGGTAGGTTTGCCACAAACAAAGGTATCAATGTACTCATGGATGGTGTTAAATCACTAAACATTGAAGGCTATAAAGATAGATTATCGTTTAACATTGTAGGTAAAGGTCCGTTGTATGAACAATACATCAAAGAATATAATTTCCCGAATGTTAAGTTTTTAGGCTTTGCCGATGACGATCAATTGATGAAGTTATATCGCAGCTGCGACTTGTTCGTATTCCCCACACTATTTGAAGGGATGCCAACGGTAGTGCTTGAGGCTATGGCCGGTGGGATGCCGATAGTTGTTACTGATACCGGAGCTACGGCAGAATTAGTGGGCCGAGAAAACGGATTTTTAATCGAAACCAATAATATGCGAAGCCTAAAATGGGGAATTCAGTCATTCTATCAGCTAACGCCTGAAAAAAGACTGGAACTTTCATTAGCTTCGAGGCGAAAAGTTTTAAAGTATTTCACATGGCCAATTGTTGCACAAAAACATATTGAACTATTTGAAAAATTCCTGAAATAGAAATGCTTGAGTTTGTAAAGGAAAATAGCCAATTCTATATGCTGATCCTCATTTGGGTGATAGCAGGGATTATTGCGCCCGAACTGGCGATGGTTGTTATTCCGCTTACATTAATGCTATTGAAAAATAAAGGCCGTTACGCTGAAATTATTGTAGCCTTTGCCATTTTGTTATACTTCAGCGATAACCGTAAACATGAATTCGCGTTTGCAGGTAAAACGAAAGATATTGCATTAGTACTTGTTTCAGCTTTTGTAATGTTCGATAGCAAACAGTTCTTTTCTAAAAGTAAATTCTGGTATCCTTTTGCAGCATTCTTTGCCGTTGCATCTATATCGATGTTTCGAAATCCGTTGCCAATGTTGGCATTCCAAAAGACGCTTTCGTTTGCATTGATGTTTATCTATATCCCCAATTATTTCACCCGAGAAATAGCAATTGACAGAGGTGAAAGAATGTTGAAACTGTGGATATGGTCGGGAACTTTGTTATATGTTGTAGCATTAGGATTAAGTAGAATTCTGCCCGAGAATTATACTTACTTAGTTGGTAGATACAACGGCTTATTAGGAAATCCGAATGGTATCGGAAGTTTCTCCACCGTTTTCTTCATTATGATTATGTTGACGTTGCAAAAGCATCCTAAGATGTTTACAAAACCTCAGCTAGTATTAATTTTCGGAAGTTTGATATTATCGGTACTTATGTCGGGCTCGCGAAATTGTATATTCTCTATCCTTATTTTCCTATTCTTCTCACGCTTCTATAAAATCTCATACTGGGTCGGATTTGTTATTGTGATTGTTGTTGCAATCCTATTCCAAATCATAAACGAAAATTTACCTGCTATTATCAACGCATTCGGTTTAGGCGACTACTTCCGAGTTGATCACCTTGAAGACGGATCAGGCCGTTTAATTGCATGGACATTCGGTTGGCAAGAAATCCAAAACAACTTTATGTTGGGAAGAGGATTCTCATATGAAGAGACATTGTTTGAAGAAAACAAATATTGGCTCAACGATTTAGGACACTTAGGAGGTGTGCATAATACTTTCCTTGCTCTTTGGTTAAATACCGGAATCATCGGACTTATCGTATATCTTGTAGGCTTCTTTAAAAATTTCTTCAAGGCCGCATCAGTAAATTATATGGCCTTACCTACAATGTTTGCGATTCTGTTTTCATGTATGTTCGAGGCTTGGTTCCAAGGATCATTAAATCCGTTTACGATTATCGCAATTTTAAATATTACTTTATTGCAGCATGTTGATACCACACAAGAAAAAGATACTATTCCTGTACTTTGAGTTAGCAGGATACGTAGTAGCTTGTATGGAAAAGCTTGCTGCTAAGTATGATTCAGAAGTGCATGTAGTAAGATACCCTGTTAATGCTGTTGCTCCATTTCAATTTAAGTTCTCGGAGAGAATTCATGATTATGCGAGAGAAAAGTATTCAAACGAACAGTTGATTTCATTAGTAAATGAAATCAATCCCGATTTCGTTTATGTATGCGGTTGGGCTGATAAAGGTTATTTAGCAGTATGCAAATCGCTTAATAAAAGAGTTCCCGTAGTTATGACTCTCGACAACCCTTGGCTTGGAACAATTAAACAACGAATTGCTTCTTTCCTTGGACCATTTTATCTTCATCAATTCTTTACTCATTGTTGGGTACCCGGTGCACCGAATGCTGAATATGCTCGTCGATTAGGATTTAAAAACGATCGATTAATTCAAAGCGGAATGTATTCTGCCGATGTTGATTTATTTCATCAATACTACAACGAAACAAAAGAAGCTAAGGAAAATAAATTCCCACATCGATTTATATATGTAGGAAGATACACAGAGTTAAAAGGCATCCGTGAGCTATGGCAAGCATTCTCTTCGCTTAGTAATGACGAGCGCAAAGGATGGGAATTGTGGTGCTTAGGAAAAGGAGAACTACATCCTGAATTTCCTAAGAATGATTGTATAAAAGATTTCGGATTTGTACAACCTGATCAATTAAAAAAATA
>JAKPPP010000029.1 GCA_029547265.1 Bacteroidota bacterium
TTCGTTGGCAGCAAACAATCCCGCCACCGAACTAGCGGCGCTTGAGCCTAATCCGCTGCTCAGCGGCATTCTTTTCTTTAGATAGATATCGAAGCCCTGATTACTTTTCAGTGCGTCTAATAAAGCCTGAATCGATATTGCAACAATATTCTCGTTGATGTTTTTCGTCAACTTTTTATTGTCACCGGTGATCGATTTTATCTGTAAAATATTTTTGTCGTTTGGGGTGATTGTAACCTCATCACCAATATGATCTATCGCCATACCGAATACGTCGAACCCGCATGCAATATTGGCTACTGTTGCGGGTGCGAAAACGGTAATTGATTTCTTTTTCTTGGTCATTTTATTCGAAATAACGACTTAAACTAATGATCTCTGCAAAAACGCCTGCAGCTGTTACTTCTGCTCCTGCTCCCGGGCCTTTTACGACTAACGGACGATCATGATATCGTTCTGTAGTAAAGGAGATAATATTATCACTTCCCGATAGATTATAGAACGGATGTGAACTATCCACTTCTTGTAAACTGATAGATGCTTTTCCGTTTTCTAATTGCGCAATGAAACGTAATTTTTTGTCTTTTACATTTGCACTCATTGCTCGTTTAGTAAACACATCGTTGTTTGCTTTCAAAGCGGTAAAGAAGTCAGCAACAGTTTTTGCTTTTACACAAGCCGGAGGAAGAATCTGTTCGATCTTGATATCTTTCAACTCGATTTCCATTCCTGTTTCACGAGCAAGGATTAACAGCTTACGCGCAACATCTAATCCGCTAAGGTCAACCCTAGGATCAGGTTCGGTATAACCCCTTGTTTGTGCTTCTTTTACTATATCACTAAACGGCACATTTCCGTCGAATGAGTTAAAGATAAATGATAATGTCCCCGATAAAACAGCTTCAATTCGAAGTATTCGATCACCGCTTGTTAACAAGTCCTTAAGTGTGTTAATAACAGGCAATCCTGCACCAACATTCGTCTCATAAAGGAAACTTACGTTTCGCTTTTTAACAATATCATGTAGCTTTTTGTAGTTCGCCATCTTTCCCGAATTGGCAATTTTATTCGGTGTAACAATAGAGATACTGCTATCAAGAATTTTAGCGTACGATGACGCAACCACATCGCCTCCGGTGCAATCTACTAAAACACTTTGAGGTAAATTCATCGATTGAATTTTTTCAATGAATGCAGGAATATCTGAGGTCTCGCCATTCATCAATTGATCTTTCCATTTTTTAACGGAAACGCCTTCTGCATTGAACAGCATTTTTTTACTGTTGCAAATTCCTGCTACACATATTTCTAATGATCGCGATGTTTTTAAATAATCGCGATGTGATTCTATTTGTTTGAGCAATGTACTTCCGATTAATCCTGCACCAACTAAAAAGACATTCAACGTTTTTACATCTGAGAGGAAGAATCCTTGATGCAATGAATTAAGTGCTTTCGGTAGATCTTTCTTCGGAATAACAACAGAAATATTTAACTCACTCGATCCTTGTGCAGTGGCAACAACGCTAATACCGTTTTTACCGAGTGATTGAAACATTCTTCCTGATACTCCCGGTTGGTTACGCATGTTCTCGCCGATAACCGCCACTATCGAAAGTCCGTTTTCTACACGTACTTTTTCAATCATCTTCGCTTTTATTTCTAATGCGAAAACTTCTTCAATTGCATTAGCAGCAACAATGGCATCATCGGGTTTAACAGCGAAACTGATGGTATGTTCCGAAGAGCCTTGTGTGATTAATATCACATTCACTTTTGATTGATAAAGTGCACCAAATAACCTTGCAGAGATTCCGGCAACTCCAACCATACCACTTCCTTGCATTGTCAAAAGGCTTACATCATCAATCGATGAAATTCCTTTGATGATATAATTCGTATCGCCGGGCTTAACAGATATGAAAGTTCCGGGTACGTGAGGACGGAATGTATTTTTAATGCGTAAAGGAATGCCTTTGTCGAGAGCAGGTTGAATAGTCGGTGGGTGAATTACTTTCGCTCCAAAGTGACTTAACTCCATTGCTTCGGTGTATGTCATCGAAGGAACACTAAAAGCTTTTTTCACTTTTCGTGGATCGGCAGTCATTACACCGTCAACATCGGTCCAGATTTGAATCTCATCAGCTTTTAATGCCGCGCCGAAAATAGATGCCGAATAATCAGAACCACCGCGACCTAATGTTGTCATTTCTCCTTTGTGTGTAGCACCAATAAATCCTGTGATTACACCAATGCCTTTCATCTTTCTAAAGTGATCAGCAATGCGACGATTGGTAGTATTGAAATCAACGCGAGCAGACCCGAATCGTTCATCGGTGCAGACTAACTGTCGCGCATCTACGAAACTTGATCCGATCCCAACACTGTTGAAATAGTGACTAATAATTTTTGCAGATAGAACTTCGCCATGTCCGCTAACGAAGTCTAATGTTCGTGCCGACAATTCTTTCACCAAATAAACTCCATGCAATAAATCGTGGAGCTCACTGAAAGTCGACTCAAGAAAATCATGAAGTGCTTTGTCTTTTCGCAATCCAAGTTCTTCGGCTGCATTCACATGACGAGCGCGAATTTTATGAAATAAGTCGATATAATCGTCTTTTCTTCGCGATGCCAACATCGACATCTGAATGAGATCATCGGTCACTCCGCCGAAGGCACTAAAAACGACGGCT
>JAKPPP010000067.1 GCA_029547265.1 Bacteroidota bacterium
GCGTTTATATTTCCGTAACCGCGACTGTTATTTCTTGTTGGATAATATTGCGCTGTATTTGTAAGGCAGGTTAAAAGTTGCGCTCTTGTCATATTCGGTTTAGTGCTCCACACTAATGCTGCAACACCGGCAGTTGTAGCGGTAGCTATTGAGCTTCCTCCAATATAAGTAGGGTTAACTCCTGAAGGTGCTAGCGATAATGAATTTCTTGAGGTGTTGCTGCTTCTTTCCATTGGTACGGTTAACAAAACTTGTGAACCATCATGACAATCGCTGCAAGTAGAATTGCTTTCTTTTACTCCAGTAACAGCAACACAAGATGAATATGCAGCAGGATAAATAACTCCCCACCAGCTCGTCCAGCTGTATGATGTTCCTGCAGCCGCTAAAACTAATTTGCCTTTGTTATAGGCGTAGTCAACACCATCTTTTAGGACACTACTACCGAATGGTGTTCCCATGCTCATGCTAATTACTTTTACATCTGCACGATCTCCCATGCGCACCATTGCGTTTTTTACTCCGGTGATTTCAACTGATGCATCTAATACCACATCATCAGCAGCACGAATAAAATACAAATTAGATTTATATGCTACTCCGGTAGTTGCGTTTTGTCCATTACGAGGACCAACAGCTGCTCCGCACATACTTGTTCCGTGAGTACAAGTAGTATATGCACTTCCACCCATTGTATAGTCAACTTGAATTGTTCTTCCTACAGATGATGCGCCATCATTAAAAGATGATCCTAATAAAGGTTGTCCGGCACTAATACCTGCATCAATAACACCAACGGTGATACCTTGTCCTTGAGCAGTATTCCATGCACTTGGAACCGTAATATTATTGTAATTCCACGGTAGTTTAGCAGCGGGAGTGATATTCGTATAATCAAAAGTATTTATGCCATAAGTAGAACCGGAACATCCCGAAGAGGATCGGTTTCCATCTCCCGGCCAGAAGTCGATAGGTTCTAGGTAACGGACGTTCTTAAGATTGCTTAAAGCAGTAAGTACATTTTTATCGGTAAGGCGTACCGTTAGTATCGGTAAAGAAGGATCATCTTCGATAACTAATTGTTGCCAAGTAATAGGAGTCGATGCTGTTTTGTTTGCTTCTGTTACGATGAAGTCAATTAAAGCGTCATGAACTTTTCTGTAGATTCCGGTTGATAAATTTATGCTTCCTAATTTACTACTAATATCACCAGCATTAGCCGGTGCATAACCGATAGCTAAGCTATGGTCGTTGTATTGTAAAGCACTCCATAGCGTTTTTAAATCAGTATTGGTCCATTTGAAGTCGCCGGTATTTTCGAGTGTTTTTATAACCGATTTATTCAATGTGACTTCGTCGATCGGGCTCCCTGAAGGAACTTGTTGTAAAGTGGATTTTTGCTCGAGAACGGAAGCCGTATCGCCATTTCCCGAATTGCTTGTCTCTTTACTGCAAGCAGATACCATCAGCATCACCGATGCCAATAGATAAATTAAATGTTTTTGATTTTTTCTCATACTTTTTTAATTGGGGGAGCGAAGATCGCATATCAGAATTAACTTATCCGAAAATAAACGTTTAATGTCGGATAACAAAGTGATATCGATATTTGCCATTTGTAGCTATATTACCCGATTTCAATTGAAGAAGTATTTCCTTAATTTCGACCTATGATTCAAGAATTAGTAAAGGCAGAGGAAAAGGCAGCAAAACTATTCCTGGAAATTGAAAAAAGAGGATATTTTGAGCCCGGTATCACTGAAAAGGACTTAAATGACCGTGTTTTCGATTTGGCTGACGAGATGTTTGGTATTCGTAAGTATTGGCATAAACGTATTGTTCGGGCAGGGAAGAACACGCTGCTTCCTTATCGTGAGAATCCCGAGAATCTGACTTTGAGAGACGACGAGATCATTTTCCTCGATTTCGGGCCGGTTTTTGATGAGTGGGAAGCCGATTTCGGGCGAACTTATGTAATAGGTAACGATCCCGATAAATTACGTTTGAAGCAAGATGTTGAGGATGCTTGGTATGAAGGCCAAAAGTTTTTTATTAAACATCAGCATGAACTTACGGGCGCTTCTTTTTATAAATTCACGCAGGAATTGGCGATTAAGTATAAATGGGAGTTTGGGAATTTACACTGCGGGCATCTTGTCGGCAATTTTCCTCATGAGAGAATTTTGGGAGATGAAATCAATAATTATTTTCATCGTGATAACGATATCAAAGTTTCTGATTTAGATGTTTTGGGTCAGCCTCGTTATTGGATTTATGAAATGCATCTCGTGAATCGCGAGAAAGAAATCGGTGGCTTCTTTGAGCAGTTGGTTTCTCCTGTTTAAATTGTGCAATATATTCAAGGGTGAATTTAAATTACAAAAATCAGAAGTGTCCTATGAACGAATTAGATAATCTAATAAATCAGCTTGAAGCAAAAATTCAATATGCTGATTTGATAAATCTTGATGTTTCGAGTTCAAATGTGTCGTGGCATATTGAACATACTTTGCTTACTTTAAGAGGTGTGTCGAATGTATTGATTAATTCTAATCCTTCCGACTATAAATGGAAATTCAATTATGTCAGGACATATGTTTTAACCTTTAATAAAATTCCAAGAGGTAAAGCCAAAGCGCCCGATGTTGTTAATCCCAAAGTTGGAATTGATAAAGAGGCATTGATAGCTCTTTTGTCAGAAACGCGATCAAAAGTAGGGGTGGCGGAAGCTCTTCCCAATGACAAATTCTTTAAGCACCCTTTTCTAGGGAATCTAAGACGTAAACAAACAATTAAGTTTCTTGGGATCCATACCAGGCATCACTTAGAAATTATTAACGACATTATAAAGTCGAGTCGTTAATGTGGATTAGCATGAATAATATTAGCCGTTCAGCCATTGCTTAAATTCAGCAACGCGGTCTCTGCTAACAACAGCTTCATCGTCATTTAATAAAGGTGAGCTGATTTTTAGTCGGTTGTTAAAGTATGTACTCACTTTTTCAATATGATTTATATTGACGATAGCCTTTCTATTGATTCTGAAAAACTGAGAAGGATCTATCAACGATTCCAGTTGATCTAATGTATAGTCTACAGGATAACGTTGCCCTTTCTTATTCTTTAAAAGAACGATTCTCTCTTCAGCAGTAAAGCATCCTATCTCTTCTGTTTTTATAGAGATAATCTGTTCTCCCATTTTGGTTAGGAAGCGTTGCTTGTATTGTTTATTAAGAATAGCTACAGCGTTCATCAATTTTTCGAGATGAACAGTTTCTTCTTTATGATTGTACTTCTTGAATTTCTCAATAGCATCTTTTAAGTCAGAAATCCCTATAGGCTTTAAAAGATAATCGACACTATTTACTTTAAAAGCTTTAATAGCGTATTCATTATAGGCGGTTGTAAATATTACGGGAATATCAATTTCAATCTTTTCGAAAATTTCGAAGCTGATGCCGTCTGCTAAATGGATATCCATTAATATTAAATCGGCTTTCCCGTTTTCTTGGTGCCATTGCTCAAATGCTTTAATGCTCTCTAGCGAATCGATTACCGTAATTCCGGTATCGATTTTGTTTAAAAGCATCTTCAAATGGTCAGAAGATAATTTTTCGTCTTCAACAATTAATACATTCATGATTCAGGCGAATTTAACAAAGGGATTTTTACTGTAAAATAAGTGTTATCGTTTTTAATGATCACTTCTTTGTCGGTGAAGTATTGATAGCGTGAAATAATATTGGGTAATCCTGTTCCGCTAGAGTTTTCTTCCGGTTTTCTGAATTGAAAATTATTTTTAACTACCAAATATTCTTCTTCAGCGCTTAGTTCAATCTTTAACGGAGCATCTGTTCTGATGATATTGTGTTTAATAGCATTTTCAATTAGTAACTGAAGCGACATTGGCGGAATAAATTTACTTTTTGCTTTTTCATCAATGCTATTTTTGAATTCTAAGCTATCTCCAAACCTAATCTTCAATAAAAAGATATAACTACCAATAAATTCTATTTCGTCTTTTACTTCTGAAAGTTCCTTGCTGTGTTGGTCGAGGGCATATCGGTATACTTTGGATAGTTGATTAATAAAATCGACGGCTTGGTCTTGGTCTTTGTATACCAACGAACTTAAAACACTTAAATTGTTAAACAGAAAATGAGGATTTACTTGATTCTTCAGCGAAAGATATTGTGCTTGCAATGCATCTTTCTTATGCTTTTCTATATCAACTATACTTTGCTTCCATTGCAAGAAGAAACTTGCTCCCGCTTGAATAGCAATTATCAATAGTGTTATTAGTACTCCGAAAATAATGGATAAGCTGGTGATGCTTTCTTGCTTTTCTACAGGAAGGTTGCATAGAAAACGATCGTAGAGTGTTAACGAAAGGTAAATAATTCCGGCGCTATACAAAATGCTTATCGGCAATTGAATCATTAATTGCTTTAAAATGTTCTGAGGCCATTTCAGCTTTCTATTAATGAAGCAATCAATTTGTACATTTCCTTCCCATACTAAAATTGTAATTATGATTGACGACAGGTAATGTGATAGTAATCGGTTGCCTGTCGCATTAGGCATAGGAAGGACTAATTGCTGCATCCACGCAATCACTATCCCCAATAAGATCATATAGGGAAATCGATGACGGAATAGTTTATGTGTTGATGCTTTAATGAATTTCATTGTCGAATTTATCAGAAGTTAATTCTGTAAGTCATCATCGGGAATAATCCTAGTTGATATTCTGTTTGAATATTTCTTTTTACAGGATTATACACTTGTTGGAAGATATTTTTTCTGTCAAATATGTTTTGAAGGTCGAAGGCCCATTCTTGAGTCACTTTCTTTCCGTTCATTTTGAATCCGAATTTTACGTCAACACGAAAATAGTCTTTATATTGATCTTCGTATGCGCGACTGTAAATATACTCGGTTTGGTTGGAATTTTGACTCGCCGCTAAGTCGATTGGGATATAACGTTTACCTCCTGCATAAGTGGCTTTTCCGTTTAATGTTAATACTTTCTTTTTCTCTTTATCGAGATTGTATTCCGCACCGGCTAAGAGGTTGAAGGTATAGTTTCCATTAAACGCTGTATTGCGCTCTACTTTATCAGATCCTTCATATTTGGCATCGTAAACAGATCCTGTTAAAAGGAAATAGTAGTTGTGGCTAAAGAATTTCTCTAAGGTGATTTCAATTCCGTAGTTCGTTCCTTTTCCGTTGTTTAGTAAGCTATCATTTAACGGCGGGACATAATCAGCTCCGCTGTTTAGCATTGAGAATGTTGATTCGTGCGCCTCAACAGGAATATCGAATAAGTATTGATAATATACTTCCGATTTAAATCGCCAGTTGGTGGAGATATTGTTATCATATCCTATTACAAAGTGAGCACTTTTCGACATATCGAGTTTTTCGTTTGTGCGAGAAGAAGTTCCGTCGTTATATTCTGTTTGTAAGAAATATGTCGACATAGGCTGCAATTGACTATGTAATCCTGTTCCGAAATTGAGTGATTGCTTTTCTGTTAAATTATATTTTAATCCGATGCGTGGTTCAACAGCAAAGGTATAGTTAACCATGAATTGCTGATAGTGAACTCCCGAATTAAGTGTGAGGTTATCGCTAAAGCGATGTTGCCATTTAATATATGCTTGAAGTAAAACTCCGTCGCCTTTGAAATCTCTAAGGTGATGATAATATGTTTTTTGTTCTAAAAGTGAATCGTTATAGTTGAATTGATATAGGTCAGCCATCACTCCCGCATTCACCGTATTTTGTTTGTTGATTTTACTGTTGATATTGTAATTCAACGAATATTTTGTTTCGGCGGATCTTCCTGAGTAGCGACGAATCTTATCTGTCTTCTCATTGATTAAACTATCAACGGTAGATTTGTTTTGTACTCCCGATAATGCAAGGCTGATTGTCTGTGATGTCTTATCATTCAAGAAAAGTTTATGTGATAATCCGATTACTCCCATATCAGAACCGAAGTAAGTATCTTCTGCAATTCCTGATACCGTAAAGTCATCTTCTTTTTTGTATTTATCGAGTAGTTCGATATAGCTTTTTCCTCCGATTCCGAACATCGTAAATCTTCCCGATTTTAATCCCATCGGTAAATCAATTTTAAAACTTAGATCTTTATATTGAGGCGTAGCTCCATATCCGATATTCATTCCCATGTCTTGCATTAATCCTAGTGTGCTATAGCGATAGCTTGCTAAGTACGAGCCTTTGTTTTTCGTTAATGGACCTTCTGCTCCAAGTTCAAATCCGTTGTATCCAATTTGTCCTAAGAATTCATGTTTATCATTATTGCCACTTCTCATTTTTAAATCAAATGCGCCTGATAGTGCGTTACCATATTCTGCGGGAAAAGCACCTGTCATAAAATCGGAGTTGTCGAGTAAATTATTGTTGAGCATGCTTACAGGTCCGCCTGTTGTTCCTAATGCTCCGAAGTGATTAGGATTAGGAATATTTATTCCGTCGAGACGCCATAGTAATCCAGCAGGAGAATTCCCTCTAATCACAATGTCGTTACGTGCATCACCTGCAATATTCACTCCTGCATAATTAGCTGCCATGCGCGAAGGATCTCCCAGAGAGCCGGCATAGCGATTTGTTTCTTCGATTGAAAATGAACGCGCACTTACTGTTGCCATTTCGTTCAGAGGATTTTTCTTATCAATATTTTTAGCAGAGACAGTGACTTCATTAAGGTTATTCACTTTTTCTTCCATGCTCACATTCGTGATCAATTCTTTACCTGAATTCAATATTAGATTATTGATGGTAACGGTATTGTATCCAAGAAAAGTGAATTGAAGTGTTACACGTCCAATAGGAACATTCTTAATACTGAAATTTCCGTCGATATCGGTTACAGCTCCAATTATAGGATTGGAATTCAACACCACTACAGATACTCCCGGTAAAGTAGTTTGCGATTGTTTGTCGGTAACCTGTCCTTTGATGGTCTGAGCCGGAATTTGTCCGAAGGCCGATGAAAATCCGACGAGTAATAATGAAAGTAGAATAGAATACAGTTTCATGGGTTTAAGAATTTATGACAATATTAGATTGCCCAAATCCTTTAATAAAGGTGTAGGTACATGAATTGTACGAAAATCGGTTTGAATTGTAATAAGCGTTGATCGATCTGAATTTGATTTTTAATGAAAATTTGGGTTATTTTTGGCACCGATATGAATAATACGCCTGTAAATGACTTAGTAAAATCGTGGGTAAAGCAATACTCCGGTGAGTTATATTCATGGGCTTTTTACAAGACATCCGACAAAGAGTTGTCGGAGGATATGGTGCAAGATACTTTTGTTGCCGCTTTTAAGGGATTCAAAGAATTTAAGGGAGAGAGTGAAGTAAAGACCTGGCTTTATGGCATCTTGAAAAACAAAATCGCCGATCATTACCGGAAAGAGCAGCGACGCTCTACCGTTAAACTAGATACTACAAGCGACTATTTTGTTAACGGACATTGGAAAGAATCGGAATCGCCAAAAGAATGGGCGGTAACGGACGAAAAGCATCTGTTAGACGATTTAAAGTTTAAGTCGGTATTAGATGGTTGTATCAATAAGCTGCCTGGAAATTGGTCGGCGATTATTCGTTTGAAATTTATTGATGATAAAGAAAGCAAAATAGTTTGTCAGGAATTAGAAATTACACCTACTAATTATTGGCAAATTATTCATCGTGCTAAACTGCAGCTGAGGAAATGTCTTGAATTAAACTGGTTTGCCGCATGAAGAAGCCTACGCATTACATCTGGTATTCTTGCCAACGAGCCACGGAGCTGATTGAAAAGAAACATATTACGGAGCTTTCCGCTATTGAATCGGTTAAGTTGAAATTGCATCTCGGTATCTGCGGTGCATGTACAAAATACAGTCGACAGAGTGAGTTGATAGAAAAATTGGCAAAAGAAATAGCTGCTCGACAAGTTGAAGTTGCTACCGATTTATTGTTTTTACAAGAGCGGATCATTAGTAAAATAGAAGAACAATAATTTTTTTTGAAATTTTTGTAAGGAATAGTGTCATTCGCCGACCAATCGGTTGAACTTTAACAAAAGCACTATGAAAAAATTAATGGCGTTGGTAATTTTATTTGCCGGCATGAGCATTTCAGGGTTTTCTCAACAAGCCCCAATGAAATCAACAATGAAAGAACATTCATGTACAACAGCTTGTAAAGAAGGCAAGCATATGTATATGCATGGGGAAAAGGGACATGTATGCACGAAAGAATGCCATAAAGCAATGGCAAAGACCATGAAAATGAAAGAACATGAATGCAATGCATCATGCAAGGACGGAAAACATATGTACATGCATGGAGAAAAGGGACATGTTTGTACCGATGCCTGTAAAATGAAGTAAGGAAAAGGAGGGAAGGAAGATGATTTTATACGTCTTCCTTCCTTTTTTAGAGCAAATAAGGTTTTTTTGGTATTTAAAAGAGCAATTGTAACTCAAGTTACAATGAATATAGGTTTGAAATCACGACCTTTGCAGCGCAAAACCACGGAGTATGCTAGCTAAATTAAATTCCATTTTTAATCATAAATGTCCTCAGTGTCTCGAAGGCGATATCTATCTTACTAAAAGTTCATATCAGTTAAAAGATATTGCTAAGATGAATCATTCTTGTCCGAAATGCGGACTAGATTTCGAGCGCGAGCCAGGTTATTATTACGGAGCAATGTATGTCAGCTATGCGTTAACTGTAGCTATTGGCGTAAGTTTATTTGTAGCAGATATAGTATTGTTTTCTGAATTCAATACATGGTATTATATGCTTGCATTAACGCTGGTGCTTTTAGTATTATCACCATGGACATTCCGTACATCAAGAGTAATATGGCTTAACTTTTTTATAAAGTACAAGCCGGAGATGAGGAGGTGATTATTTGGTGGAAGAATCAAACAAGAAAAATTTCTTTAAAGATTCTTTTTCATATAGATTTTGCTCAAAAAGTTCTGCTAATATTTATCACCGATTCTTTCAATGATGAATATTTAAAACCCGTATCAACAACTATTTTATTTCCTGAGTAGGTGCGTTGTTGGTGTGCAGAATAGGCAGTTTCTTTTGTGATAAAAGGAGTTTTGCCTGTAACTAAACTTCGTATTTTTTCGAGTCGCCAAACGATTGCTGAAAGCAACGGACTAACTTTAATTCCCGGAGCTTTTACTTTCATCGATTCAGCCATCATGCCAAATAATTCGCGATAAGTAATATTGTCGGCATTTAAGATATAACGTTCGCCGAATTTTTTGTTTTCGGTAAGGCTTATCATTGCTCGCGTAACATCGGCAACATCAACAAATCCACTCACTCCTTCGGTATAAAATGGGAAACCGTCTTTCACTTTTTTAAATAATGCCGAGCTTCCCGATTTGCCGTTACCCGGTCCTAAAATAATACTCGGATTAACAATAACTACCGGTAAGCCTTCCGCAGAGGCGCGCCATACTTCTCTTTCTGCTCCGTACTTGCTTATGGCGTAGTTCGAATTATGTTTCCCGGGAATCCAATCGCTATGTTCGTCGAGCATGGCATTACCCGGCGCCCTTCCTAATGTCGCTACCGAACTCACATGCGTAAACGATTCGAAGTTGGGTAGGTCGAGTGCTAAATTTACCAAATTGGCCGTCCCTTCAATATTTACCTGCTCCATCATTTTGGCTGCCTTCGGGTCGAAAGAGACGATAGCCGCACAATGATAAATGGCCGTAATTCCTTGAGTTGCCTTCTCCAACGATCCCAAATCGAGTAAGTCGGCTTCTACCCATTCAACTAGATCTCGTAAGGTAGGCTCGGAGGCGGTGTACGTCTCGAAAGTGCCCAAATTACCCTTGGTTCTGGCAATGGCACGCACTCTTTTCCCTGCTCTTGTAAGATCATACAACAAGCGAGAACCTACTAATCCTGTGCCTCCGGTTACTAATATCATAAGCTGCAAAAATCAGTTAATTTTAGGAGATAACCTAAAACAATGATTGAATGACTGAATGGCTGAATGACTGAGTGACTGAATAAATGAGTGAATGAATGACTGAATGATTGAATGGTGGGACGCGGGCGAGATCCCCAGAGGCATAGTTGAAATAGTTCAAATATAGGCTTCGCTTTTAAATGCGCCAGCCCCATTCAAAATTCAAAATTCAAAATTCAAAATTCCTTATCTTTGTACCATGAGTAATAAATTGAATTTCGTAGAGGAGCTACGATGGAGAGGCATGATCCACGATGTGATGCCGGGTACCCAAGACCAATTTGCAAAAGAAATGACTACGGCTTATGTGGGATTTGATCCAACGGCTGAGTCTCTGCATGTAGGAAATTTAGTGCCTATTATGTTGCTGAAGCATTTGCAAGTTAACGGTCATAAGCCTATTGCATTGGTGGGTGGTGCTACCGGAATGGTGGGTGATCCTTCAGGAAAAAAAGAGGAGCGCAAGCAATTAAAAGAAGAAGTTTTGCAACATAACGTTGCGTGTATTCGAAAACAGTTATCTAAGTTTTTAGATTTCGAGAATGGTGATAATAAAGCAGTGCTTGTAAATAATTATGATTGGTTTAAGGATTGGAGTTTGTTAGGTTTCTTACGTGATGTGGGTAAACATATCACTGTAAGTTATATGATGTCGAAAGACAGCGTTCAAAATCGCTTAGAAACCGGAATTTCTTTCACTGAATTCAGCTATCAGTTGATTCAGGGATTCGATTTTTATCATCTCAACAAAGAGATGAACGCCAAAGTGCAAATGGGTGGTTCTGATCAGTGGGGAAATATTACTACGGGAACAGAATTAATTCGTCGCATGGAAGGTGGCGAAGCATTTGCATTAACTTGTCCGTTGATCACTAAAGCCGATGGAAGCAAATTCGGGAAGAGCGAAAGCGGAAACGTTTGGCTCGATGCGAAGCTTACATCGCCGTATAAATTTTATCAGTTTTGGTTAAATGCTTCTGATGCAGATGCAGGAAAGTATATTCGTATTTTTACTTTGTTATCGAAAGAAACAATTGAAGCTATAGAAGCTGAACATGCGCAAGCACCGCATCAACGAGCATTACAAAAAGCTTTAGCGAAAGAAGTAACAACGATTGTTCATTCTGAAGAAGCATGGAAAGGAGCAGTAGAAGCTTCTGAGATCTTATTCGGAAATGCGCCTACTGATGCATTGTTAAAACTCGATGAAGAAACATTGTTAAGTGTTTTTGAAGGAGTGCCTCAAGTGAAAATTCAGCGTAGCGAACTTGACGCGGGAATAAACTTAGTTGAATTGTTATCAGAGAAAACAGGAGTGTTTCCTTCGAAAGGTGAAGCGCGAAAAATGATTCAAGCCGGCGGCGTTAGTATCAATAAAGAAAAGATGCCTGATCCGCTCTTCAACACCAACGCGGGAATGTTGTTAAACAATAAATACCTGCTGGTACAAAAAGGAAAGAAAAATTACTTCCTGCTAATAGCAGAATAAAAAAAAAGAGGCTGTCGATTAACGATAGCCTTTTTTTTTGATTTTTTTTCAAATTTTTTTCTAATGAGATTAGCTCCTCATTTCCAAATCTTCAAATTGGTCATTTTTAAACTACAAATCGTTTTTCTTGTTCCAAATAAAGAAAAATCCGATCCCCAATATAATCACAATCGAAAATGAAAAGTTGGTGATAAGCATAGCTTGATCGTCGGTTGTTAATGCTCCGCCTCCTCTTCTAAGCTTAAACATGAAGAACGATAAAATGGATCCTGTTAACACGGATAAAACGATTATGGTGACTCTTCGCTTGTTTGTCATGCAACAAAGATAATCCACATACTGATTTATCCGATATTTGCTGCAAGAATTTTATTTCATGGACGCACCTAAAGAACCCAATGCTTTAATTTATTCGTTGAGCCCTTACCTGCTACAGCATGCTTATAACCCTGTAAAATGGATGCCTTGGGGTGAGAAAGCCATTGCTGAGGCGAAATCGACTGGTAAGCTTATGATCATCAGTATAGGGTATTCGGCGTGCCATTGGTGTCACGTAATGGAGCATGAAAGCTTTGAGGATGAAGAGGTAGCTGTTGTGATGAACAAGCATTACGTTTGTGTAAAGGTCGATCGCGAAGAGCGTCCTGATATCGACAAGATTTACATGGATGCCGTTCAACTAATGACCGGTCGCGGTGGCTGGCCTCTGAATTGTATTGTTTTGCCTGATGGTCGCCCGATTTATGGTGGCACTTACTTTCCAAAAGAGCAATGGAGAAATGTATTATTGCAAATTGCTGCTTTTTACCGCAATGATCCCGCTAAATGCAATGAATATGCTGATGAATTAACACAAGGTATTCAGCGCGTAGAGGCACTAAAGCCGGAAGTGGCGGATGCAGCAATTTCATCTCCCGATTGGAATGATGTTTTCTTGCGTTGGTCGGCGAACTTCGATGAACAGGAAGGAGGGCCAAATCGCTCACCTAAATTTCCAATGCCTGCAACTTATGAGTTCTTATTGAACTATTTTTCCCATACCAAACATCCTTATGCCGGTGAACATGTTCAGCTTACACTGAAGAAAATGGCTTATGGAGGAATCTATGATCAGATAGGAGGTGGATTCACTCGATACAGCACTGATATGTTATGGAAGGTGCCGCATTTCGAGAAGATGTTGTATGACAACGGACAATTACTTTCATTGTATTCGAATGCCTACCGACAATTTATAGATCCTCTTTATAAAGAAATTGTTTATGATATTTTTTCTTTCGTATTGAGAGAACTAACCTCTCCTAACAAAGGATTCTTTTCAGCGCTGGATGCAGACAGTGAAGGAGTAGAAGGGAAGTTTTATACTTGGACAAAGCAAGAACTAACGGCCACCCTTAACGAAAATGATGTAAAGTTGATAAGCGATTATTATAATATCAATGAAAGAGGATATTGGGAGCATGATGTGTTTATCCCTTTGCGTTATGACGATGATGATGTTATTGCTTCGCGACATGGATTAACTGTAGAAGAATTGAAATCGAAAATCGATGGCTTGCGAAAAGTATTGCTTTCTCAGAGAGAAAAACGTGTTCGACCGGGATTAGATTATAAGATCATAACCGGGTGGAATGCATTAATGATTAAAGGACTTGCTGATGCGTATATGGCATTTAATGATAAAGCATTTTTAGATGCAGCCTATCAAGCAATAACATTCATAAAAGAAAATCTTACAGATACAAACGGGGGATTATTTCACTCTTGTGTGGATGCTAATGCAAAAGACAAGAAACAAGAAAAAGGATATGCTTTTCTCGATGATTACAGTTTGTTGATTGAAGCTTATATCAGTTTGTATCAAGTAGACTTCAACGAAGCGCATCTTTTAGAAGCAAAGCGATTAACAGAAAAAGTGAAAGAGCTATTTGAAGATGAGAATTCAAGTTTGTTTTATTTTACTCCCGTAAATGGCGAGACGTTAATAGCTCGTAAGATGGAATTGCAAGACAATGTTATCTCATCTTCTAATGCAGTAATGGCTACCAATTTATTTTATTTGTCGCGTTATTTTGGAATGCCGGCTTATGAGCAACAAGCAATACGAATGACGGCTGGATTGCAGAAAGAAATAGTGTCGGCAACCCCTTGGTATTCGAAATGGGCGCAATTGTTCATAAATTTTACACAACCTTTCTATGAAATAGTGGTTAGCGGCGATGAAGCCCATGTTTGGGTCGATGAGATACGCAAAAACTACCGTCCCGACCTATTGTTAGCAATTGCGGCAAAGGGTAGCAGATTATCGATCAACGAAGGTCGTGTTTCAGAGGGAAAAACTGTTGCATTTGTATGTAAAGATAAAGTTTGTTCATTGCCGATAGATTCGTCCACCCAAACGCTCGAATTATTGAACAAATAGAGAAAATCGTACATTTGAACATTCTAGAGTCGGCGGAGTCGGTCGGCAATATAAAAACAAGAATCAAAAATCAGTAACATGAAAAAACTGCTATTAGCAGCCACAGGAATAAGCTTGATGATGGCATCCTGTACTCAACCGGCAACAGAAACCAAAAAAGAAGTTGCTTTTAAAGATCCGTTAGTAGAGAATATGGATACTACGGTAAACCCTTCTGACGATTTCTTTATGTACAGCTGTGGTGGATGGATTAAGAAAAATCCTATACCGGGCAATGAAAAAAGCTGGGGAATCTGGAGTTTGGTGATGGATGAAACCTACGCTCGCATGCAAAAGATCAGTGAAGATGCAGCAAAAGCGCATGGAACTGCCGGAACTGCCGAGCAAAAAATCGGTGATTTTTACGGAGCAGGAATGGATACCGTAAACATCGATAAATTAGGAATCACTCCATTGAATGGAGAGATTGCTAAAATTAACGGCATCAATAATCAAGCTTCATTGTTATCGGTGATGGCAGCGATGCATACTTATGGTGCTGATCCTTTATTCTCGTCATTTGTTTATCAAGATGAGAAAAACTCTGAGAAGCAAATGTTGCATTTGTATCAAGGAGGAATCGGATTACCTGATCGCGATTATTATTTCAATAACGATAGCCGCACAAAGAACATTCGCTCTGAATATGCTTTACACGTTCGCAATATGTTTGTGTTGATGGGTGAAGATTCAGCAACAGCTACGAAGAATAGTGCTAAAGTGATGGCTATTGAAACAACATTAGCTAAAGCTTCTCGTAAGTTAGAAGATTTACGTGATCCATATCGTAACTATAAAAAGTTAACGGTATCGGAAATGAAAGATATCACGCCTTCAGTAGACTGGTCAACTATGTTTCAGACTATGCGTTATGGAAATGTAGATTCAGTAATTGTTGGACAGCCTGAATTTTACAAAGAAGTAGATAAGTCCTTAAAGAAAGTTAGTCTTGATGATTGGAAAGTATATTTAAGATGGAATTTGGTTAACTCATTTGCATCTTATTTAAGTAGACCATTCGAGAAAGAACATTTCAATTTCTTCGGAACGGTAATGAATGGAGTAAAAGAACAACGTCCGCGTTGGAAGAGAGTATTAGATGAAGAAGAAGGAGCTATTGGTGATATGCTCGGACAACTTTATGTGAAGAAATTTGTTTCTCCGGCAGTGAAAAAACGTTACCAAGATTTAACTAATAATATTATTCAAGCATATCGTGAACGTATTCATGACTTAACATGGATGAGTGATTCAACAAAAGCAAAAGCATTGGTGAAGTTAAACAGCATCACAACAAAAGTTGCTTATCCTGATAAGTGGAAAGACTATACTTCTTTAAAAATTGATCGTAGCTCTTATGTGATGAATGTATTAAATGCAAATGGATGGGCTCACGATTTTATGGCAAGCAAGTTAGGCAAGCCTGTAGATCGCACTGAGTGGGATATGACTCCGCAGACCTACAATGCATATTACAATCCTTCGAATAACGAGATTGTATTACCTGCAGCGATATTTATCATTCCGGGAATGGAAGATACGTTAGCTGATGATGCAATTATTTATGGATATGCGGGTGCATCTACCATCGGACATGAAATTACTCACGGATTTGATGATCAAGGACGTCAGTTCGACGAAAAAGGTAATTTGACGAACTGGTGGACAGCCAACGATGAAAAAGAATTCAGCAAGCGTGCAGAATTAATCGTTAAACAATTTAACGCGTTCAAAGTGCTTGACAGTTTACATGTAAACGGAGTAGCTACTCAAGGAGAGAATATTGCGGATCTTGGTGGAGTAGTTTTAGGATATCAAGCCTTCAAGAAAACGGAGCAATATAAGTCGGGAAAGAAAATCAACGGACTTACACCTGATCAGCGTTATTTCTTAGGATATGCACTATCATGGGTAGGTAAGATGCGCGACGAGACATTAGCTTTACGACTAATGACGGATGTTCATGCGCCGAACTTCTTACGTATCAACGGACCAATGGCTAATATTCCTGAATTCTACAAAGCATTCGGAATAAAAGAAGGAAGTCCTATGTACCAACCGGACAGTTTACGCGTAAATATCTGGTAATACTAAGCCATAAATTCAAAAAGCCTTCCGATCCATTCGGGAGGCTTTTTTGTTGTCTTAGAGAATTGAAATGTCGCTCTATCTGTACTTGATTGACAAGACAAAATGCTGGAAGTAATTTTGCACTTAAAATCATCAGATACAAGACGCGAGATACAGGGTGCAGGATGAAAGGTGAAAGATGCAGGAGGCAGGGTTCAAGATTTGATTATATAAAGTTGCCGATTATAGTAGAAAAGAAATGCTTCTTTGCGAGCAAAAAAACTCGTCTTTCAAACAATATCTCCGATAACCAATCGTCTACTTGTAAATTGAGATTATAATCACCAATTTTACCAAACATTAAACCTACACAAAATGACATTAATTATTCTGTTTTTAGTTTTAGCACTTATCGTTTTAGGTGTTAAGACTGTACAGCAAGGAACAATTGCCGTTGTTACCGTATTTGGGAAATACAAAAGAGTATTATCACCCGGATTAAACTTCACTATTCCGTTGGTGGAATTGATCTTCAAAAGAATTTCAACACAAAATCGTTCGGTAGAGCTCGAATTCCAAGCAGTAACCATCGACCAAGCAAACGTGTACTTCAAATCGATGATCTTGTTTTCGGTTATCGACAATGAAGAAGAGACAATTAAAAAAGTTGCATTCAAGTTCATTGACGAGAAGAACTTAATGCAAGCATTGATTCGTACTATCGAAGGGAATATTCGTGCTTTCGTAGCAATGAAAAAGCAATCGGAAGTATTAAGTCTTCGTCGCGAAATCGTAGATCATGTTAAAGAGCAAATCGACAATGTAATTGAGGAGTGGGGATATCATTTACAAGATCTTCAGATCAACGATATTACTTTCGACGAGGCTGTAATGCATTCAATGAGTAAGGTGGTAGCGTCTAATAACCTTAAGGCTGCTGCGGAGAACGAAGGACAAGCATTATTGATTACTAAAACAAAAGCTGCAGAAGCAGAAGGTAATGCCATTAAAATTTCGGCACAAGCTGAAAGAGAAGCTGCGCAGCTTCGTGGACAAGGAGTGGCACTCTTCAGAGAAGAAGTGGCAAAAGGTATGCAGAATGCTGCGAGAGAAATGCAACAAGCAAATCTTGATACCTCTATGATTATGTTCTCTATGTGGACAGAAGCCATTAAGAACTTTGCAGAGTACGGAAAAGGAAATGTTATCTTCCTCGACGGATCGCCGGATGGAATGCAAAAGGTGATGCGCCAAATGATGGCAATGGATAATTTGCTGAAAGAAGAGAAAAAATAGAAAGTAAAATTAAAGGCCGTTCATAATTTGAGCGGCCTTTTTAATTAATTGTAAGCGATTGTAATTAGTTGTTTACCGATTAGCCATTTTTTATTTAGGTAGTTTGTCATTTGTTTTTAATTTAAAAACTTGACAATATGTGCCAAATTAGATACATTTGTATTTCTTGACATGACACCTAGAATAGCCAGTTTCAATGGTGTTCATGTGCATATTTATAGTCGTGAGCATTTGCCGCCCCATATTCATGTAATTTGTGGTGATGATGAAGCAATCATTCGGATTAGTGATGCTGTAGTTCTGCGAGGACGTCTTGAGAATTCGAAATTGACGATGATTCGAAAGTGGATGCAAAACCGCGTTGTTGCAAATGAATTAGAGAATTATTTCTTTGCCTTGAATCCACATTTAAAAAGAACGAAGGATTTAAAATATGAAACAAACTAAAAGGCTTCCGCGAATTTTGAAAATAACTAAGATTGAAAAATCGAAGTTAAGAATTACTGTTTTGTTTAGTTCGGGTGAAGATCGTGTTCTTGATTTCAATGATATCCTATCAAATAAATGGAAGGTGAAAAAGTCGGATCCGGAGTATAAGCTTTATACTCATGAAGAGTTTTCTAAAGTTCGATTAGAAGATTATACGTTAAGTTGGCATAATATTGAAATCACTGTGAAAAAAGTCAACGGGCAAAAAGTGAAAATGCCTTTTCAAGTGGGAGCTGATGTTTTGTACGATTTAAGTGTTCCGGCTAAGAGCTCAAAGTTATCTATTGGTGCAATGTTTAAAGCAGCCCGAAAATCGGCAAACCTTACTCAAGAGGAAGTAGCTAATCTTGCAGGCACTTCACGTACTTATATTACCAGATTGGAAAACGATATGTACGATGTTGAAGTAATGACCCTTAAGAAAATTGTAGAAGCAGGATTGAATAAAAGTTTAGTTATTTCGATAAGCTAAAAACAAATGCCACACTCTATATGAATGTGGCATTTGTTTTGAAAATTTAGAAGGAAATTATTCGACTATCCTTTCTTCTGCATTCTTGCTAGCGATGCTAATGTTACAATAGCTATCATTCCAAATCCTAGTCCCCAGTCGATTGGTTTTTTATGTTCCGGTGTTCTTGTATTGATGAAAGCTGTTTGGTTGATCCGGCTATTGCTGATATCTTCTTCTATCGATCCTGTTGTTGTTTGATCTATTTCGGGTGAAGCAGTAATATTTGTTTTACCTTCTTTCGGTGTTATATAGCCTGTTTCTTCATCGGGTGGTAGTGGCGCTGAATATCCCATGAATTTAGAAGGGTATTCCCAATAGCGTTCGGTATTCCATCCTGTTAAGGCCGATAATTCTTTCAACTCTTTTCTTCTGCTTGCTTTTTTGCGATCGCGATAGTTACTCCATTCAGGACATTCACCATATTGTTGAGCAGGATGATTGATGATATATCTGCATTGGAAATTACTTCTATCAGGCGTTTCTTGAAACACTAAATCTTGAGGGAAATCTTCTCTGTTGTATGTGACATGTAATCTCGTGAAGTATACCGAACCGTTGTATCCGCCCCAGCTCGTAGGAGAGATCCAATTTACTCCAGCTTCAAATAATCCGTTGAGCATTGGAGGATTGCCTGCGCAAGGATCGCATTTAACTTGCATTTGTCCGCTGATATCCCAACCATATTCCATAAACACATTATCACTTCCTTCTTTCGCCAAATTCTTTTTATAAAGGTCAACATAAAATTTTCCGAAGTACTGTTGCACGAACTCAGGAACCTCACGGTCGGTAGGCATTTTAACTGTTCTGTAATTAGTTGTTTCTACTCTTCCGTTTTTTGTCAACGTATAAACAATTAAATCTTGTGATCCTTTACCGTTAGCCATTCCTAGTCTAATAGGTAACATAAATTTGGGAGAGTTAAAAGCGATTTGCAAAGGGCGAAGAATTTCTGTTCCGTTAGCCTTTTGTTCTTCAATATTTACTTTCACTACAAAGAACTTCATATTACTTTGAATGTAAGGTTGTAAAACTTCTTCTGCTCCTTCAGGAATTTTGTATCCGTTATCGGTGAGCCAATGTTTTAGTCCGCCGGATTCTTTCGCCGATAGAATTAAAATATCATATTCGCCCACGGTGTATTTAGCTTCAACGGTCACTTTGTATTTGGCGTTTTTTTTATCTTGATCAAAAATTTCTTCGTCTTTTGAATATGACATTGAAGCCTGCACTTTATCCATAACTTCCTCTCTTATAGAGTTGCAAGGCGAAGGATCATAATATTCAACAAGTCGTGGAGCGCTATAAGCATCGAAATCGTCGAACATTTGTCGGTTGACAACCTTAATATCGCTTTTTTGCAGAACTACTGGAACAGGAACAACCATAGCAAAGTCTTTTACATCACCTTTGAAATCGCTGCTCATAGTTATGACATTACGATTCCCATCTCTTACTAAAATAACTTGCGATGTTTTATTGAATATGGGTTTACTTTGTTGCGAGACATAAAATCCGCAGAACGAGTAAGCGGATATGCTCACTAACGTTAACGCCATAACGAATATGGCAGAAGTGATTTTTCTGTAGTTTTTCATAATATGCTTTTTAAAGAATTTCTTAGATAGTAGCTACGCTAGTGGATGTTTGTTTCCAATTAAATTTCTCCGCTTTAAAGAAATAATCTATTGCGGGTGTTAATGGCGACAAGAAAAACAAAGCCCAAATCGGAGAAGCTGTAACCCATAAATAGGCTTGAAGATAATATGCCAATGCACCAACAGCCATAGCCCAAACGATTCTAGCTTTTTTATGCGAAGGAGTAGAAGCAGGGTCTGTAATCATGAAGAAGGTGAATAAAAGCAAAGCTCCATTTGTAAATTGATGGTAGAAAAAGTCGGCGGGCCATTCTTGGAAAACCAAAATTCGATATCCGAAGAGTAATGCATAAGTGGCCAAAAAAGCGAAGGCCGTTTCCATTCTATGAGCGCTGGTGATAACAATAAATCCGAGCATGCCTATTAAGAACCACCAATAGCCAGCACTTCCCCATTGCCCCGGAGAAATCCATCCTTGATGAGTAAGAAGTATCGTTGCGCAAATGCCGAAGTTTACGGGATTGAAAAAGTGTTTTCCTTTCACTCTGAAAATTCCTTTTGATGCGATAGAAAGAAAGGCCGCGATAATGATTATCCACCAGGTTTCACTTCTGAATAATAAACATAAGCTAAAAGAAGAAATGACTGAACTTTTTAAAGAGCTTAAAGGTAGTTTGAGTATTTTAATAAGAATAAGCTGTGTCGACAAGGCAGTGCAGAATGTAATCAGCGCTTGGTAGGGTAATAAATTCCAATGCAACGATAACATTCCGGTGAGGAAGAACGTCGACAAAAAGAGTAGTTGGTAATGTCGGGCATCGCTGTTTAGTAGGTCAACAACCGATTGCCATTTTAGGCGGATGTGAGGAGGAATTTGCATGATATTTGTTTTTGAAAACAAGGGTAAGATGCAATCCCGGCCATAATTCCATAAATTTCAGTCAAAAAAATCGTCGCTTCGTGCTCAATTCCTGTAAATCAGGGCTTTAATTTGCATTAGATGAGTACTTTTGTTGGGTTATGAAGATATATCTGCGATTACTTCGTGAAAGTGTAATAATGGCCTGGCATGCGTTGGTAGTAAATAAGCTACGCACCATTTTGTCGCTGTTGGGAGTCACTATCGGCATCTTTGCCATCATTGCCGTTTTTACAGCTGTTGATGGACTAGAAAATACTATTAAGGGTAGTGTAAACTCTTTAGGTAGTAATGTAATTTATGTTCAGAAGTGGCCTTGGGTATTCGGTTCTGATTTCCCATGGTGGAAATATTGGCAACGTCCTGTAGCTTCATATAAAGAAATGGAGCAATTGAAAGCGCGCAACTCGCTAGCAGAGCAAATGGCATTTGTTGCATTTATTAATGATGCTACCATTAAGTCAGGGACAAATGCTGTTGACAATGCTGAAGTCGATTTAGTCTCGCATGATTATAAAGACTTAACTACTTTCAATTTAGAGCAAGGTAGATATTTTACCGAGAACGAATCAATGGGAGGTGCTCCCGTTGCAGTTATTGGTGCTGATATTGCAGATGCTATTTTGCCGGGAGTAGATCCGATTGATAAGGAGATAACAGTAAAGGGCCGTCGTGTTCACGTGATTGGAGTTTTTGTTCGTGAAGGGGAGAGTATGCTTGGAAAAACAAAAGACAAAACTGTAATGGTGCCGGTGAATTTCGCGCGTAAGTTTTTAGATATTCGAAGCGAGCGATTGAATCCGATGATTATGGTGAAAGGCAAAGAAGGCGTAACAAACAATGAATTGATTGATGAGTTACGCTCGAATATGCGTTCTATTCGTCGCTTGCGTCCTTCGGAAGATGATTCCTTTGCTTTAAACGAAACAAAATTATTGTCTAACCAGCTGGGTAGTTTATTTCATATGCTAACAGTAGCAGGATGGATCATTGGTAGCTTCAGTATTCTTGTTGGGGGATTCGGAATTGCGAATATTATGTTTGTATCTGTTCGTGAACGAACACCGATTATTGGGATTCAAAAGTCGTTAGGAGCGAAAAATTATTTTATCTTATTTCAGTTTTTGACTGAGTCGGTTATACTTTGTGTTGTAGGTGGCGGATTAGGTATTTTCTTGGTATTTATTGGATCTTATTTAGCGAGCTTCGGCGGGTTAGATATGCCGTTGAGCCTAGCTAATACAGTATTAGGTATCAGCGTTTCGGTAATTATTGGAATTATTTCCGGATTGTTACCTGCATTTCAAGCATCACAACTTGATCCCGTAGAAGCTATCAGAGCAAACGGTTAAGATTAATTATTATAAAATAAAAAGGCGACTCATTGAGTCGCCTTTTTATTTTGATTGAAGAATGATTAATCAACAAGTAATTTATCATGGAAAGTTTTATTTCCTTGAGTCACTTCTATTTGATAAACACCGGCGTTTAATCCGTTTAAAGGAAGACTGTTTGTTACATTGTTTATTTGTTCGTTAAGAACAACTCTTCCTTGCACGTCGAATAAGCGAATGGTAGTAGCACTTCCGGTTTTCATGTTTACATTAAGAATGTCATGAGCAGGGTTAGGAAAAATTCGTATACCCGCATCCGTTAGTTCAGTTAATCCTACAGTTCCTACAGTAACAGTTACAGGTTCACGAGAGCTGAAGCAATCCAGTCCTGTTTTTTCAACTTGCCAATTATAGAAATAGTAATAGTAAGAGTTTCCAAAAGGAGACCCTGTAAGAGAAACCGCATCTTGTAAAGTATAAGGATAAGTAACTCCTGTAGAACTACGTTTTAATCGTGGAGAAACATTTCCCCATCCCGGAATTTGTTGGTTGGTGGCTTGGTTTGTAGATAAGCTATAATTCACTCCCGGTGTTAAGCTAAAGTTTAAGCTGATAACTTGAGAGTCGGGCAAAAGATTTACATCTTGAAATTGTAGTAGCACGTTGTTTGCATCACGTAATTCAATACGACGCGTTCCTGCAAGGTCAGTGTGAACTGTCACTTCTTTTAATATGCAAGGATTAATTACATCGAAGTAAATCGCTCCAGCGCTTGTGTTTCCGCTATAAACAGCTGTTCCTACTGGAGTGTTAATACCTACAGGGAATATTCCTCCGTTAAAGTTTTCGCGATTTTCAACGTAAAAGTCAGTTGTTGAATTTAAGAATGGAGTAGTAAATGAACTTCCTGTTCCTAATAAATTACCTCCAACAGCAGCGTCGTACCATGAGATATTAGATCCGGTTGCAGTAAGTTGTGCAGTGCCCGGTGCCGGAATGTATACTCCCGATGCAATAGGTGCTGCTACTGAGTGAACAGTAACCTCGATAGGAGTAGAGCTGAATTGAGCACATACTCCTTGAATTGTTAAAGCATATGATCCGCTTTGAGTAGCAGTTAGGTTTTGGTTAGTAGATCCATCTGACCATAAGTATGATGTTAATCCTGCAGGTCCTAATAATTCAACCGATCCACCTGCGCAAAATTCAGTTTCTGCAGCTGCAGTGATAGAAGGAGTTTCATCAGGATTTTCAATCAACGCAATTGTTTTAGAGATGCCTACGCAATTATTTAACGAAGATGATATTTCAACACCATATTCTCCCGCTGCCGTTGCCGTTAATGCTTGAGCAGTAGTTCCGTCATTCCATAGGTAATTGTATCCTGCAGGGGCAGTAATAGTCAAAGACTGACCGGTACAAATTACAGGAGGACCCGATAATGTTAAAGTCACTTCAGGGCTTACACATTCACCTTCGATAACGTGGATGAATTGATTAACTGAAGGATTTAAAATTGTTTGAGTTAATCCGCTAGGCCATCTGATAACAACAGAGTCAATTGTAGTTGTTGTTCCTAGTCCGAAGTGCAGCATCATTGAATTAGCTGTTCCATAGCTTTCTCCTGCTTTTACTTCACGTACTTGAACTCCTAAGCTATTGTAAAGAGTAGCGCGAGCGCCCACTGCATCAACGTTGCTGGTAGTTCCTGTTAAGTTAAATGTGATGAAGTTGTTGCTATTCGCTTTGTTCATCCAAATAACATCATTGATTGAAGTTGGGTTAGTATAGATTGTTGCATAGCTACCATAAACATCAATAAAACCATCGTGATTTAAATCGCCGATAGCAAAAGATTCCATGTTGTTATTGTCGAATAATCCATCCACTTTAGTGAAAGTATTATTTCCGTTATTATGATAATAACGTGAGTCGCTTCCTGTGATTAATAAATCAACAAAACCATCATTGTCGAAATCTTCCATCACACTTTCGATAGGAGTGATGTCTGTGATGTTAAATCCTGTAGTAGCAGTGATATCAGTATAATGTCCGGTTCCGTCATTTTCTAAAATCTGACTTTCGTGATCATGATTAGTTATTAATAAATCAAGATCGCCATCGTTATTGATGTCTCCAAAAGATGCTGTCCAACTTTGCCATTTAATATTTAAGTTATAGGCTGCTGCATCTTGCGTGTAGTTTCCGTTTCCATCGTTCACGAACATTACATTAATACGACGACCATCTGTAGTGTCAGTAACTCCTTGGCGACATTTTGCGATGTATAAATCAAGGTCACCATCATTATCGAAGTCGGTATAAACACTTCCGTAGTTTCCTGAATCATCAGTAGATGTAACATCGAAATTAATTGTAGTGATTGATTCAGTAAATGTTGCGCTTCCATTATTCAAATAAATATGGCTTTTGGCATTGTCATCGCAACAAAACACATCGATGTCGCCGTCGTTATCAAAATCGCCGAAAGTGACATTTTGCAGGAAGAATCCTGAGTTAGGCAATGAAACAATTGTTCCACCTGACCCTGTAGAATTCGATAACAATATTTTTACCGAACCGGATGATCCACCTGCGAGAATATCTAAATATCCGTTTCTGTCGACATCCGCCACTGCCATTCCCCATGCCGAAGCACTTCCGAAATCGCCTAAGTAACGTGTCTCGTAATTTCCGCCTGTTTTTTGAATTTCTACATAAATAGAATGTCCTTGATCAAGGCGAATAATATCGTCTTTTCCATCATTGTTGTAATCGGCAACAGTAACGGTGCAGCCGCTGTGAAATGCAGGTGTGTTCAGCCTGGCATTTGCGTTTTCAAAGGCAGTTTGGCTATTGGCCTTTATTCCGGCGAGTAGCATAATTGCCATTGAAAAAATGAAGTAGTTTTTTTTCATGGTAAAGGTTTGGATGTTATGGTTAGATTATGGGTTTTATTTTAAATAGACAATTTTCTTAGTTGTTCTTTTCTTGCCTTCGTTGATACTGATGAAGTATATTCCTTCTTTGTTTGGCAGAATTACTTTTGCATTTTCATTTCGAAGTAAAACTTCGGCATTCACAATTTGTCCGGCAGCATTATAAATATTTACCGTAATATTTACACCTCTGCTAATATTTTTGATGTAAACAATTCCATCATTCGTAGGATTCGGCGAAATGCTAATGCCTGAATTGTTTTTCGGTGATGCGATACCGGTAGTAATAAGTACATTGTTTAAAGTATCGTTGCTTACTAATATCGGAGAACGATCGGCATTGTCGTACATGTTTAAGAAAGTATCAATTTCTGCTGAGGAGTAATTTCTCATTTCCGATAACCATCCCGGCGGAACTGCTTGGTAATATACTGCTGCGCTGATAGTTAATGCGCCGGTATATCCGTTAAGAGGAATATTATAATGTACGATATCTCTTCCTGATCCTTCAATCGTTAATGTTTTATTGAAGTCGGGATCAGTTAATGCATCGCCTACAATTTTTACTGTATCATAAGATGCATGTGTTGTAGTGAAGCCGAAAGGAGGGATGCGATTATCTTTCAGTTGTGAAAATGCTCTCTCCAAAACTGTTGTTACATTTCCATTTACATCACCCATTACCATTTCATAAATCTGCGATTGACTTTCTTGGTTGATGGTATTGAAGTGCGGTGAATATGGTGAGGGAATATTTTTTACTTCGAAGTTACTATCGAATAATCCTGAACTAAATAGTGTATCTCCATTAGCTTTTATTGCAACAAATTGCAATACGGCTCTTCTCGAAGGATACGCACTAGGGAATTTATGTCCGGCTTTGTTTAATAAGCTTACATTGAAATAGGCCGTATCAGATGCTGTGCTATCGAAGTTTGCATTTACGGCAAGCGTTTGTGTTTTTAATAAATTATTTATTGCAACTAGTGTTGAATCAAAGTTTGCATCGGGTGCTGATGATCCTAATGATGTTTTATTGTTTTTAATTAAGTTAACCATGAATGCATTGGCACCGGCAAATGAATGCAAGTTGAATGGCGTTCTTCCGGGTAGTGCAGTATAGCCATTTGCAATTTTAATCGGGTCTTCGATTTTTGGCATATGGCAATTCTGACAAGTTGTTTGCAGTGATGTAGGATATTCTGAATTCAAATATTCTTGATAAACTGCTTGTTCAACAAATGTTGACCCCGTTGGTGTACCTGTAAGATCTACCGAATGCGATATTAGCGTATGACATGGAGAACAAGTTTTGCTATCGCTCATATGCGGACCGTAATTTGGAGTAAGGCTTACATACAATTGCATTGGTCCGGGCATTGGTCCTGGGAATGGTCCGTAGATATTGCGATTGGTATCGTATGGGATCTCTCCTGTAAATGAATATCCTAATGAGGTCGAGTCTTTGATTGCATGGCAACTATGACAAGATACTCCTGATTGTCCTAATGAATCATTGGCTAAATCAGCGAGCGTATAAAAGGGTTGTCCTTTATAAAATGCTGTGTAGTGGCCGAGTGGTGCGTGGCATGAAGTACATAATGTCTGTAGTTCATTCGCATGACCTGGATTTACTTGAATTTCGTGGCTAACCTTCGCTTTCCACAAAGGATCGATCCCCGACATGCCCATCATTGACGTTTCCCAATCGTCGTATAGGTTAATATCATGTCCGTTGATATCAACATTCGCAAGATGCAAACTATCAAAACCATGGCAACCTTTACACTGTTGAGGAAGGTGAAAATATTGTCCGCTATCGAGTGGGGTAATTTTATGATTTGTGAAAAACTGAATGTCTTCAGGAGAGTGAAATGCTTTTTTAGTATTTCCTGTGAGAGGTAATTTCAGAATTAAAATTACTGCTGCAATAATTACAATTCCGGTAGTTCTTAGTTTCATAAAGAGGCAAAAGTGTTTTGGGAATGCCGGGCGTGACACCGGCACTTTGGTAATGCCAATTTATAAAAAACTACAATACGGAAGCCTTTTGGCTAAAATATTTATCAATTTACCTGTCCCCAGTGCCCCCAATCGTAGCTATCAAGCTCAGAAACACAGGTTGTGAGTAGGTCAATACAGTGCTGGATATCGCCTTTGTCGGCCATTTCTATCACTTGGTGAATATGTCGGGTAGGGATAGACACGGCACCTGCAATAGCTCCTGTTTTGCCGTTTCGCTGAAGGGCGGCTGTATCGGTTCCTCCTGCAGGTAAGATCTCAGGTTGCCAAGTGATCGAGTGTTTATCGGCAGTTTGCTTCATATAAGCGATCATACGTGAATCGCAGATCGTACTTGAATCCATTATTTTGATGCCGGCACCTTTTCCTAGTTCAGTTACCATCTCATGTGGGCGAGCACCCGGTGTGTCGAAAGCAACAGTAGTATCGAGTCCGAAGGCAAAGTCAGGCTCAATATGATGAGCAGCAACCGAAGCACCTCTTAATCCTACTTCCTCTTGCACTGTAAATACTGCGTAAAAGTCGTAAGGGATAGAAGCCGGTAATTTGCGAAGTGTTTCTAGCAAAACAAAAACCGAAACGCGATTATCGATCGATTTACAGTTTACGCAATTTCCCATCTCTATTAATTCTCTCTGACGAGTGACAGGATTTCCTATGCTTACTATTTTTTCTACATGTTCTTTAGGCATCCCTAAATCGATAAAATAGTCACCTGTTTGAGGAGCTTTATTTTTTTCTTCGGGGCTCATGATATGTACGGGTTTAGATCCCATAACACCAATGATATCTTCCTTGCCATGAACAATTACTCGCTGCGCAGTTAACGTCTTTGGGTCGAATCCTCCGAGTGTATTAAAACGTAAAAATCCTTTATCATCGATATGCGTAACGATAAATCCAATTTCATCCATGTGAGCGGCTGCCATTACTTTTTTTCGCTCGCGACCTTTGCGTAAAGCGGTAACATTACCCATCTTATCGACAGACACTTCAACGTTAAGAGATTTTAATTCGTTCAATACGAATTCGCGAATGCGGTTTTCATGTCCCGGAGCGCCGGCAATTTCGCAGATCGTTTTTAAAAGAGCAATATTCATAATATTAATCGATACGTGTTAACTTAATTGTGTTTGCTGTAGCTCTCTCTTGCAAAGGAGTACTTGCTACGTGAATGATAAACTCGCCGTGTTTTACTAACTGTCGTTTCATTAAAAATTCTTTAATGTCGGTGATAGTATTATCGGTACTTTCATATTTATCGTAGTAGAATCCTCTGACTCCCCACAGTAAATTTAAAGTATTGAGTAATGGTTTATTGTCGGTAAAGATATAAATATTGGCTTTTGGGCGGTGGCTGGCAATCTTGAATGCCGTCATTCCGCTATGCGTCATCGCTACGATAGCGGTAGCTTCCGACTGGCGCGCCATTGTGCAAGCATTCAAGCAAATTGACTCGGGAATGAAATTCGGAGAATCTTTTCTCGGTGCCGTTTCATGGTAATAGATGCTGTTTTGTTGTTCTACTTCGCTAATGATACGTTGCATCGCCTGCACTGTTTCCAGAGGGAAATTACCTACAGAAGTTTCACCGCTTAGCATCAAAGCATCTGCTCCGTCGAAGACTGCATTTCCAACATCATTAGCTTCGGCACGAGTAGGGCGGTAGTTCGTAATCATACTTTCCATCATTTGAGTTGCAATGATGACAGGCTTCGCTAGTGCATTAGCTTTCTTCACAATGATCTTTTGAATCACAGGAACTTTTTCCATTGCCATCTCAACGCCTAAGTCGCCACGCGCAACCATGATAGCATCAGTAACTTCAATTATCTCGTCGATATTTTTTACTGCTTCCGGCTTTTCGATCTTCGCAATTACGCGCGCTCTATTATTACGTGCTTTTATGATTTCTTTTAATTCGATAACATCTTTCGGCTTGCGCACGAATGATAATCCGATCCACTCTACATTATGCTCAAGAGCAAAATCTAAATCCTTACGATCTTTAACAGTTAAGCTAGGAAGAGAGATTTCTGTGTTTGGTAAATTCACGCCTTTACGAGAAGATAAAATTCCCCCGTGAATAACAACAGTTTTCACTCTTTCATCCGACATAATTTCGGTGACTTGCAGTTCAAGTTTTCCGTCGTCAACTAAAACAGAATCTCCTACTTTAACATCTTTATGAAACTGTGGATATTTAATGTAAACCTGTTCGCGATTTCCTTCCACTTCGTGAGGAGTAAGAATTAATTCTTCTCCGTTATTGATAGGGAAGCTTCCTCCGATAAGATCACCGATACGAATTTTCGGACCTTGTAAATCGAAGAGGATTGCAACATGAGTATGAAGTTTTTTATTGAGTTCACGAACATTGTTAATCATCTGTTCCATTACAGCATGTTCACCGTGAGAACTATTAATTCGACAAACATCCACTCCCGATAAGATCATCTGCTCTAGAATAGCAATATCCATGCAAGCAGGTCCGAGGGTGGCTATAATTTTTGATTTGTTGTATTTAAGATTCATAGATTAATTAGCAGCGATATTGGTTTGGAGTGCCGCATTGTTTGGTTATGCCGGTTCTACTATTAAGAAGTTTTCTGCCGACTTCATTTCTTCAGGATTTAGCTCAATTACACTGCTAACAATCGATATTGTTTTAAGTTTTTTAATGAGCTCATCGGGTTTAGTATATCGACTAAAATTTCTGATTTTCAGAAAATAGTCTATTTGTTTTAATTCGGGAATGAAATGTCCGTTACTTCCTTTATTGCCGATGATGAAATAATACTCATCATCAACATTCGACGAAAGAAATACGGGAAAAAGTCCTGACGAACCTTTCTTTTCCATTTTCAATTCAACATCTTTTAATCTTTCTAGAGAAAGGTCCAAGATTTTGTCGACTTCGAAGCAGAGTCTATAATCGCGGTAAGCGCAGAATATGCCAAGCAATATAAAATCGTAGTCTTCCTGATAATCGAGTGTATACGTTTGTTTCTTTGCCATGGAGGGGCAAATGTAAGCCAAAGAATTTATTTTTTTTGCTCATTCAAAGGTAAAATCGCCTAGTAGAGCATTAAAATCGGTATATAATTTACAAACTTTCAGAATTGACGATTTGCATTAGTTTTGCAAGGTGGAAATACTATTCGACGATAAATATTTTATGCAGCAAGCGTTGGTAGAAGCGGCAAAAGCTCTCGATGCCGATGAAGTTCCTATTGGTGCTGTGATAGTTGCGGGAGGGAAAGTAATAGCCAGGGCTCACAATTTGGTAGAAAGGTTAAACGACGTAACTGCTCATGCCGAGATGATGGCCTTTACAGCCGCAGCCGATAATTTAGGAGGCAAGTACCTGAAAGATTGTACTTTGTATGTGACTTTGGAGCCTTGTGTGATGTGTGCGGGTGCTGCATTTTGGACACAAATCCCGAGGGTAGTAATTGGAGCTACTGATGAAAAACGAGGATTTATCAATGCGGGGGTTAAGTTACATCCTACTGCAGAAATTGTTACCGGTGTGTTGGAGGAAGAATGCAGTAAAATGATAATCGGTTATTTTAAATCGAAGAGATAAAAAAAAGTCCCGCAATTTTGCGGGACTTTTTTTGTTAAACGTGGATTGCATTAATAGTTTCCGGTGTCAAGGGCTTGTTTAAGAATTTCTTAACAAACCTGTTTTTGTTAGCCTTATTGAGATCTTTAAAGCTCTCAGATGTCGACAACATAATCACTTTGCAGTGTTGCTGAGTGCAATTTGGAAGGTTTTCGAAGGCTTCGAGAAATTGAAACCCATCCATCCCCGGCATCATGATATCTAAGAAGATAACATCCGGCAACTCATCCGTAGCTGACGCTTTAAGTTTTTCAAGGGCTTTTTCGGCCGATTCAAAGGCTTCTGTTTCGTCAGTGAACCCATTTGACTCCAATAATTTCTTGTTAATGAAATTATCTAGGGAGTTGTCATCAATCAACATCACTTTGCTGTATCTACCGTTGGCAGTATTTTTTGCCGAACCGGTAACAGTCTTACTCATCGTCTGACTCATAATAAAGGATTTTTCTTCTCTGTTGTTATTTCTGCGGTTTCGGGTTCTTTGTTTGGGTTGACAGAGATTATAACGAAACCTATTTGCATGAGTTTGTTAAAAAAACGAAAACTTCTTACAATGATCTTACAGAAAATGCAGATTTGCGAGGAGGAATACCATTAAAAAGTGATACGAATCATAGAAGTAAATGTTATGATGGGTAGGCTAAAAACAGGAACAACCGGCATCAAGCCGGGTTGTTCCCTTCAAACCAACCAACAGTCTAACCGCTATGCGGTCATCCGAAGCTTTTGAGGCATGCTTTCCGGTACCATCGATTCAATATGGTAGCCGTACATACCTATATATCCTGCCTCAGGGAATGGAACCACATCGAACCATATTTGCAGTTCGCCGAAGCTCACCTTGCATCCTGAAGGACTTTGATCACATAGAGCCTGTTCCAATTCCGGGTATGAACTCCAGATGGCACTAGGTATTTTACTGCCCTGACGGCACTTCCAGTCGCCTAACAACGGTAAAGCTGTCAAATTAGAATCTAGAAGTCGCTTGTTGTAGTCGAAACGAATAACCGGGAAGGCATCGCGGAAATCGTCATTTGATGAATTGTTTGTTTTCATTTTACTACCTGTTTTATTGTCGTGCTGTGATGCAATGATACTGCGGGTTACACCCTAGTGTGAAGAAAAAACACATAATCATTACAATCATTTTTGCATAAATCGGTCAGGACTCGTTACCTTTGCATAGAAATTTTAAAACACCTTATTATGCCATATCCGGAGCAACTATGCGCACCTATGCGCAAGGAACTTACCAGTATAGGTTTCACAGAGCTAAAAGACGCTGCGCAAGTAGATGCAACAATCCCGAATAGTAAAGGGACTTTGTTGTTAGTGATGAATTCAGTTTGCGGATGTGCTGCAGGAGCGGCTCGTCCGGGAGTGAAACTGGCTATTCAGAACAGCGAAATCAAGCCAGATCACTTAACTACAGTATTCGCAGGACAAGATATTGAAGCGGTAGCTCAAGCACGTAAATACACGTTGCCTTACCCTCCATCTTCACCTTGTATCGCCTTATTTAAAGACGGTCAGTTAGTTCATTTTGTAGAGCGTCATCATATTGAAGGACACTCAGCAGAAATGATTGCTGAAAACCTAACAGCAGCTTTTGAAGAGCACTGCACAGCGGTGAATTCTTAAGGAAATCTTACAGATTTTAAGCAAAAAAAGGTGTCTTGACGGACACCTTTTTTTATGTTTTTAAGATAAAAATCGAGAATTAAACTTGTTCGGTTCCGCTAATTTCTTCCTTCAAGGCCTTTTTCGAATAGCGGCAGCCTCCAACAATCCTTTTATTGTTCATCAAAGTGGTTTCAATGATGTTATAAACCTGCTGTTTGAGGGTAGAAACGTCGGCATCGGTCATTCCTACAGTCGGAATTGGCTTATGAACGATGATTCTGGCTAGTCCCGGACAAACTAAAAAGCGGTTTTTGCCACTATCGGGGAAGATTTTCCAGTTATCGAGGAAGGTTATTGGCACAACCGGGATCTGATTTTGGATGGCAAGTCGGAATGCTCCGCTTTTAAAGGCGCCCAACTCAGGACTAATTGCGGGAATAGTAGCTTCAGGAAAGATGGCGATGCCAATTCCCTTGGCAATATCTTTATTGGCACGTTTAAAAGCTTTCAAAGAATCGGCACGGCTGCTACGGTCAACCGAAATATTCATCTTTCTAAAGAAAATATTGAACAGCGGGACATTTTTCAACTCGGCTTTACCCATAAAATGGAAATAATTGGGGAAAGCGATATTGGTGAGTACAATATCGAGGTAAGAACTATGGTTTGGGCAAATTACATAAGCTTTGCCTTTCTCCGGTTTTTCCTCATAAGTAATTTTATAAACGATGCCTGTAGTGAAAATGATCCAGTGCGCCCATACTTTCTTTAAGCGGAAAGCATAAGGAAACCAAGCTTCTCGGCTTAGCAGAATGAGAAAGATAGGATAGAGAGGAAGAAAAAATAGAAATCCCGTAAGGAAAAACCATCCACACCAAATTCTTCTTGCAATGAATGACAACTGTTTCACAGCTCAAAGATAGTGATTTAAAAATTGTTGGTTCGGGCGAAAAATAGCGTAAAAATGATGTTTGGCTGAAGTTTACTGTTCCCGCTAGCTTTATTATCTTCGCAGCCTATGGAAACAGTAGTAAGCGGAATCAGAAGTACAGGAAATCTCCACCTGGGTAATTATTTTGGAGCAGTGAAGAATTTCATTCGCATGCAAGAAGAGCAGAATTGCTATTTCTTTATTGCCGATTATCATTCTCTTACCACTCATCCTGATCCTGTGATGCTTAGAAGGAACGTCCGTCAAGTGTTGGCCGAATACCTTGCTTGCGGAATTGATCCTGAGAAATCGACTATTTACATTCAGAGTGATTTACCTGAAACAACAGAATTGTATTTGTTGTTGAATATGCATGCTTACAAAGGAGAATTAGAGCGAGCAACTACATTCAAAGAAAAAGCTAAAAAGCAACCTGACAATGTGAATGCCGGACTTTTAACTTATCCTGTTTTAATGGCTGCTGATATTTTGATCCATAGAGCTACGAAAGTGCCGGTTGGGAAAGATCAAGAACAACATTTAGAGATGACTCGACAATTCGGGAATCGTTTTAACCGATTGTATAATGTTGAATATTTTCCTGAGCCTGTTGCCTATAACTTCGGTGAGCAGTTGGTGAAAATTCCCGGACTCGACGGAAGCGGTAAAATGGGGAAATCGGAAGCAGAAGGAAATGCGATATTTTTAGCTGATGCTCCTGATGTTTTGAAGAAAAAAGTGATGCGCGCTGTGACTGATGGTGGTCCAACCGAACCTAATTCAGAAAAACCTGAAGCGATAAAGAATTTATTCACTTTGATGAATGTAGTTTCGGCGAAAGAAACTGTTCAGTTTTTTGATGATGCCTATAATAATTGCACTGTTCGCTATGGCGATATGAAAAAGCAATTGGCGGAAGACATTGAGAAATTTGTTGCTCCTCTACGAGAGAAAATAGAAGCTTTAACTGCCGATGAAAAATATCTTAATAAGATAATGGATATGGGTAAGGAAAAGGCTCACGCATCTTCTTCTACTACTGTAAAAGAAGTGCGTGATATAATGGGGATCAGTTATCGTTAATACTCACGATAAATTAAATCGGTTGTACAGATTTGATGAACTTGATGTTGATTTTTTCCATCAACATTTTGCAGAATTCGTAATTGTGATTGCTAATCGCTTTCTTGAAATTATTCAAGTTCTGCATAGAGATGAAATAGTAATCGGTTCTGATTTTCTCACCATCAATTTGCTTATTGATGACTCCGTATTTCAGCGACCCGTTTACTAATTCAAACTTCGCTGTTACATTTAGATGTTGTTCAATTTCGTTTTGTTGCATAGTCGAGAGTATTGGAGATTTTCTTTTACAAAGAACGAC
>JAKPPP010000099.1 GCA_029547265.1 Bacteroidota bacterium
GCATTCATAAAGGAAGATATGGTCATGCCGGAAGGTAAATTGTAACAGGAATTATTTACACGTACAGCTCCCAAACGTACCACTTTAGCAAAATGTCCCAGCAAATAATATTCCTCATTGCGGATGTAAGTCTCATTTTCATTGATAGTAACTACTCCTCTGCAATTCTGACAGCCACCCCAAGTTGTAGTAGTTGGCCCATGTTGAGGATTTAAAGCGAGATTCCACATAAGAAAATTTTTAGAGCCACGATTGACCGTAGCCATAAGGAAATCTTTCATGTAATAAAACATGTTTCCCATGCGGGTATCCGTATTCCATCCTCCACCCGAGATTTCGGTAAAATAAGTTTCCTTATCGGGGTAAAGTGCAGTTACCTGATCGATGGCCGAAGCATTTCCTCCGTATCCATGCCAGCCGGTACCATTTACATATTGTCGGGTAACCGGATCATTTAGAATATTGATAGGGTAATAGGACATATCGAAATTATGATCCCAAATCACAATTTTCGTTTGAATGCCGTTGGCAATAAACTTAGGGCCTAAATAATCGCGAATAATTTTGTTTTGTTCCTGCCAAAGCATTTTCATGGTCGGATATCCTCCTGTTTCATGCATAGGCTCGTTTTGAATGGTCAGCGCATCAATATGAATGCCTTCCTGTTCAAAAACCTGAACATAACGAACAAAATATTCTGCAAAGTCATTGTAAACTTCTTCACCTTTCAAACTTCCGCCATACATGCTGTTATTACTTTTCATCCATGCCGGCGCACTCCAGGGACTGGCCAGAATTTTCATCGATGGATTAATTTCAAGAATTTCTTTCAATACCGGCAAAAGTTCATTTCGGTCTATTTCGGGAATATCGAATTTATTAATATCGGGACTGTCGCAATAACTGTATGTCCCTATAGAAAAATCGGAAGAACCAATTGTTATTCGCAAATAATTGATACCGATTCCTTTTTCAGGGTCGAACAGATCGTCCAAAAGTTTTTTCCTGTTTTGGGCACTCATTTGATGGATTAAATGTGCTGAAGACCCGGTCAACGCAGCACCAAAACCATCAATATATTGATAAGTTGTTGTGGTGTCGATGACAATGGTAAAATCGGCAAAATCTCTGGAAAAATTAATCGGTGTCATTTTTTTTAGCAAACAGGATTCATTGCCGGTGGTCAACCATACGCCAACATCGCCTACCGAATCCTTAGGAGTAGGCGTTGGTGCAGGTTCATTGCCTGAATCTTTACATTGGGTAAATGAAACAAGAATTATGAAGGAAAATAAAATTACAAATACACTTTTTTTGTTCATCGTTAAGAAAATTATCCATCCCGCAACTAATATTTTGCGGGATGGATGTATATTAATTAATCACTTATTTTTTCGAAATTGGCCGTCTTGTTGTTCACATCTATGGTAAGTCGGTAAATACCGGGTTTATCCTTAAATGCATCAGTCCCGGCAAAATTTCCCTGATCGCTTTCGGTTGGAGCAAAGAGCAAACCATTCACATTTAATGTATAGGTACGAGCATCTTCTTCTCCACCCCACATTCTTTGGTGGAAGAATTTCACATTGAATTTCAATCTCCATGGTTCTGTTGCAGTATCGTCAATTTGATGAAGTGCATAGAATGTAGCCTGATAAACACCATCGGAAACTTTCCGGCAGAATTGATATTCGAGCGGCGAATTCCAATTCCATGACGATGTTTTAACATAAGGCGTACGTGCCGGCCCAAAACCTACTCCACAGAGCCACATGGCATCCGGATATACGGCATCGGGCTGTTCTACAAATACAAAATTGAGTCTGGGCAAATAATAAACCGTATAAATGCCGGTTTCGCCCAGGAATTTTGCCGTATTCGTGCCTGTTACTTCAAAGAAATCCGGAGCTAGGTTATTGGCAAGATTTGTTGTTTGGATTCCGCTAATGGTCATCTCAGTGCCTTTTCCCAAATACATTTTCTTGGTTTTCCAGTCTTCTTTGGTAGTAACATTCAGGTTGTCGGTCGAAGAAAGTGAAACAGTTCCGAAAGTACTTATATCCATAGCAGTAGCGGGTAGCAGCTTATCTCCTTCTCCTTTCACCGTGAAATTGAACAAATCAACCGTAATCTTCTTGTATCCTATCAAAGTTGCATCCGACAGGGTAATGGGACTTCCATTTGTATCGATCAATCCTATTCCATCTCCTACTTTGCCGAATACCAGACCTGTCCAATCTATATTAATGCCATATTTTAACTTTGTGGCCAGGCGGAACGAAACTGTGTTTTCCAAAGTTAAATTATCAGCTGTATAAATATAATTTTGAGCATCAGTCAACTTCATTTTGATGGGCGATTTAAGTGGTACTACCAAATAAAGATCTGTAATAACAGGACGTTTGGCTATGGTATTTACATACACTGTATCAGTTGTGGTTCCTTCCACGTTGATGGATGACAAGTGGATTTCCACTTCTGCATTATCGGGCATACGCGCTACAAACGGGATACCATAACGTTGATGATAAGTTGCCTGATTCCCTTTTGTTCTGATAGT
>JAKPPP010000135.1 GCA_029547265.1 Bacteroidota bacterium
ATTTGGATTTTCAAGCAAAGCTTGAATCCAAATACCCGTAAATGAAGAAAGCCACCAAAAGGTGGCTTTGCGTTCTCATAATGTGGTCTCGAAGGGATTCAAACCCCTAACCTTCTGATCCGTAGTCAGATGCTCTATTCAGTTGAGCTACGAAACCATTCACTTGCGGGGTGCAAATTTACAAAATATTTAATTTCCGACAAGGAAATTGAGATTTCTTTTGGTTTGATTATGAATGGGTTATTTATTTTGTTAGCCGGAATGTGTTTCAGGGACCACAGAAAGCGTCTTTTTATCGACTCCAACAACTTTAATGGGGTAATTGGGCGGTATATTGCCTTTCACGCTGGTGGCTTTATAGCGTTGTCCGTTGATGCGTACTGTCCCATCGGGATTCAAACTTGTTAGCGTTAGTCCCTTTTGTTCTACGTGAATGTTTTCAGTACTCTGAACTCCATTCATCAATTTTTCAATCTTCGATGTGTTTTTTTGTGCCCAGATGCGCACAAACACTAATAGCACAAGGGCTGTTAATCCGTATATAATGGCTTTATCGGTTTCCATCGACTGGCTCACCCATAAAACTCCAACCGATAAAAATACGATGCCTCCCAAGCGTATTGCGGGATTGTTTTTTATCAATGCATCGCTGATGACAAGCGACACCGCAAATAGAAATAAGAGAATGGCAAATATCATCGACATAGCGTTCGCGAATTAAAAAGCCCTTCTTGCGGAAGGGCTTCTGTTTATTTTTTCTTGTAGTATTTCATGGCTTCCGGCATAAAAGCTTCTAGATCTTTTACCCTCTTAGCATCGCTAGGGTGGGTAGAAAGAATTTGAGGAGGTTTAGCACCACCTTGCGCCGACATCCTTTTCCAGAATTTAGGTGCTTCTTGAGGATCGTAACCGGCCATAGCTGCGAAGATCAATCCTAATTTATCAGCTTCCGATTCATGGAGTCTAGAGTAAGGTAATAATACCGCTACCTGTGATCCAACACCATATGCTGTATTGAAAATGGTTTGAGTTTGAGCACTCTTCGTTTGTAATGCCACATTAAGTGCCATACCTCCCATTTGAGTCATCATTTCTTGACTCATACGTTCATTACCGTGTCGAGCAACAGCATGGGCAATTTCGTGTCCCATAACTATCGCTAATGCCGTTTCGTTTTGAGTTACACCTAATAATCCTGAATAAACCACCACCTTTCCGCCAGGCATACACCACGCATTAACAGTAGGGTCGTTTACAAGATTATATTCCCACTTATATCCTGCTAAGCGATCGCTCATTTTATTCTTTGCCATGTATTGCGTTACGGCAGTTTCTATTCTGCTGCCAACACGTTTTACCATGGCTGCATCGTTATCGGATGAAGCGGTAGGAGGGTTCTTAGATAAGAAGTCTTTGTATTCGGTTAAACTCATCCCGATTAAATCGCTTTCGGGTAATAAATTTACCTGGCGTCGACCGGTAACAGGAACTTTGCTACAAGATGACACAATGATAATAGCAGATAATGCTATAAGTAATTTACGCATGGGTATAGACCGGAAATTCCGGTTTGATGTAATAAAATGGATTATTCAATAGTTGCATTAAGGCCGCGTTCAACCAATGCTTCGCGCATAGGACGAAGGTCCTTAAATGAACCTTCTTTAACAGCACATCGTCCGTTGTAATGAACAATATAGCTGCATTGTTCCGCTTGCTCGGGATGATGCTGGCATACCTTCACTAAAGAATCAATTACCCAGTCAAAAGTATTCACATCATCATTGTAGAGTACCAAGTTGTTTTCCTTTTCAACCTGCTCTTCAACGAGAATATCCTCTTCTTCCAGTGGCTTACCAAAATGATTTTTGCTCATGAACAATATTGTTTGATGTAAAGGTAAGGAGTTCTGTTTGTTTGTGGAAACAGTCACCGTGAATAATTCTCAACAATAATGTTAACATGTTGGTTTATAGTAGGGTAGGTGCAAAAAAGAAAACAGCCCCATTTTCATGGAGCTGCTTTCTACCTTAAAACATTTTATTATTTTTTCGTTTGAATTGCGTTTTGCAAATTCATCGGTTTTTCGTTTTTAAACGCTACTACGAATGCATCGCCAAATCCTGCTTGTTTCATTGTAGCTCTTAGATTTTTAGCTGACGAATAGCTACCTTCTGATCCAACAAAGAAGCGTAACCATGTTTTGTCGTCGTAGCTCGTCATCATCGATTTATCAGTTTTCTTTTCTAAGCGTTTTTGAACTCGTTCACGTTGTGATTTGTTGAACGCTCCAATTTGAACTTTGAATACAATATTGCCTGTTAAGTCAACTTTGATTCCGTCGTTCTTTAGTGCTGTAGAATTTTTAATTGCAGCTTCTGCCGCTTTTGCAGCCATTACTGCAGGATCAATTCCTGACATTTTCATTGCTGCCATATCAGCTTCTGTAATTCCTCCCGTTGTAGTTCCTTCTTCATCAGCAGTTGCTGTTAAGTTGTCGCCAACTAATCCTGCATCGGTTAAGCGTCGGTTGCTGATAGCAACGTCTTCCATTCCGTTTAAGCTTTTGCTCAAGAAGATATCTTGAACATAAATACGATCGCTGAATTCTCCGAAGCGTACTTCTTCAGTGTGTGATGAATATCCCGGCGCATCAACTTTGAAGCTGTATGTTCCCGGTCCCGGTAATTCTACTGCATATGCTCCTGTCACTTTGTCGGTTGTAACGTTTGCTACAATATTTGAGTCTCCGTCGCGAGTAATCGTAATCTGAATTTCTTTTAAATCAGGTTTTCCGATACAGTTGAATTTTCCATTGATTGCTACAGGTAATTCTTCTGTATTTGAGTAAGGAACTTTATATACTGTTAATGTTCCCGGTGCTGTTTCACGTTGTGATGTGAAGTATGCAGTTTGATCTACTGTTGATGAAACAAAGCAAAAATCATCGTCCGGTGAGTTGTATGGTGATCCCATATTTTCAGGATTACTCCATGTTTTTGATACTGTATTATAGTATGCTTTGAATAAGTCAAATCCTCCTGTTGTATTGTGTCCGCGTGAACTGAAGTATAAAATACGTCCATCGGAATTACAAGTAGGGAATAGTTCGTCTTGCGTTGAGTTTAAAGAAGCTTCTATGCGTTTTGGTTCTCCCCAATTATCATCCAAGTCTTTTTCTACTCTGAAGATATCGCGACTCGCAGTTGCATCAGATTTAGCACTGAAATACATTACGCGTCCGTTAGAGCTTAAGAAAATTGTTGGGCGTTCATCCTTATCACTTTTTGATGCCGAAATAATTTGATCAGGCATACTTAAAAGTTTTCCGTTTGGTTGGTTGAATGCGTATTTAGAATAGAAGTCAGAAGCTAATGACTCGGTTCTTTCTTGAATCGATGATAACTTCGACGTATCTAATACTCGCTTAGCATTGTTTACCATTTCGATGTATTGAGGAATGCTCCAACGAGGAGAATTCTTATCACCGATAATGCTGTTGAATTCAACGAACGATTGTAATGATTCGTTGAACTTGTAAGTTAAATGACAAGCACGTCCATAATAATAGTAGATGTCTTCCGGAGTTTTCGGATTTTCCATCGCGGCTTCAAGATAAGGCAATGCCTGATTCTTGTCTTTGCCAACGATTAAAAGACAAATACCATAGTAGTAGTTGTACTTATAATTTTTAGGATTACTGCTCACCAATTGGGCAAACAGTGGGGCAGCCTTTTCGTACTGCTTTGCAAGAAAATACTTCTCTGCAGTTTTTGAACGTTGTCCTTCGGACATGTTTCCTGCTAAAGCAGTAATGGAATTAGTGAATAGCACACATACCAATAACACAAGTAATATTAGCTTCTTTTTCATTAGTGCGGATGATTTTGAACGCCCCGTATATACGCCTGTAACTTCCGCGTTGTTACGCTTTGCTTATTTTAATTTGCTGATTCCTTCAAAAATTGTCGAAATAACCTTACACAGGAATTAAAAGGCAAGATTGGGCCTCTCTATTGAAAATGAGCCTGATATAAACAAAAAACACACCTTTTAATGGTGTGTTTTTTGTTTATCTTACAAATATTGTGATTTTTATCTTGCCTTTTTGGATAAAAAACCAACCTTCGATTCTTCTCCTTTGATCAATCGCTCGATATTTTTCTGATGGGTGATAAATACCAAAATACAAACAAACATCGAAAAGATGTTTAAACTTGGTACCGTTTCGTGGTAAATGAACATAATAGCTACCGGGAATGTGAATGCTGCCATCATGGAACTTAATGATACATAATGGGTTAGGAGCAAGGTGGCGACAAATACTCCGGCACAAACTAAGGCCGCACCGGGATGTACTGCTATTAATATTCCCAATAGCGTAGCGACTCCTTTTCCTCCTCTGAATCCTGCGAAAATTGGAAAGATATGTCCTAGTAATGCCGCAATCGATAGGGTTAATTCAAAATTGATATATTGTTGGGTTCCGGGAAGGTATTTGCCTGATAACCAGACTAATTTAACCGCTAAAAGCCCTTTTAAAATATCGATAATCAATACCGGCCAACCTGCTTTTTTTCCTAAAACTCTGAATGTATTGGTCGCTCCGGCATTTCCGCTTCCATATTCTCTGACATCAATCCCATACATTAATTGTCCTATCCATACTGCCGAAGGAATTGATCCCATCAGGTAGGCCAGGCATAGTAATGAAATGTTAGTCATGCTTATCATGTTTGGTCAAATGTAATAACAAAGAAAACAAGAGGGCCTTTTATAGGCCGATTCCCGACCGAAAAATATTAACAAATCGACCTTTTTGGTTAATTATCAGTTGATTGAGTTCATAGCATTCGAAAGTAGATTTTCAGGTTCTGTTGTACAATTTTTGGATTCAGTCGCTGATTATGTTTCTACGTGGATTGATATGACGATTAGACTTATCGTTCCTGATTCTTTTAAATCAAAGTAGACAGAAATAAAAAAGCTCCCGAAGTTAATCGAGAGCTTTTCATTTAATTGCCCGGAACGGCAGTGAACTTCTTAATGAACTCTGCTTTCTTACGGTCTGTCCCTAGCATATATTCATATGGTGGCTTATCACCTTTAGTATCTGCAATACGTTTATCAGGCTTCATATTATTAACTGTATCGTTGAATTTGATGTCAGATGATACGGCTTGCATAATACCTCTGTTGTAATTGAAATACCACCAAGTAGCATTGTCACTTTCTAAGTACAGATTAAATACTTCTCCGCCTTTCTTTCTCTGAATTTCTAAGTATCCTTTTAATGCTCTGCTGATAGTTGTTTTGCCAATGAATCCTACACCGATTGGTCCCATCGATTTATACGATTGTGTACTCTGATCCCAATACAATTTTACATCCGTCAGGTATAATGTCCTTTGTAACTCTTGAGGGACACGTTTAGGTGCACCGTAAAGGTTGAATTCCGATATCATCTTATCGGTTTTTTCGGTACCTACTAGCTCTTTCATAGCTCTTACCCATGTAGTGCGCGCATCGTTGGTAGGTTGTAAAGTAGGATTACTTGTAATTGCTTCTGCTATCGATTTAATAGCATCATCATTAAACATGAATTCTAATCCCATCAATACATCTAAAGTGGTTGAGTCGTTGTTGGTATTGTTGGTTACATTACCGGTAACGTTCATCGTGAATTGTCCGAAGTTGGTATTTAAATTCAATTTCCCTTCTCCATAAACAGTACACTTGTTATCGTTCAATACCACCATATTTCCCGGCTCATCAGGAGCTAGGATTTTCTCCTTCGGCCCGATTTTATATTCTTTCGTTTTACTGTCGTAGAATAAATATCCCGATGCACTTACTAATGCAGAATCGCTAATACGTTGCTTAGGCGATAAGAATGACGAATAGAATCCTGTGCTGTCGTTTGCTTGATAAATTCCTACTCCTAATCGCTCTAAGTTTTCATTGCGTGGTTCATTGATAGGAATACTAACTCCTTTAGGATCGATGTCAGATTTAAAGCCGAACCAATTAATTGCTAATTCTTGTGCGCAACTATGGTTGATACGCGCAAATCCGTCGAAGTTAACTAGTGGATTAGCGGCTGTAATATTTACTTTTCCTCGATATTGAATATTAGTATTCAACTGGAAGTTGCTGGTGTCAGGAATTGTTCCCGAAGCATAGGTTTGCATCGATGTATCTATCGCAATTCGATCGAGATCGATTAAGTGTTTAACTTTTGCTTGATCCGTATAGGCATATTTACCTTGAGCAGTATAGTTCTTTCTTCCTAATACGTTAACAGTTGAATTGCTGATGGTGTGGTATTTGGTTGTTGTATTTGCTATAATTTTCGCCTCATTTAATGGTCGCATTACAGCTGCTCTTTCAATTATAATTGTGGCTGTGTCATTTGGTTGAATGCTGGCATCAGCAACTAAAATCTCTTTTACTTTTCTTGCTTTAATTAAGTAGTCGATGAGGCTGTATCGAGCAAGTCCCGCATTCCATCGTAAGGAGTCTTGTGAAGGATTTACACTTACGAAATCGGATCCTTCGATATTCAACTTAGTATTGTCTTTATAGTCTTCTCCAAACTCAACTTCTTGTTTATCGATAAACCACTTAAATTGAGCAATGAAACAGATATACTGATTCAATGGGAAGCTTACATATGATCCTTTTCCATTCGAAATGAAATCCCCAAATCGTTTTACTAAGTCGATTTTCGATTTCACATTCTTGGTCTGGATCGCCATTACTTTTTCGTCGTCTGATTTTAATTTGAAGTCGGATGTATCGGCTCCATATGCATCTTGCTTAAACCAGAAGTCGAGGGAGCTCAATTCCGATTCGCTAAAGATCGCATTTCCGTTTCCTCCAAGCCCTTTAGCTGCTAATATTAAATTTCCGTCGAGGGTAACTTGCTTTTCGTACACTGTTAAGTTCTGATCAATTTTATCGACGTACATTTTGTCTTTCTTAGGACGCCAATTTATAAATACATTATTCCCTGATGCTTGTGGGAATCCTGTTCCTGCGATCATGTCCTTACGTAAATCAAATGATGCATTTTGCATATTCGTAGAATCGGGGAAGAAGACAATGTCTTTCGACTCGGATGCTGAACTTAAATAGTCAATTTTTCCATTACCGATAAGTCCGTTGTAACTTAAGTCGATGTGATTAAAGAATGTTCCTTTTCCTCCGTACATCGGATATCCTTCGGTAGGACTATTTCTTTCAAATCCGAAGCTGTAATCGGGACGAATAATCGCCACTTCTTTGATGTCCGGGAATATACCTGCCGATACAAAATCTCCCGGGAATTTCAATCCGCCGGCCGAGAAATTATCGAGTGAATCGATGGTAAATGGATCCATACGGAAATAGAATTTATCTCTATTATAAACTCCTCCATATATCGATGGATGATCGTAGTAAACAAACGATTCTTTGTCGGATGTAAAAGTAGGGTAGCCGCTGTAATTTTTACGACTCGATTTGTTATTTAAACTATCGATGTAAAGCGTACCCGATACATTCTGCAAGGTACTCTTCAACGGAATTAACTTCGGATTTCCATTCTCATCGACTTCAGTTTCCGATACTACTTTTAAGCGAATGGAATCAACTGTTGCTAAGTTGAATTTGAAATCGTCGTACTTAAATGCAAATTTCTTTCCGAAGAAATCACTGCGTCCTGCATGCACTCGTCCGTCGAAATCGAAGTCGCGATTCTTCTTCAATTTAATAGCTTGATCGGTTGGTGTAATCCACACTTGTTGCGAGTCGCTAAGCAATACTCTCGATACTCCTTGAACATCTAAGTCGAAATTCAAGAGATTTAATTTTGCATTCGATTTTGCAGAGATAATTGAACTAAACTCAATTTTATCGAAGTCGGTTTTATTCGATCTTGCAGAGAGATAATAAAATAACTTGTCGTTAATATTCGCTTTATCTTCTTCGAAATTATAACTCACAAATCCTTTGTTCGCAAGGAAAATCAAGAGCGAACGTGCTTGTTGATCACTTACTCTTAAATATTTCGCTAGGTCTTCTGAATAGATATCGCGGTTATTGGAATTAGCATATTGTTTCAATTGATACAAAGGACTAACGTCGGCCATTCCTTGTATTTGCTGGTATCTTTCATCTGTATATAAATTCGATGACTCCAAAAGCATTTTACTTTCGCCTGCTCCTGATATCATTCTTAATTCCATTACAGGATCATCGATCTTCCAATAGATTCCGTCGACATACATATCCACTTGATGGAATGAATTAAAAAACGGCATTGATATTCCCGAATTGATATCGCGAATCATCGACACTTCATGGTCTTTATTGATATACTTGAAATCGAGCGCAGGATGGTAAATAGAATCTTTATCGAAGTAAACAACGATAGAGGCATTATCGGAACTGATACGTTCAGCTCGAACTACGAAGCTTCTGCTTTTTACTACAAGAAATGGTTTATTATTTCGCTTGAAGGTAAGTGTTGCTTTTTGATCATTCGATCCTGATCCGATCATCTTCGGACCTTGTTGCGAGAATCCTCCAACATAGTCGGCATCTTTAATTAATTCACGAATTCCTAATGTCAACGTGTAGCTTTGGAAACGAGGATAAGTAGCAGTTTCTATTGTTACATTGGCAAGTATTTTATCAGATACTTTACCCATTAACGGGTCTTTGAAATATTTTGTGCTGTAAAATATTGCAGAGTCGGCCGACCAATCTGATCCCGTAACATCAATGGATGTAGCCTTTAAATTCGCATAAACATCTGTTTGTGGTTGACCGGCTCTTGTCCAGTAAACTTTTCCTCCGGTACCTCTAAAATTCTTCGTTAAAGGATAATAATAGCCTTTGATTCCATAAATATTACTACTATCGTTTTTGGCGTAACAGGTTAAATCCATAGCAGGGAAACTGATGCGTGGCACTGTATCGAATTCAAATGTATAGTCGCCTGTTCCCGCCACCCATTTCGTTGAAGATGATTCATAGAGAATATTTCCAGCGAATAAGTCGGCGCAAATCTCCAAGTAATCGCTATAACGACGTGTAGTTCCCGACAACATTTTATCGAGACTACTATGCCATTTTTTGAAAGTCTCTAAATCACGTCCCGATTTGGTGAAACCCATTAACGCTTCAAGATAATTTCCGAAATCGGGAAAAGCCTTCATACGTTTCTTCAACATATCATTCGCAGTATGAATGATGATAGCTTGTTGATCGCCTGTAAACTTTGGTTCCTCAACCCAAATCACCTCAAACTGATCGAGTAGCTTTTCAGTTTCCTTTTTGTTGGTGAGCTCCATAAATCCTTTCAGTTCTTTGAAGAAAGCAGTAGGGTCCGACGAGAATTGCTTCGGTGCTTGCGCTTCAGAGAAGAAAGGAGCGAGGAGTAGTAAAAAAATCAATATTCGTTTCATAGAAGTATTTTCAGAAGGTAATAAGGATGTCATTTATTTCTTTTCAAAAACGGCACAACACCATTCATTTTCGGAGGTGTGATGCAGGTATTGAATACCCATTTCAGCGGCTTTATTTTTAATAACGGGTAAATCGTCGGTATAATATCCGCTGGTGATTAAAATACTGCCTTCGTTCATCGCATCGTTATACAAATGCAAATCTTGAAGTATAATATTTCGGTTGATGTTTGCTAAAATAACGTCGAACTTTTTGCCTGCAATCGCTTCTCCTTCGCCTAGTTCAACTTCCATTTGCGGATAACCATTGCGGACGGCATTTTCTCTGCTGTTTTCAACTGCATTGGCGTCGTTGTCGATAGCTAAAGCCGATGATGCTCCTTGCATGAAGGCTAAAATCGCCAAAATGCCCGTACCTGAACCCATGTCTAATACCGATTTCCCCGTGAAGTCCGTTTTTAACATCACTTTCATCACTTGAGAGGTAGTAGGGTGATGTCCGGTGCCGAAAGCCATTCTTGGTTGCACAACAATTTCCATCGGATAATCGGGATTCGGAGCATGGAATTCTGCTCTGATGTATAGTTTATTATCGATGATCTCGGGTTGGTAATTGCTTTCCCATTCTTCATTCCAGTTACGCCAAGGAATTTCATTGAATTGATATTCGATCTCACAGCCTTGCGATTTTACATCGGCAATGATGGCTTCAATAGCAGCCTGATCGAATAAATGAGTTTGTATATAGGCTTTTAGTCCGTTGCCGGTCTCTTCAAACATTTCAAATCCCGCGCCCGACAAATGATAAGTCATCATGTCGGTGTACATGTCGGTTGGAGTAATTTCGAGGTTAAGTTCTATGTAGTTCACTCGATAAAAGTAAAAGTTAAAGGATTGCATCTGGCTCCTTTATGCATTAGGTTTTCAACAGTTCACCTGTCGGTTTTTTGACATGTTTTTTTAGCTTTTGAGCCTCAGTTGGTTAATAGCAATTAAGTAGGTTCAATTTTGGTGAATTAGTTTTTCACTTTTTGAGGATTGATGACTTATATCTTCCTAATATTGAGTTGTGAACTTGATCCGCAAAAACTTCTTTACTTCATTAATGATGGCATCTGCTTATTTGCTGTTAGAAGGTTTTCGTTTTGTAGGTAATGACGCTCGAAAAGCATGGTTTTTTATAGTAGCGGCGTTCATCTTTATTATCTTTGGTGCGTCGGTAAAATCCTTGCGGAAGTCGAACTCGGTCCCGGCTAAAATCTTCGGAGCCTTGGTTACTTTGAGCTTATTTCTTTTAGTAATGATCGACTTTTCTATGCACCGATTTGTATTGGCAACGCTGTTGCTCGTGATTACAGGTATCTTCGGATACATCATCTTATTTAATGTTAAAAAGAACTAGGTATGCATCGTTTGTTAATTATTAATGCTAAAGGCATCGTTCAACATGGAAGAAGTCATGTTGTTAGAGGGAAAGATATGGCTGAATTGCCAATTTTAGAGAATGGTTGGGTGTTGATTGAAGGCGATAAAATTCACTCGGTGGGACACATGGATGATGTTCTTCATGCTCCGGCTAATGAGGTTTATGACGCTAGCGGCAGATTTGTTTTCCCTTCTTGGTGCGATTCGCATACCCATATCGTTTATGCAGGCTCTCGTGAGAATGAATTTGTTGATAGAATCCATGGACTAACCTACGAAGAAATCGCGAAGCGAGGGGGTGGAATATTGAATTCCGCGAAGCGCTTGCAACAAACTTCTGAAGAGGAATTATTTGATAGTGCCATGATGCGTCTCGAGGAAGTGAAGCGTAGCGGCACAGGAGCTATCGAGATAAAAAGCGGCTACGGATTAAGTTACGATGCCGAATTGAAAATGTTAAAGGTGATTAAGAGGTTGAAACAATCTTCTGATCTGACTATAAAAGCTACTTTTTTAGGTGCTCATGCTTTCCCTGCTGAATTTAAAGAAAACAGAAAAGCTTATGTGGATTTGTTGGTGGATCGTTTGTTGCCGTATATCGCTGATCACGGATTGGCAGATTATAATGATGTGTTCTGTGATCGAGGATTCTTCTCTGTCGAAGAGACCGACCGTATTCTGGAAGCCGGATGGAAGTATGGCTTGCGTCCGAAAATACATGCCAATGAACTCGATTTTTCCGGAGGAATTCAAGTTGGAGTGAAGCATAATGCTTTATCGGTTGATCATTTGGAATGCACGGGGGATGAAGAAATCGAATTGTTGTTGAAGAGTGAAACAATGCCAACATTATTACCGGGAACTGCTTTCTTCTTAAAGATTCATTATCCTCCTGCTCGAAATATGATTGATGCAGGATTACCAGTTGCTTTGGCAACCGATTATAATCCCGGTTCATCACCTTCAGGAAAAATGTCGCTGGTCACAACGCTCGCTTGCTTGTATTTGAAAATGTCGCCTGAAGAAACGATCAACGCTGCCACACTTAACGGAGCTTATGCAATGGGTGTGATGGATGAATTGGGAAGTATTGTGCCTCATAAAAAAGCAAACTTGTTTATTACAAAACCTATTTCTTCGGTAGGCTATATTCCTTATGCTTACGGTTCTGATGTGATCGATAAAATTGTTATTAACGGTCGCTTGCAATAAAATTTTTCTATGCAACTGAAAATATACTCGCAAGAGGATGTAAATGCGTTGGTGAAACGTCGTGCAGGTGAAATTCGTCTCGGCGAGCGTGTGAAGGTTTTGTCGTTTGATAATGCTCAACAGTGGGAAGACGCATTGTTGGATAGCCCTGCCCGTTATGTTTTACTGGGATTACCTGAGGATATTGGTGTGCGTGCTAATTATGGTAGAGGAGGTGCTTATTCGGCATGGAATCCCGTAGTGAGTACATTGCTGAATGTTCAATCTAATCGTTATTTTACGGGTGAGCAATTGCTGGTACTGGGACATATCGATTTTTCGGAGTTGATGGATAAAGCTGCCGCATTGAATTTTCAAGATCCTGCAGATGTTGCCGTGGCGCGCGAATTAGTTGCTGAAGTAGATGAGCTCGTAAAGCCGATCATTGAAGCAATCGTAAAGGCAGGAAAAGAGCCGATAATTATTGGCGGGGGACATAATAATGCTTACCCGAATATCAAGGGAGCTGTCAGCGGATTACAAAGTAAGTTGAATAAAACATTTGCGTCTATCGATTGTATTAATTGCGATGCGCATAGTGATTTGCGTCCCTTAGAAGGACGTCATTCGGGCAACGGATTCAGTTATGCCTTAGCGAGTGGCGATTTACGACGATACGCAATGGTTGGATTGCATGAGATCTTTAATACCGATGTCGTTATTGAACAGATTCATTCCGACGATCGCTTGCATGCTTCCTTTTTTGAAGATTTGTTTGTTAAAGGAGACGACGGATTTGAAGAAGCGGTGATGGATGCGATTCGCTTTGCCGGCACCGACTTCACCGGACTCGAACTCGATCTCGATACCATTCAAAATATTCCTTCCAGTGCTAAAACATCGAGCGGGATATCTACTATCCAAGCAAGAAAATTTGTCCACATGGTAGCTTCGAAATGTAATGTTGTTTATTTTCATATCGCCGAAGCGGCACCTGTATTATCACATATAAAAACCGATTTAAAAACGGGTAAGCTCATCGCTTATCTTATAACTGATTATTTAAAAGCCAGAGAATTCTGGCATGCTCAATACTCATGAAACAATTAATTGAATGTGTTCCTAACTTCAGTGAAGGAAACGATTTACAAATCATCAAACAAATCACCGACGCTATCGAATCTGTAGATGGCGTTAAGCTATTGAATGTCGATCCCGGTAAAGCTACTAACCGTACTGTTGTTACGATGGTGGGTGAGCCTGCAGGCGTTGTAGAAGCTGCTTTCAGAGGTATCGCGAAAGCTGCTGAGTTGATCGATATGTCGAAGCATAAAGGTGAGCATCCTCGTATGGGCGCTACCGATGTTTGTCCTTTTATTCCGGTGGCGAATATCTCCATGGAAGAGACAGCTGAGTGGAGTAAGAAGTTGGCAGCTAAAGTGGGTGGCGAATTAAATATTCCCGTTTACCTCTATGAAGAAGCACAAAAAGATAAATCACGCAGCAACCTTTCGGTAATACGTGGGGGTGAGTACGAAGGATTTTTCAAGAAGATAAAAGAACCTCAATGGAAACCTGATTTTGGTCCGAGTGAGTTTAATGCTAAGTCGGGCGGGACAGTTATCGGTGCCCGCGACTTCTTAATCGCTTATAACGTAAACCTAAATACTAAATCTGTTAAAAGAGCAAACTCGATTGCATTCGATATCCGCGAAGCGGGACGAGTGAAAACAGATGAAAAAGGCAAGAAAGTACTCGATGCAAATGGTAATGAAGTACGCATACCGGGATCATTGAAAGGTGTAAAAGCCATTGGTTGGTACATTGAAGAATATGGTCAGGCGCAGGTGTCGATTAATATCACGCAGTTCCGCGAAACTCCATTGCATATCGTTTTTGAAGAATGTTATAAGAGTGCTTTCCATAGAGGAGCGAGAGTTACCGGAAGTGAGTTAGTAGGATTAGTTCCTTTAAGCTCGATGTTAGATGCAGGAAAGTACTTCCTAAAGAAACAACGGCTATCCGCCGGCGTTAGTGATGAAGAATTAATTCACATCGCTGTAAAATCAATGGGACTCGATGAACTCGGACCATTTGATCCATCTAAACGCATCATCGAATATGTACTGAATGAAGGCGTATCGAATCCGTTGGTGAATATGAAATTGACTGCATTCGCCAATGAAACTGCGAGTGAATCACCTGCACCGGGCGGCGGATCAATCTCTGCTTATGTAGGTGTTTTGGGAGTGTCACTCGGAACGATGGTAGCGAACTTAAGTGCGTCTAAAAAAGGTTGGGAAGATAAATGGGAACTGTTTAGCGACTGGGCTGAAAAAGGTCAGGCTTACAAAAAACAACTAATCGATTTAGTTGACGAAGACACAAGATCTTTCAATGCTATTATGGAAGGATTTGCTTTGCCAAAAGGAACTGACGAAGAAAAAGCGGCGCGTAAAAAAGCTATTCAAGATGCAACGAAATATGCGATCGAAATTCCATTTAAATCGATGGAAGTTTGCTTTGCCAGCATGAGTGTTATGAAAGAAATGGTAGCAATCGGAAATCCGAATTCAATTACTGATGCAGGAGTAGGAGCTTTATGTGCGCGCACTGCCGTGTTAGGAGCTCATATGAACGTTCGAATTAATACATCAAGCTACGACGATAAAACTTTTGTTGCCGATATCTTGGCTAAAGCAGTTAAGATTGAAGAAGAAACCTTGAAGCTCGAAGCTGAAATTATCGCAATGGTAAATAAAGCAATTCAATAATTGTTAAAAATCCTCTCGATGATTTCATTTCGTCGAGAGGATTTTTTCTTTTTAATTGATATGAAATTGATGAGCGGTGTTTATCGAGCGAAGTCGAGATGTGCCGAGATGAGTCGAGATGTGTCGAAATGCGGTCATTGAGCGGAGTCGAAATGCTACATCATCAAAAACACCACCGGCATTTTATGCAATTCCGGAATTTGTTTTTTCCACTCTTGAACTCGCATCGTTTTTATACTTTCTGATGGAGTGTCAATGTTTACCGCAATACAAAGTTTCGTCTCGGGATTACAATTGCTTAAAATATCCTTCAGCAGTGGATTATTGCGATAAGGCGCTTCGATAAAGATTTGCGTCTCGTTTCTTTGCTGCGCATTTCTCTCGAATTGCTGTAGCGTTTTAATACGTTCAGCTCTGTCGATTGGAATATATCCGTGAAAACAAAATCGTTGTCCTTCCATTCCAGATGCCATTAGAGCAAGTAGAATCGACGAGGGTCCGATAAACGGTTTTACTTTGATGTTCGCTTTATGTGCCGCTGCAACTACTCGTGCGCCGGGATCTGCTACTGCTGGACAACCTGCTTCACTCAATAAGCCAGTTGCTATTCCTTTCTTCAAGGGATCTAAAAATCCATTGATGTTTTGCTTCGCATCGTGTTTGTCGAGTTCGAAGATTTCTAATTCCGATTGAGGACTTTCAATCTTACAAGCTTTTAAAAAGGCACGCGCCGATTTCTCATTTTCTACAATGAATACTTTTAATTTTCGCACTGTCGCAAGTACCGATTCTGTTAAATAAGTTTCGGGCGCAGCATCGCTTAATCCCGTGGGAATTAAGTAAAGTGCTTTTGGTATTTGTTGTTCCAATGAGGTAATTATTTATTATGTATTATACGTTACGTAAATAACGTAATTATTAAGCTTTGGTTAATTCAAGTACTGTGATCTCGGGAAGGATGCCAACTCGTCCCGGATAGCCTAAAAATCCTAGTCCACGGTTAACGTATAGGTACTGATTCCCTTCTTTGTATAATCCGGCCCACTGCTTGTAAATATACTGCACCGGACTCCATTTAAATCCGGGGATTTCAATTCCGAATTGGAATCCGTGAGTATGTCCAGCTAACATAATATCTACTTGAGGATACTTAGTAAGAATTTCACCATTCCAATGTGAAGGGTCGTGCGACATCAAAATATTTACAGCGTTATACTGAATATCCTTCGTAGCTTTTTCCATGCTGCCATATTTCGGGAAGCGAAGGTGAGTGCTCCAGTTTTGCACACCAATCAAGGTGATTTTATCTCCTTTGTTCTCGAGGATACGATGTTCGTCGAGAAGAATATCCCAACCCATTTCACGATGATGATTGATAAGTGTTGCTAAGTTTTTCTTCTTGGCTTCAGGCGAATCCCATTCTACATAGTCACCATAATCGTGGTTTCCTAAAATAGAATAAACTCCGTGCTTCGACTTCAATTTCGAGAGTGCCGGCATATGATCGATCACCTCTGTATTTCTATTGTTTACAAGATCGCCGGTGAATAAAATCAAATCGGGATTCAAGTCATTAATCATCTTCACAGCAGTCGCTAACGGTTCCGTAGTAACGAAACTTCCGCTATGAATATCTGAAACCTGAACAATAGTATATCCTTCAAATCCAGCAGGTAAATTCGGTAGTTTAACTTTAATTCTTTTTACTTGGTAATCATAAGCGCCTTTAGCCATTCCCCATATCAAACTGATAAAAGGAATTGCACCAATTACCAATCCTGTTTTCACTAAAAAGTCGGAGCGAGAAATGCCTGTTGACTTTAATGCATCCGCTGTTGCCGGTGCCGCTTGCGCAGTAGGAAATACCTTTGTGAATGCCCATCGCACACCTCTGATGGCATCATCGGCAATCATGAAAATCAACACCACTACTTTCGAAATCATCCATACAAATACGAATGCAGTAAAATAGGTTTTGATGAATTTAGGCCATGTTTGGACATCTGTAACCATGGCAGCAAGAACAACTCCTACACTGAAAGCAGTTAAGCTCCAGAATACGATGGAAGTTATTTTTTGTGTGTTCTCAGATGAATTACGGAAGGCGAACTTAAATGCTTGGAAGACATAAAGGTCGATGACTATTATTACAATAGCCAGTATTAATGCGCTGAATTTCATAGTAAGGTTTGACGAATGGGGCAGGGGGTATATTGCAGGATTTCGAAAATTATGGTGCTAATCGGAAAACCATCCATCCTCCGGGTGAGTCTTCGTACAAGAATCGGTCGTGAAGGCGGTTAAGTCGTCCTTGCCAAAATTCAATACGTTGCGGTTTTACCACATATCCTCCCCAGTGAGGGGGACGAGGAACCTCCACGTCTTTAAATTGTTCGGTATAACGTACAATCTCGTCTTCTATTACTTGTCGCGAGGCAATAACGGTACTCTGAGGCGATGCCCACGCACCAATTTGACTTTCTCTCGGTCGAGTTTTGAAATATTGATCAGATTCTTCGGCAGATACTTTCGAGATTTCTCCCTCTATTCGCACTTGACGTGCCAATGGTTGCCAGAAGAAATTCAACGAAACAAAGGGATTTTCGATTAATTCATTGCCCTTGCGACTGTCGTAGTTAGTGTAAAATACAAATCCTCGTTCATCAACACCTTTCAGCAAGACAATTCGAGAGGAAGGTTTATTATTCGATACTGTGCAGAAGTCCATAGCGTTGGGCTCAGGAGTATTTGCTTCGGTAGCCTCTTTGAACCATTTTTCAAAGTAATGCAAAGGATTATCCATTAAATCGTTTTCACGAATGATCCCTTGATCGTACTGTTGGCGCATATGCTGCAAAAAGTGGGTAAACGGCTTATTTGACATGAAGTAAGATTTTATCTGTTTTTATCGGATAATGAATCGTAATCGATCCCGATACTATCAGTTGTTCGAATTTCCCTTCGGGGGAATTCACTGCAAAAGTCACTGATTATTGCCTTATTTCCCAATAAACAAGCGTATTTATCGGTCAACCACCATAAATCGCTTCTTGAATGCAACAATGAGTGTTAATGAATTGTCATTTTAACAGAATTGTAAGTAACATTTCTAATTTATCGGAACATGGCCCGATTATTTCAGTTAAACTATTTAAACTTACAGGATATGAAAAAGCTGAACACCCCTGTAGCAGGTAGTCTGCTGATCTCGGAGCCCTTCTTACTGGACTCCTACTTTAAACGATCGGTGGTATTACTTAGCGAACATGATGATAAAGGTACTCTTGGGTTTATCTTGAATAAGCCTACCGATGTGAAGCTGAATGAGGCGGTGGAAGACTTTCCTCAGTTTGATGCTCCACTGTATTTCGGCGGTCCTGTCGAGACAGATACCTTGTTTTATTTGCATACTATGGGAGAGCAATTACCCGGAGCACGCGAAATAGCACCCGGTATTTGGTTCGGTGGCGATTATGATCAATTGAAGTTTTTGATCGATACGCAGCAAATTGGGCAGGATCAGATCCGTTTTTATGCCGGTTATTCCGGTTGGGAACCCAAACAGCTTGATAATGAACTCAAAGAAAAGTCATGGCTGATTTCAAATGCAACGCCAAAATTTACTTTCTTCGATAATCCGAAGGTCTTGTGGAGTCAGGTACTTAAAAGCATGGGCAATGAATATGCTATCCTGGCCAACTTCCCTGAAGATCCCAATTTGAATTAAAGTACATTATTTAATAAGAAAGAGACGCTCCGGTTGAGGCGTCTCTTTTGCTTTATATGTATTTATATATATCAATTCTTAGCCTGTAGCTTTCTTGTTTTTGCCTGCTTCTGATTACTATATTTGTAGCATGCAACTACGCTTACTCGAAGTCAACGATTTTATCGATTCATACAGGAAATCGAATGCCGTTTTACTCGATGCCCGCAGTACCGGTGAGTATGAAAAAGCGCATATTCCAGGAGCTGTTTCGTTGCCTTTACTCGATAATGAATCTCGTGCCATCATCGGTACAGCTTACAAACAACAAGGGCGTGAAGCTGCTGTTTTGAAGGGTTTCGAATTAGAAGGTCCTAGGTTTCATGAGAAGATTTTACGCGCTTTAACTTTAGCTCCCGATAAACAGGTATATATATATTGTTGGCGAGGGGGTATGCGCTCAAATATTTTGGCTTGGCTGCTGCAGATGGCGGGATTTCGTGTAACCTTGCTTAAAGGAGGATATAAAACCTTCCGTCACTGGATCATCAATCACTATAAAACACCTCGAAATTACCTCGTTTTAGGAGGTAAAACCGGCTCAGGAAAGACCGAAATGTTGTACTTGTTGAAGCAAGCAGGTGAACAGATCGTCGATTTAGAGGGATTGGCGCATCATAAAGGGTCTACTTACGGGGCTTTGGGACAACTTCCTCAGTATTCTCAGGAGCATTTCGAGAATTTATTGGGATGGCAATTGTCGACATTAAGTACTTCACAGCGTATCTGGATTGAAAATGAGAGTCGGTTGATCGGTAAAAATTGTCTGCCGCCCGACTTCTACGACTTACAAATAAGATCACCCAAAATATCTGTGGAAGTCGATGTTGAAGTCCGTATAAAACGAATTGCGAACGAATATGCTTGCTTTCCTGTGGATGCTCTCATAGAGCGTACCATTGCTGTGAAAAACAGAATGGGTCCTCAGCATTCAAAAATGGCGGTAGAATACCTGCAATCCGGTGATTTCCACTCGTGGATCACCAAAATGCTCGAGTATTACGATAAAACTTATACGCACAGCTCCGATCAGCAACCCAATAGTGTGAACACTCCCGTGCCTTTTAACTGGGATGATAAAGAGGTGAGCGTGCGAAAACTCATAAATAGAGCTAACGAAATAGCTAAATAGAATTATGTCGGTTAAATTAACTTCCTATAGTCACGGTGCCGGTTGCGGATGTAAAATCGCTCCCGCAGTACTCGATACCATCCTGTCAAACACCAGAGATACTGTTCACTTTCCTTCCTTGTTGGTAGGCAATCATTCAAATGATGATGCGGCGGTGATGGACTTAGGTAACGGAACTGCGATGATCTCCACGACAGACTTTTTTATGCCAATCGTAGATGATGCCTTCGACTTCGGAAGGATAGCTGCTACAAATGCTATCAGCGATGTATACGCCATGGGAGGAAAGCCTTTGATGGCTATTGCTATTTTGGGTTGGCCTATCGAAAAAATTGCACCGGAAGAAGCGGGACGCGTTTTAGACGGAGCGAAGCAGGTTTGTGAGGAAGCGGGAATTCCTTTGGCCGGTGGACATAGCATTGATAGTCCGGAGCCGATTTTCGGATTAGCAGTGAGCGGAATTGTGAATGTGAACAACATCAAGAAAAACAATACAGCACGAGAAGATGATCTATTATTCATTACAAAACCGATTGGAGTAGGAACGGTAAGTACTGCAGCGAAGAAAGGCATAGCAAATGAAAATGATATTGCGGCAGCCATTAAATCAATGACTACGCTAAATAAGATAGGCGAAGAACTAGGAGGGTATGAAGAAGTGCATGCGATGACGGATATTACCGGCTTCGGACTATTCGGACACCTTATCGAGATGGCGGAAGGCAGTGGATTAACGGCAACGATTGAATTTAAAAACGTAAACGTCCTCGACGGATTAAGACCATATTTAGATCAGTATGCCATTCCCGCAATTACCTATAGAAATTGGAATAGTTACGGAGAAAAGATTAACGAAGTAGGAGTAGATGCCTTGCATATCGGTTGTGATCCTCAAACCAGCGGAGGACTATTAATTTCTATACAACCCGAATTTGAAAGTAAGCTCTTGGATATCTTCCGTCAGTTTGACATTAGTCCCGATCAATTTAAATGTGTTGGACAAATGATAGCGAAAGGAGAGAAGGTGGTTTTCGTAAAGGAGGATTAAGGATAAATGAATCTTTAATTCCTGAACACCTTTAAATATGGTTGATCATTTTAGTAATGAAATATCGCGAAATCAGGAAACTTCTGATCTTTGGAGGGATATTTTTTACTGATTCATACAATGATTGGAATACAGGATAAAACATTTTCCCTCTTCCAACGCGCTCCAGCCGCGCGAAGGGCTCTTACTTTTTCCTTCAGTTGAAAAAGTAAGCAAAAAAACCGCCGCTGTAAATTTTTTAGCGGGAACGATTTCAACTCCAACGGAAAGAAACAAACTCGCCTTGAATCGTCTCCTGCGTCGACGCTTCATGTCTCGGGCAGTGTTTCTTTCTATCGTTGTCGTTCTCATCGTTCTTTCCGCAAAAATTTAAGGCGGACGATTCGCTTCGATATATCGTTCCTAATATTTTATCAAAGACTTCGTCAAACTATGTTAGGGA
>JAKPPP010000139.1 GCA_029547265.1 Bacteroidota bacterium
TGAAGCAACCAATCGTTCTCTCTCCAACCGAAAAAATCGATCTTACCGCGTTTCTCTTAACGCTCACCGATAAATCATTTCTGTTTAATCCGAAATTCTTCTATCCCAAAGAAATATTTCAAAGTACTGCGAAGGATTAAAGCAAAATGATCGTCTAAAATTAAAAGGTTCCCTAAACCCCCAAACTGAAACTATGTTTAAAAAACTATTATCGCTGCAATTGTTATTGATAAGTATATCAAGCATGGCGCAATTAAATCCCGCTATTACTTCCTTCTTACAAAATACTACTGTTACAGGTACTTATTATGTTTCGGGAAATTCTATCGCGCAATCAAACGGAATTTTGGTGAACTGCCAAACTGTAGAATATTCTACAACCGGAGTGTATGTACATACTACAGGCGTTCCGGCTTACCCTACGGGACCATTTTTAGATGGTAATCCTTCGAACGCAACAAATCAAAATGCGATCTTCAAAATTCCTTTTGCTCCGACTCAAAATACTGGAACAGCAACAGCAACTACCGGAGGTAACATCGGAATATTCATTAACGGTGTAGCATTATTCGACTATCGTGACGGAGTAGCATGGAATGCCACTACAAACGCATTATGCGGCGGTCCGGGAAATCCTCCTTGTCCCGGTGGACCACAAGCCACTCAAGCTTGGAATAGAGATGCCGTTCGCGCAGAACGTCCAGGCTTCGATTGCTCAAAAGCACATCCTGCTCAAGGAAACTATCATCATCATCAAAATCCTTCAGCTTTTAAACTCGATTTAAATGTAGTATCTACCATTTGTAATTTGTACGATGCCGATGGATTATATGCAATCGACAGTACACAGCACTCACCATTGATCGGATATGCTTACGACGGGTTCCCAATCTATGGAGCGTATGCCTATACAAATTCAAATGGAACAGGTGGTATAACTCGAATGAAATCGGGATATCAATTAAGAAATATCACTACAAGAACAACTAGTCCGACCGGCACAACAGTAACAGCAGGCCCTGTAGTAAGCACAACATACCCTTTAGGATATTTCAGAGAAGACTATGAATTTATTGCTCATCCCGGACAAGAAGACTATTTAGATGAACACAACGGAAGATTCTGCATAACACCGGAATACCCGAATGGAATTTACTGTTATTTCTGCACAGTAGATAGTAATTGGAACTCGACTTATCCTTATGCAGTCGGACCAACTTTTTACGGCGTATATGCCAATAGAAAAGTAACGTCTGTGACGGAACCAACAACTGTTTACACACCAACTACAGGCATCTCAAATGTTAATAGCAATGACTTTAAAGCAAACATCTTCCCGAATCCAACTAATGATTTCATTGCTGTACAAGTGATGGGGTTAAACAAAGAGAATTTGAAAGTAGAATTATTCGATGAAGCCGGAAAGTTGATTCAGACATCATCAATCACCGCCGGAGCTACCAATACTTATCTCGACACCCGCACGCTATATAGCGGAAATTACCTCGTAAAAATCAGCGGAGGCTCCGAGGGATCAAGAACGCAAACATTGACCACAAAGAAAGTAATAGTGCAAAAATAATTTACCGTTACCTTTTCGAAAGCCCTGCAGTTTGCTGAGAAGCATGCTGCAGGGCTTTCACTTTAAGTTGAAATTTATTTAAGGCGTGCACCTTCGGGGTTTACAGTTTACGGGTTAGGGTTTACGGATCGCAAAGCGAAATGGGAGATTTGGGTAAAGTAAATAAACACTAGTTTTGTAGTTCAAATTATTCAATTATGTTTTTAATTCTAGCAAGTGTCACTGTCGCATTCCTATTTGGCTTGTGGATTCTGAGACGTTCCGTATTAGGAAATACAGATAATGGAAAAATTAGACCATCTATCGCGATTGATTATGAAAAATTTAAAGCTACAAAGCAAGAAATAGAAGCAGTTGAAAAACAGATCCAAGAGAAAGGGATTTGGGCAGATCGGAAAGAGTGGAAATTAATGTGTGAGATTTATAGCAAGATTGAACCGGTGCAATTTGAAAACAAAACGCGCTATAAAGTAAATGTTAAAAGTGAAATTGAAGTAACAGTTACAGCTTATTCTATCGAACGGGCCATCACTTTTAAGAACATCTTCGAATCACTTCATCCTACCCTTTATCATGGACTAGGTTGGGCCGGTTGGTATAGCAAAGCAGAGATAGAGGAAAAACAGAAAAATAGCGAAACTCGTTATCGAACTTCATAAACGCGTTAGCCAATGATAGACACAATTTACAAATCAAATCTGCGGTATTGAAAATAAATGTAAATAAGAAGCCCATTAAGCAAAGCGCTAATTCAAAATTCAAAACTCAACTCCCATGAAATTCAAAATCCTATTTTTCTTCCTCCTAATCTCAACAACCATATTCGCCCAAACAACTCCCGATGCCTCAACAAAGGAATTCAAAGTTACAGGTAAAGTAAAGTCAGAGAAAACAATTTCATTGTCGGATTTGAAGAACTACAAAGGCATCGAACTTCAAGACATCAACATAAGTTGCTCCCCTCGAAAAGAAGATAAAGCGAAGGCTGTGAAAGGCGTGTTGGTGAAAAGCATCCTCGATAGTGTGGCATTTGAATACGAATACTCACGCCTCCTCGGACAATATTATTTTCTGTTTGAGGCGAGCGACGGATATAAAATAGTATTTTCGTTTAACGAAGTCTATAATACCGAAATCGGAAATAATCTATATATCGTCACCGAAATCGATGGGAAAGATGCTTCAGAAACAACAAACAAAGTATTATTACTCTCTACAAAAGACATCAAAGGCGGAAGCAGAAATGTGAGATGGATATCGAAGATAGTGGTGTGTGATGGGGGAGAGGGGAGGAAGTTATAAGTTTGAGGTTCAAAGTTCATAGTTCGGCAAAGCCGGATCGCCCCAATGGGGATTTGGCTGGCGCAGAATGAAACCAATGTAAAATCTTGAATTTATTTGTGAGTAAAAAAATCTTAAAGTAATAATTCTCAAAGCATCCTCCTTTACATTAAAGCACTCAATCAATCAATCACTCACTCACTCAATCATTCAGTCACTCACTCACTCAATCAATCAATCATTCATTCAGTCATTCGCTCTCTCCTATGAAATATTTTAAAGCATTAACATTCCTTTTACTGTCTGTAACATTTTTTTCTTGTCAGCAACAAAAGACTGAAGAGAAGAATTCTTCAGCTAATGGTAATATCGCTCTTGCCGATAGCCAATTAACCAATATTGATTTTCAAATTGCAAAGAACTATTTCGTGAAAAATACGATAGATTCGATTACGAATCCTTTGATAGAGAACCAAACTACATTCGATAGTATTTTCGGAATGGCGACAGTGATGGGAGAAGAGGGAAAACCAACAGCTATCGATTTCACCAAACAAAGTGTGATTGCGGTAATGATTCCCGAAACAGAATATGTTACAAGTATTATCCCATCACGAATTTCAAAGACTGCAGACGGTAAAATTATCTTTTCATACGCCATCGATCAGGGTGAAAAAACTACTTCCACGATGGTTCCAACATGTATTCTAATCATCAATAAAAAAGATAGGGGAGAAGTGATCTTGAATGAAGTTGTTATGGAAAGATAGCTTTAAGTTTTGCGTTGCCCTGATGGTGTGTCGAGCGTAATTTGGTTTTCGAATATTACAATATCAATTCTACTGGAGGGAATTTTAAATTAGCGCAAAGAGAATAGTGAGGATTGGGAAATAGATATTAATGTAAAAATCCGGCAAACTTCATCAACTTTTATCTACTTCCGTCAACAGAAGCTTGCCTCAAAGGCGAATCAGCGTTCATATTAGAGTTTGTATAGAGAGGGGAAAAACAAACTATCTTTGTCATCAATCATAACAAATTATAGTAACCATAACAATCTGCATACTGACGAAGAATGTCAGCACATAGCCAATAATAGCAACCATGTCACAAATTATCCCAATAATAAAAAAGGAAAGAGCCCTATCAAAGGAAGAGGCTACATTCAATGATTTATTATTAAAAATCGGGATGGCAAAGGATTCATTGGAAATTGCAAAGGCAATGTTCGAGAGCAAACGAAAGTTAGCAGAGTTTCAACTACGACCTATCATAAATAATCAAATAGCAATTAGGCTCAAGCTGTTTTACATTTATTGGGAAGCGTATAAAGATAAGAAAGGAAAGAAGAAGGATAATTATTTCGCCCATTTTTTAATAAAAGAGTACGGTGAAATAAAATCGCTTGGTGAAAATCTGACAGAGAAAGAACATCTCTATTTGAATAGTATTTACGACGAATTACTAATGGAGCATTATGGTAAAAGATTTGATGATGATGAGGAAGAAGAAGAATTTACTCAAGAAGAATTCGAAGGATACTTAGAAGAATTCAGGCAACAGCAATTGGAACTCGGGTACGATGTTGATTTTAGCAATTTGAATATTAAGATGTCTGAACAGGAATTGCAAGCGGAGCTAAACGAAAGGCTAAAACAAGCTAGGCAAAGGGCGCACTTCGAAGGAACCGGTCCCAAGAAAAGTAAAAAGGAATTAAAGAAAGAAGCGGAGCAAAAAGAAATTGAAGAAGCGAAAAAGAAAAATGTAAGTACGATATTCAAGAGCTTGGCAAAGCTTGTCCATCCCGATTTAGAACGAGACGAAACAGAGCGGATCAAGAAAGAAGAATTCATGAAAAAGGTGAATCAAGCCTACAACGATCACGATCTTTTCACGCTGCTTGCATTGGAACAAGAATTAATTGCTGATAGCTCAGAGCGACTAAATCAACTTTCGGAAGCGCAAATAAAAATTTACATCAAAGTATTCAAAGAGCAATTGAGTGAAATCAAAAACAAAGAATCGCAACTCTTTTACCAACCCGAATACAACTTCTTAAGAAACTATGTCGACAACGCCTTTTCACTAA
>JAKPPP010000142.1 GCA_029547265.1 Bacteroidota bacterium
CCGATGGCGGCATTAGCGAACTTCAACTTAAATAAGGCAAGTTCATCAGAAGCCGGTATGAAAATGATATTATCATCGGCATTTAGTTCTGCCTTACTATTAATGGGTGTATCATTTATTTATGGAACAACAGGATCATTCACCTTCACACAGATAACTGCACAACTCGACAATAATGCACTTCAAGTATTTGCCTTTGTATTATTATTTACAGGTTTTGCATTCAAACTTTCGGTTGTTCCATTTCATTTTTGGACAGCCGATGTGTACGAAGGAGCTCCGGTACCGGTAGCAGCCTATTTATCGGTCGTATCGAAAGCAGCAGTAGCGTTTGTATTCGTTACGGTGCTTTATAAAGTATTTGGAACGATGGCGAACATATGGTATGTGCTGCTATTCCTTACATCCGTACTCACAATTGGAATCGGGAATATTTTTGCGGTACGCCAAGAAAACATCAAACGATTCTTAGCATTCTCTTCAATAGCACAAGTTGGATTTATTTTAGTTGGTATTAGTTCAGGAACTCAAGCCGGAGAAGCATCAATGATCTACTTCCTTTTAATTTATCTTTTCTCTAACCTTGGAGCTTTCGGAGTTGTAAATGTTGTGAGTTCGATGAGTGGAAAAGAAAACATTAGCGACTACAAAGGATTTTACAAGACAAATCCTGCGTTAAGCTGGTTTTTAACGATATCATTATTCTCGCTTGCCGGAGTTCCTCCTACTGCAGGATTCTTTGGTAAATTATTCCTTTTAACATCAGGAGCATCAACCGGCAACTATTTACTTGTTGGATATGCAGCTATCAATATGATAGTATCAATGTACTATTATTTACGCATTGTTAAAGCCATCTTTATGGATGAAAATGCGATGCCGATAGCAAACATCAAAGCAGGAATCATCCCGGGAATAGCAATTGCAATTTGCGTTATTGGTATTCTGGTAACAGGATTCGCTGGCGGAGTATACAATTACATTTATTCATTAAGTAGCGGAATATAGTTTAATCGAAGGAACAATGGCAATCAATAAAAATCACGAATTCGAAGATCTTGAAGGCACTAAATGTTGCATCGTCGAAAAAGCTGTGACAGCAGCGCGAGCTGAATTTTTAAAGAATTTATTAGAAGGCA
>JAKPPP010000424.1 GCA_029547265.1 Bacteroidota bacterium
AAATGATTTTGAATTTCGAATTGGCTGTCGCATTTAATATTCGAAAACATTAATAGTTACAAGATCCAAACCCGCGTTAGCCCTCAACCCCATCGGGGTACGTCGGCTTTGCCGCATAACGCGCTTCGCGAAACCTCGAACCTCGAACCTCGAACCTCGAACTATTTCCCCTGAACCATAACCCTCTTCGCCTCTCCACTATTCTGCTGCATAGCCGGCATCATCATCATACTAATAATAGCGATGGTACCGATTAGTAAGATTAATAGTCGAGATGCTAGAGGTAAATGATGACGATTCTTTTTGTTTTTCGATTTCTTTTTCATGCGAATGTAACTTAGTGGTAATAGAAAGGGAGCTGAAATTTATCAGCTCCCTTGACTTTGAAGGAGGGAGGATTAACGATTTCTTTTTTCGACGGGAATTGGTTTTAACTGAGGGATTTTAAAAGTAAAACGCATGAACTGTTGCATCTTGTACTTCGATGAATTTGAGAAACGGAATTTTTCAATAATACTTCTTGGTGTGTTTGAGAATCTCATAGCGTTAGCTTTTAGTTAAACCATAATTGGATGAAAACAATTTAGGGAGATGCATGCATTCATCAAAGCAAATCATGGTCAATCAGATTAAATTGAGGGTAAAATCATCAAAAAAGGAAGCCAAGAAAAATAAGATTATTGTCAGGAGGCTACGCCTTACCTTAATGCCTATCCGAAATCAGTTAATTTTTCAATGTGCTGAATAGCAGTGTGTTATGAAATTGATTTATGGAAACTATTGATTATGTGAATCCTATATAATTGTACCCTAATCAAAATATTTGAGAAAGATTTTGCTAACGGTGACGCACTTACCATAATTTTCAATACTTTAGTTTCGCTTAAAACCCCAATAAGGCTATGATAAAGGCTCTTAAAAATGAAAAATGGAAAGTGCTTGAGTTTAACAACGGAGTGTTTCGTTGCAACTATGCAGTTTCTGATCATGGAAGAATAGTGAGTTTCACCTCTAGTATTCAAGAGGGTGATTTATTAAAAGGCACACTCATGGGTGGATACCCTACTTTAAAACTTAAGCCGGAAGGAAAAAACTTGACCTTGTTTATTCATCGTCTAGTAGCAGAAGCATTCATCCCTCGTAGAAGTGCAAAACAAACTTTTGTTATTCACTTAAATTACGATAAGGTTAATAATACTTTGAAAAATTTGAAGTGGGCTACTAAAGAAGAAATGGAAGCTCATCAACAAAAATCACCTGCTGTATTAGCGTATCGTTCTATCAATAGAAAGAAAGGACATAAGCTTACAGAAGGAACGGTGAAGAAAATAAAAAGTATGATTGCTGATAAGAAAAGAAAAATGACCATGAAGCAAATCGCCGAACATTTTGAGATTAGCGAAATGCAACTCTACCGAATCAAAAGCGGAGAGAACTGGGGACATGTAAAATAATATCCTAAAAGGCCTGAAGATTTCTTCGGGCTTTTTATTTGTAGATGTTAGGCAATAGATTTTAGATAATTGATATTAAATTTATGATAGCCAATGATATCTCGGTTCGGATTTAAAGATGAAAGATACAGGATACACGATTCAAGATTTTTCAGAACTCCAATAAATTTAGTAGTCTAATGGGTAAAAAAATTGCTTAAAAATCTCTGCGTTTATCCCTTCGGTACCCGTCAATTGTCGGCTTCGCCGCCTCCGAGGTCTCTGCGCCAAGCAAAGCGCCTCCGCGACCTCTGTGGTTAAAACAAATTGTAGACGACACAATCAAGATGATTTATTAATTAATCCATAACAAATCATATAATCATAAAAATCTGCAGTCTATTTCACTTGCGTCAGCCACCATCGGCGCCAGCAATTCTTTTAAATCCAATTCAAATCCTTTCATCCTCGTTCTCCTTCGCCGCAGACGAAAACATAATACATCTCCAATTGTGTTAGACAATAAATCTGTGTAAATCATATTTATCAGCGTCATCAGCGGCCAATCAATTCGCGTTAGCCAATTCAAAATCCCCTGCAGTAGAGTCGATATAGTCATATTTGAAAAACAAATACAGAACGACACACTGCAGGGCTATGCAAAATCCCAAATTTTCTTCATGAACCTATTATGAATGAAGAAATTACCCTTCCAATAATTCATAATCCCCTCATCATAAGCACTACACCTTAGCATCTGCATAAACGCAATAAAAACATGAAAAAAATCTTTTTAGCGATTGCCATTGCCGCTATGGGCTTTGGATCGCTTCAAGCTCAAAACGGTACAGCCGCTAAACCTGCTGCACATCCTGCAACAACAACAGCTAAACCTGTTCCTGCTAAGGAAAAGCCGGCTGCGAAACCTGCAACTGAGGCAAAACCTGCTACAGCTCCTGCTGAAGGTCATCAAATGAAAAAAGATGGAACGCCGGATAAACGCTACGCTAATAACCGCCACCTTAAAAAAGACGGAACACCGGATAAACGTCATAAAGAGCACAGGAAATCGGGTAACGACGAAATGAAAGCGGCTCCTAAATCTGACAAAAAGTAATCTCTTTTAGAAAATATTAGGCAGAAATACTACTTGCCATTCCCTTTTCTGAATTAAAAAGAGGCTCAATTTGAGCCTCTTTTTTTGTTTTTAAGCCATTTCAAACAAATTAATACCTGATTTTAATCGGTATTTGAAAAATGTTTATGGTTTGGTAGTCAGCCTATTATCCACTAAAACCACCATTTGTTAATGAAATTATCATCAATTACATGTTAAGATTTTGACCTTTCCTATCCATTTTTTTTTACTTTTGCCCCCTATCTAAACCAAATATCCACTACAATGTCAGACATTGCAGCACGCGTAAAAGCGATTATCGTTGACAAATTAGGAGTTGACGAAAATGAAATCACCAACGAGTCAAGCTTTACTAATGATCTTGGTGCTGATTCACTTGATACAGTTGAATTAATCATGGAATTCGAAAAAGAATTCAACATTGCTATTCCTGATGATCAGGCTGAGAAAATTGCGACTGTCGGACAGGCAGTTGACTACATTTCAGCTAACGTTAAGTAATCAGTAAATTAATTAACTAAACAGCCTAGTACGCGGAATGGAGCTAAAACGCGTGGTTATCACCGGCCTGGGGGCGATTACGCCGCTTGGGAATAACGTTGCCGATTATTGGCAAGGATTGGTGAACGGTGTCAGCGGTGCTGCACCGATCACATTGTTTGACGCATCCAAATTCAAAACGCGATTTGCCTGCGAGGTCAAAGATTTTGACCCGGGTAAATATCTTGACCGAAAAGAGGCCCGGAAACTTGATCGTTTCTCTCAGTTGGCAATAGCCAGCTCTGAAGAAGCAGTTCAAGATGCCGGGCTTTTAAATGCGGGTCTAGATCCTGATCGTATCGGAGTAATCTGGGGTTCAGGTATTGGCGGTTTAAGAACTTTCCTCGATGAGGTTATCGGCTTTGCTAAAGGCGATGGCACTCCTCGTTTTAATCCGTTTTTCATCCCTAAGATGATTGCGGATATCGCCTCAGGACATATTTCTATGAGATATGGCTTCCGTGGCCCTAACTACACTACTGTTTCTGCTTGCGCTTCGTCTACCAACGCTTTAATTGATGCTTTCAATTATATCCGTTTAGGTCAGGCTGACGTAATTCTTGCAGGTGGTAGTGAAGCAGCAGTGAACGAAGCCGGTATCGGTGGATTTAATGCTATGCATGCTCTTTCTGAAAGAAATGATTCTCCTGAAACTGCTTCTCGTCCGTTCGACCTCGATCGCGATGGTTTCGTTTTAGGTGAAGGTTCTGCTTGTATCATCCTCGAAGAGTATGAGCACGCAAAAGCTAGAGGAGCTAAAATCTTTGCAGAGATTGCAGGCGGCGGAATGAGTGCCGATGCATATCACTTAACTGCTACTCACCCTGAAGGCCTTGGTGCTTTCAATGTAATGAGAAATGCGTTGAAGGATTCAGGATTAAACCCTGAAGACATCGATTATATTAATGTTCATGGTACATCTACTCCGGTAGGTGATCCTAGTGAAGTAAAAGCGATTCTGAAATTGTTCGGAGAAAGCGCTTACAATCTCAATATCAGTTCTACTAAATCGATGACAGGTCACCTTCTGGGTGCTGCCGGAGCTATCGAGTCAGTAGCTACTATTTTAGCAGTTGTAAATGATTTAATTCCTCCAACAATTAATCACTTTACTGATGATCCCGCTTTTGATCCAAGATTGAATTTCACATTTATGAAGCCGCAACAACGTCCTGTTCGCGCTGCTTTGTGTAATACTTTCGGATTTGGTGGTCACAATGCTTCTATAGTTATTAAAAAGTTTACTGCTTAGCGACTTGTCTCTAAAAACCCTGTTTAGGCTTCTGTTTTCAGCCGATGCGCAGGAAAAAAAACTGATTCGCTCGCTGCGTTATCTGCTGGGATTCTATCCCGGAAATATTTCTGTTTATAAATTAGCGTTTAGTCATCGCTCGCTTTCTCTTGAAGCCGAGGGCGGCATCCGATTAAGTAACGAACGTCTCGAATATCTCGGTGATGCTGTTCTTGGTGCTGTTGTGGCTGATATGCTCTTCAAAAAATTCCCGCTGCGCGATGAAGGTTTCCTAACGGAGATGCGTAGCCGAATAGTTAGTCGAGAGAACCTAAAAAATTTAGCAGTGAAAATCGGTGTCGATGAACTCTTGCAAAAAGATGCTTCTCCCGGCTCGTATCGCTCTATGTATGGCGATGCCTTCGAAGCGCTCATAGGTGCAATTTACCTCGATAAAGGATATGCTGTTACGCAGAAATTTATTTTGCATCGTATCATTCGCATCCATGTCGATTTGAATGAAATTGAATCAACAGAAAAGAATTTCAAGAGTATGATCCTCAACTGGGGACAAAAAGAAAAGCACTCTATCGTTTTTGAAACCATCGAAGAAGATCAAAAAACACGTCAGATAAAAGTACGACTCATTATCGATGATAAAGAGGCTGCAACAGGTATCGATTTCGTAAAGAAAAAAGCCGAACAGATCGCTGCCGAAAAAGCGTGTAAAGATTTAGGCCTCATTTGAGTTTTTCAGAGAGTAATTAGGTAAAAATTAGCCTTCATTTTTTTTATTTTATTCCCCGTTTGTAAATCTTTTACTAATATTACGGAATGTTATTGCCGCAGATGCTCGCATGGGCGAAATTGATTCTGCAATAATTCAACACTATGGAAAGATTTACCGGACTCATTGGTATTGTAGTTATCCTCGGATTAACTTACTTATTATCGAATAATCGTAAAGCAATTAACCTACGATTGGTATTCAGCGGAATTGCATTACAATTTGTGATCGCTATTCTTGTTTTGAAAATTCCTCCGGTAACGGCGTTCTTTCAAAAACTCGGGCACGGAATGGAAAAGATAGAACAGTTCGCGCGTAAAGGAGCTGAATTCGTTTATGGTGGTGTTGCCGTACAACAATTTAATGGAACCCTCGGATCGTTTTATAGTGGAGGATTCGTTTTCGCTTTCAATATCACTTCAACTATTATATTGGTTTGTGTTTTGGTAGCTATCTTATATCACTTTGGAGTTATGCAACGTATTGTTGCGGTGGTAGCTAAAGCAATGAATTTTATTATGCGTGTGAGCGGTGCAGAAGCATTGAGTAATGTTGCTAGTGCATTCGTCGGACAAATTGAAGCGCAAGTAATGATTCGTCCGTATTTGAAGGATATGACCAAGAGCGAATTGTTAGCGAGCATGAGCGGAAGCATGGCGTGTATTGCCGGAGGTATCTTGGTAGTGTATGTGAATATGGGTGCACAAGCAGGGTTAGACCTCGCACCGAAATTAATTGCAGCAAGTTTGATGGCAGCACCCGGAGCATTGGTGATTGCTAAAATTTTATATCCCGAGACTGAACAAAGTCAAACAATGGGAGAGGTGAAACTCGAAGTGAAAAGTAATTACGTAAATGTTATCGATGCTATTTCACATGGTGCGAGCGACGGATTCAAAATTTCAATGAACGTAATCGCAATGTTGATCGGATTTATTTCATTGATTGCAATGTTAGATTGGATGTTATTACACATGGGACATTGGTTTAGTCCTGATTTAAATTTAAGTCTTAACTGGATCTTCGGAAAAGCATTTACGCCATTAGCTTGGTCGATGGGAGTACCTGCCCAAGACGTACAAAGTGTAGCAACACTTTTAGGACAAAAACTTTCTGTTAACGAATTCGTGGCTTTCCAAAGCTTATCACAAAAAGCAGTTCCGATCATGACCGAAAAAGGATTATTGATTGTATCAATCGCGATTTGCGGCTTCGCTAATTTTGCGAGCGTAGGAATGCAGATCGGCGGAATTGGAGAACTAGCACCATCAAGAAGAAATGAACTCGCTAAACTCGGTCTAAAGGCCCTTTACGCAGGAACGATGGCTAGTTATTTATCGGCTACGATTGCGGGAATCTTGATGTAGTTTTCAAGAGGATTCAAGATGAAAGATTCAGGATCCAGGAAAAGAATGACTGGATGAATGAGTGATTGAATGACTGAATGTGGGCCAAAACGAAATTTGTTTTAGCCAATGAGATATCGTTTCAAATAGAAAGGATGCAGGATACAGGATACATGGTTCAGGATGGGCAGAACGAAATCTGTTTAGCCAATGAGATATTGTTTCAAATAGAAAGGATGCAGGATTCATGATACATGATTCAAGATGATTTCGGTAGCATTGAAGAAGTCAATGGGCTACCAAATTGCGTAGCAATCTTTGCGACTTTAACACTCGAGAAAAATCA
>JAKPPP010000178.1 GCA_029547265.1 Bacteroidota bacterium
TTAATAGAAGCAATTCCTGTGCTTAAGCTATCGCATATACTGCCAACTACCGGACCCATATCATAATCTGGGTTATTGGGTAATCCCCAATACGTTCTTTTGCCACCCAAATAAAAACTCCAAGGCTGAAAATCACATGCCAGCCCCAAACTATCAGGAGAATTTATTACGCCTAAATTCATGTTGTATTGGTTGTACATTGTATCTGCATATGGGTAATTATTACCTGTGGCACCAACATATGCACATGAAAAATATATTTTATCATCAGGCCCTCGCTTTAAAGCACCTGCGGTATATTTTGGCTCATAAGTGGCCCACAAGGTATCTTGCGTAATATTATTGGGGTAATTCCTAAGGTCAATCTGAATTAAGCGACTAGAATCAGGTTGACCGGGGTTTGCGCTTACATATAAAAAATTGCCACTAGCGGAAAATTCACAAGACCATATACTTGGGGCAAGACCCACTAACACAGGTTGGCGAATTGTTACGGGGTTATAAAACATACCACTACATCTATCAAAATTATACATTTCAATTAATCCTGCGAAATTTACCATTGCAAATCGATCTCCAACCTTATTCCATTTATATTCAATAAAACCCGTTTGACTGCCCAAACCTATTTGTTGGGATGGCAGACTGTCTATACCAAATGGTGTAACTAAATATTTATAATAATTACTATCAAAATTATTACCTTCGGTCCGCAAAAAGATCCACCAATCTCTACCATTTGCATGTTTTATTGCACGTAATTCATCAGCCCAATAACGATAATCTAGGCGTTGATTTTTTACACTTACATCGCCAAGTCCATTATTTAAGTTTAAATCTACAATAGAATAGTATAATCCCCAGTTATTAACTAAATCAAGTGTAAATAAATAAAATAGATTACTATGATCAGGATATGGCAAAATCAACAATTCATTATACCAACCATCACCAACAACATTATTACAATTCGACATCTCTTGATTTAGTTTATTATACACTTTTGTTGTATAGCCAGGTGTTGCAGCTCGAGTATTAGCATAAAACAATAAATTACCAAGCGAATCAGAAATTGAAACACAGGAGCCACGCGAGCGCATTGAAGTTGTAATAGGTTGTGGAGTACTTAGGTTATTAAAATTTATACCCGCACTGTCGCCGAAAGTCCAAATGTATTCAGCTTTTTGAGCTGGAAGAAAAGATGCATAAAAAGACATCAACAATAAAATAATAAGTCGCTTTTTAAGATGCATAGCTTTTAATAGCACTTTAATGTAAAACTAATAAATTATGAAGAAATACCATAATTAAAGTTTAATAATTCATTTAGCCATGAAAAATATGATTTTTAATCTTACTTTAACTTTATGCCTAATTAATCCCAGAAAAATAGTTCGTTTGACAGAACCCAGCTAAAATTATATCAATAATCAAAAAATTTGCACTAAAACATTTCAAATCCTTCAATCCTATGCGTTTGTAAAGTCGTCTTTTGGGGTTAGCATTTACAAAGTTAACAATTGTAGAATCAAATAAAACTGCAATATACTTTCCTGATAATCGCTCGCAGGTAACGACAATTTCTATACAAAGATGTGAAATCAATGCCGTGGAACTTAAATAACGCAAACCCTTGATGATAAATTTTAGTGCAAAATAAATCTATTTTTTCCTATCGCTTTTCAGAACCGAATAAATATACATATCATAGTGGCGATTATTCCAAAACATCCAATCTCTGAATAATCCTTCTTTTAGGAAACCATTTTTTTCGAGAACTCTCTCTGATGCATAATTGCCGGGCATTACTTCTGCCTCCACTCGATTTATGTTCAAATTATTAAAAGCATAATTAAGAACACAATCGATTACTTCAGTAATAATTCCTCTTTTCCACTGCGCTGATTTTAGGTCGTAACCCAATTGTGCTTTGTGTTCGGGAATAATACTATTGAAGCCTATCGTGCCTAGAATTTTTGCTTCATTGGTTGGTTCGGCTATACCCCAACGTATGCCTTTTTTATCGGCGAAGCGAGTGCGGAAATGATCAATGATAGCATCGGCATCCTCCACTCTTTGAAGGGTGGTGATGTTGTAAAATTGAGTAACGGAATCATCCCCGAACAATTCGAAAATATCATTTCGATGCTCGTCTTTTATTTCAACTAGCTTGAACCGGTCAGAAAATAGTACAGGAAAATCACTTTTCGGAAAATTGGCATTCATATAACAATCGGTTTAGATTGCTAATATAATTAATAATCGCCTAATTAATTAACAATTATAGTCATCTTCTTGCAATTCTTTTGTTTTGTTTTTATACGATACTCTGCCAATTACAAAACCACTTATTCCTGCTGCTACAGATAAAAGGCTTAAGCCGGTAATAAATCCTGTAGTTAAGTCTGATTCAGCTTGTCTTTTAGCCTCGTCAGCTTTTTTATCAGCTATATAATTCATGTGGTTGATAGTAGATTTCTCCCATGCGGTATCTCTCATAACCACTTTATTGTGGACAGTATCTGTCATTGTTATTGAATGATGGATTGTATCGCGTTTTGTAACGCTTATAGCAATCGTATCGGGACGAAAAGGCAAGTACCTTAACAATTCTTTCGAACTTATTACACCGGCTTTATTTAAGGCCAATGCCATGAATGCAGTTGGCGGATCATTATTCACATCAGTTCTGAATTTTGCGAGGTAAGTAGGATCAACTGTTGACCATAAGAGCTCTTGTCCTACGCCATTTTGCAAATCCATATCATCAATGATTTTCGCTATGCTTACCGTTTTCTTTTCAGCCAATTCGCCCACTTTATAGAAAGCTTGGATATCGGGAGAGAGTTTAAACGGTTGTGCACACATAGCAAAAATTTTATCGGTTGTATTGCCATGAGCAACCAACTCTACCGAGTAATCTTCGGTAACGATCATTTGTTGGTATTTGGCTTGATCGGGAAACAACGTGGTTCCTGTAGGCATGGCCAGTTCGATAGGAGCATTCGAATTATTTCGAATAGAAATCTTCAAACAGGGACCATAATGCCCTGTATTAAAAAGAGCATTCTGTTTCGGAATAGAAGCCTCTTCTACTCCCGAAATTGTATATGTTATAAGCTTTTGACGAGTCGCCAATGCAAATGAATATCGGGTTGCTGCTTTTGCTCCGGTGGTTAACAGAACACTACAAAGCAGTAATCCCTTTACGAATCTGTTCATAGAATAAGGGTTGAGAAGGATAAACGAAAAAGTCACTTCCTTTATTATATGCCGATGTTTGAATGGCAGCGATTTAACTAAACTTTCACGTCAATGAGCAACGAAGCATAGGCTTAGAAGAAGAGTCCTTCGAAAAATCGTCGATTATGAACCCCGCATTACTAAATGCTGATTGCACAGAATGTTGTACAAAATGAGATATTAAAATTCCATCAGGTTTAATTAATCGTCGTACTGCTTTCAAGGTATCAACCGACCATAAATCGGGTTGAGAACGAGGAGAAAACACATCATAAAACACAAGGTCGAAACGCTCTTCCGAAGTATAATTTCGAATATCAGACAGATGTTTTTCGAGAATGAAATGAGCTCCTATTTCAGCTGAGTAATGAACGGGAACATCATGCATTCGCAAAAAGGCATCTCTATCTTTCGGATGGTTAGTTTGATGAGGATAGTCGAGTGAATTTATGAGAGAAACTGAAACTGGATTGGTCTCCAATGCAACATAATTAACTCTGCATTTATTTGCACATGCATATTGATAAGAAAGCAAAGAATTTAATCCGGTTCCGAAACCAATTTCCAGCACATTTAATGTCTCTTGATTACGCTTATGCGCAACGGCTAATCCTTCATCAATAAAGACACGCTTTGCTTCACTAACTGCCCCGTGTCGAGAATGGTAAGTTTCATCTAAGTCGGTCAATAATAAAGTAAGCGACCCATCGGCGGTGAGTAATGTTTGAATCATTGCAGAGGAGTTAAAAATATGATAATTATCATAAAAATCTGGACTAATATAGTTGATTTAGCAACCTCTAGCACAAAAAACAGGGTAATTTGGACAATAAACGCAAAAAAAAAGAGCCACTTCATTTAAGTAGCTCTTTTAAGAGTTGACCGACAAGGATTCGAACCTTGAAAGGCAGAACCAAAATCTGCAGTGTTACCATTACACCATCGGTCAATCAGCTTTCGCGGGTGCAAAGATAAACTTTTTTTGCTAAAAAAATAATTTAGCAAAATCGTTTATCCATTCACTATCACTTTTAGCCTTGTACCGGGCTTAATATTGGCATTATGCAGGTTATTGATGTCTTTAATCATTTCAACAGTAACACCGTCGTAGCGCTTAGCGATATTCCACAAAGTATCACCGGGCTGAACCAAGTGATATACATATTTCGGACGTTTATCTTGTTGAGTAGTAATTGATACCGATTGTTCTTCTTTAGAACTATCGGCCTTTTGATCAGCTAATTTCTGCTCTGCCGTGTCGGTTTTTTCAACTGTTACTGCAGCTACTTGAGCATTACCTGTATCCTTCTTCACGGCTACTGCAGGGGCAGGATCTTTAACCGCCACTTTAGTTTTCACCAAAGCAATTACCTGTAAGCGTTGACCTCTTTTTACTGAAGACGAACGTAATTTGTTCAATTTCTTCACCTCAGAAGTCGACATATCATATCTATCGGCAATTTCAGTAAGCGTTTCGCCACGTTTCACCGTATGCGTTTTCTTTAGACGTTTAGTAATCGTTTCGTAATGGATACCTGATGTTGAAGCCGTAACTTCCTCATCATCATTATCACGATCGCGAGATCTTGAACGAGATGCAAAATGATCAGGTAATACAGGGCGAGGAGCAGGTTGCGACATTGCATAAATCTGCTCTTGGCTAGCCATGAACAAAGCAATTTTATTCGTTGGCAAACGCAACGTATATTCTTCTTCCGTATCAGGAATATAGTTCTTCTTGTAGATTGGATTCAAGAATGAAATAACATCCATTGGCAAATCGATTTGATTCGACAATACCTGGAAATTAATTTGTTTATCAACCTTGATAGTATCTACTTGGAAATAAGAATACGCAGGAGAAACAGGATAAAGATTATGCTCACGCGAATAATTCATCACGTATGTTACTGCAATGAAAGCAGGAACATATCCTCTGGTTTCAGCAGGAAGATATTGCATAATTTCCCAGAAGTTCGTTTTTCCTCCTGAGCGTTTAATTGCTTTATTAACGTTACCGGCACCACAGTTATACGCTGCAATTACCAATAGCCAATCGCCATATATGCGATACATATCTTTGAAATACTGGCAAGCGCCATAAGTAGCTTTCAAAGGATCGCGACGTTGATCGGTATAAGAGTTTACTTTAAGATCGTAAACTAATCCTGTAGCATACATAAACTGCCAAATACCTGTTGCTCCTACAGGAGAAACGGCTATCGGGTTTAATGCTGATTCTACAATCGACAAATACTTAAATTCGAGAGGAAGGCCTTCTTTATCGAGAGCTTCTTCCATCATTGGGAAATAAAGATTTGATAAGCCCATCGCGCGTTGCGTTAATCCGCGTTTGCGATTAGCATATAAATCAATATATCCTCTTACATACTGGTTATACGAAAGTGGAATTGGAGAAGAAATCTTCGCCATTCTCTCTTTGTAAACATCTTCGGAGAACGTAGGAACGGAACCGGGAACTGCCATTTTGTTATCATAACAATTGGCATCCAGGCTATTAAACCGAACCACGTGATTGAGGGTCACCAGGCTGTCGAGCATCGATACGATAGGATCGTATGTTACTTCGGCTGTCGGAGCGGAAGGAGCTATTTGCGCCTGAGATTCCATAGATGGAACAGAGGCAAACATCCCTAGCATCGCTATCAGACCAACTGTACGGGTTAATTTCATTAAATCTGGTTTAAGGGTCTGGTTTACACTTATCTAGATACGGCTAAAATTATCGAAAAGGGAGGAAAGATTATGGGAATCTTACAACACTTTTCAACGTGTGAATTTTATAACTCACACTCATAGTCCTGCAGCGGAAAGGCCGTGCTTTCATGCAGTTTGCGTTGACTCGGGTTTTTCGATTACGTCTGAATAAAGGGGTAACTCAGCTGTAAATCAAATGTCACTAATTAATAGTAACGTTCCAACGGAATTTATATTTTCCGGAAGGACCGCAAATTTACTAATAATCAATGAAATAAAGGGTGAAACGGGAATGAAGAAAATCAATTACTTAACTGCCTTAATATCAATAGCTTTCGACTTATTGAAGTGACGAATTAAGAATGGAACGGTTCCCAACACCATTGCCAGGCCGATTAAAACGTATAAAAGTAGTAAGCTGGAAATGTTTCTGAGGGCTAATGCAGTGAGAATAAAGCCGATATTAACTAAATATAGGGTTAATGCCGCTTCACGATGCGACAATCCTAAATCGAGTAGTTGATGGTGGATATGGTTTCTGTCTGCTTGGAAAGGCGACTTGCCACTCATCATTCGGACGGCAAAGATTCGCAGTGTATCGGCGAGAGGAATAATCAGAATTGCGATAGCCATTGCAGGACTAGATCGGAAAGGGAACGCATATGGAAGGGCATCGAAGCTCAATTCTATGAAATTGATACTCAATACAGCTAAGATTAGCCCGACAACCAATGAACCGGTATCTCCCATAAAGATATTTGCAGGAGAGAAATTATAGACTAAGAACGCAAGCAAAGAGCTAAACAATGCAAATGAAAGAATGCAAAGAGCTAAGTTATTGTAGTTGTAGAACCACAGTCCGAAGGTAAATGCGGCGATAGCCCCTATTCCACCTGCCAATCCATCGATACCGTCGATCAAATTGTAGGCATTAATAATAACCAGAATAGTGAATACACTGAAAATGGTGCTAAACCAATAAGGGATCTGGTAAACACCGAAGATTCCGCATAAGCTAGTGATACGAATATCGGCGAAGAATACAATGATGATACCTGCTAGTAATTGTCCGTAGAGTTTTTTATGGGCAGTGAGCTCTACGATATCATCTTTAATCCCAATAAAGAACATAATGATGATAGCGGCAATGATATACTGAGTTGCTGTATTTTCTAATCCTGCAGAGCAGAAAGTATACGAAAACACAACACCTGCGAAGATGGCGAGACCACCTAAAGTAGGTATGCTTGAAGCGTGGGCTTTACGTTCGGTAGGTTCGTCGAAAAGGTTTTTAATTACCGATACTCTAATAATCGACGGAATCGCCAGAAAGGTGATTACGAAAGCGGTTATACAGGCAAGAGTAATGCTTAACATGACGCAAAAAGTGATTTAAAACAAAAATAACTCAGGAAACGGGATATTGAGTCAAATTTAGGTGAATGCATTTTATCTGATGGCGAATAGGACATAATGATTAGGGGACACAAGGAATTCTACCCGAAAGGGCATAATTTTCATTTACACCAAAAATCTTGCCGTAAAGCTACAAACTTAATTTACGGATGCAACAAAAAATTATGGTACTTACAAGTGATTCCCTTTATTTTCTGATTTCGAATCGTTCAGGCAAATCGAGATGTTCAGCTTCTTCGAGGTCCACCTCGTGAACGGTAGCATGAGGAGGGCCGATATAAGACCAAGAAATCAATTTCTCAATATTCTCATTACTTCCGGCGGCCTCAAAATATACCGAACCATCAGGCATATTCATTACGAAACCTTTCAGTCCGAGGCCGATTGCTTGCTCTTGTGTTGTTACTCGATAAAATACACCCTGTACTTTTCCGTGCACTCTAACTTTAATATATCTCAATACAGTATCTGACATTATTTAGCTTTAAACTCAGGTTTACGTTTGTTAAGAAACGCCTGAGTACCTTCAATAAAATCTTCGGTACCGAAGCAGGCACCAAAGCGATTAATTTCCTCTTGAAATCCGTCAGTTTTGTAATCGTAATGAGCGTTAACAGTACGAGAAATTTCAGCAATAGCAATAGGCGCTTGAGCTTTAATTTTCGATAAAATTTCGCGGCATTTATCTAACAATTGTTCTTGAGGAACAACATAATTCACTAAGCCTAAACGATACGCCTCATTAGCATCAACCATATCGGCAGTCATGAGTAATTCCATAGCTTTACTTTTCCCGATAAGCATAGGCAAACGTTGAGTTCCGCCGTAGCCCGGGATTAAACCCAATTTCACTTCAGGTTGTCCGAATTTAGCATTATCGGCAGCTACGCGCATATGGCAAGCCATTGCTAATTCACAACCTCCACCGAGGGCGAATCCGTTAACGGCAGCAATTACCGGTTTAGAGCAATTTTCAACGCTATTAAACACACGATGACCATGAGCGGCAAGTGCACTACCCTCTTCAATAGAAAACGAAGCAAACTCGCTAATATCGGCTCCTGCAATAAACGCTTTTGTTCCTGATCCGGTTAAAATAACTCCACGAACATCGGTATTTTTTTCGGCGGCTTCAATGGCCATTCCTACTTCAGCAATTGTTTGTTTATTGAGGGCATTTAATTTATCGGGACGATTAATAGTAATCGTCATAATTCCTTCGGCAACTTCGGCAAGTATATTCTGGTACATCGTTTAATTCTTTTTTAAGATTTGCGGTTTGTTTTAACCCACTCGGTGATATAAGAGATAATATCTTTAGTATCGGTACCGGGAGGGAATAAAGATCCGCAGCCCATTTGCACCAATTTTTTCATGTCGTCATCGGGAATAATTCCACCTCCGGTTAAAAGTACGTCGTCCAATTTTTTCTCTTTCATGAGTGAGAGGATTTTAGGGAACACTGTCATGTGAGCACCGGAAAGGATACTTACACCGATTACATCAACATCCTCCTGCAAAGCGGCATTAACCACCATATCGGGAGTTTGACGCAATCCGGTATAAATTACCTCCATACCGGCATCTCGTAAAAATGAAGCAATAACCTTAGCACCTCTGTCGTGGCCATCCAGGCCTACTTTGGCGATTAATACACGAATCGGACGTTCCATACTGCAAAAATGGTAAAAAATGTTTGAAGTAGGGATTCGAGGGTAAAAGAAGCCATATAGTGGTTCTTTACGGAAAATTCAGCAGAATATTGTAGAAGGAAAATAGTTCTATTAAGGTTTGCAAACCGGGATAGGCCCTGCCATTAAAACGATAAAGACTACTTTTTAGATGTCTTTTCTTTTAGTTTCATAAAAGCTTCCGCATCGGCTTGTTTTAAGACAATATTAGTCCGTAACAATTCTCCGGGGTTAACCTCTAAGATTGCCGCAATTTTTATCAACGTAATCAGCGTTATGTTTTTCCCCTGCTCAATTCGATACATATTTGACTTATCAAGTCCAATATCACATCCAAGTTGATCAAGAGTATATCCCCTATCGGTTCTATACCTTCGAATATTCTCGCCAACTGCCTGTAAAAAGTCGTCAAAAACGGTGCGTTTTATTGCCATAATTTCCCCGACGCAAGTTGCATAACCTTTCAAAATAAGTGTTGTTCTAAAACACAACAAATTCGTTTCTGAGTATAAAATCAATTACTCAACTCTCTTTAATAAAATTTCTCCACTCTAATAAAAAAAGAAATCATGCGACGAGATTAAGTGAAAGGTAAGAATAATTTACTATTCAATTGTCATGTTTCTGTGAAAGAAAGCACAAAAATAAAGAGGCAAGTTCTTGGATGCTATCTATTTCGATTGTATTTTTACACAACTAAACGATTTGTTTGAAACCTCACATTAATTGAAACAACGAGTAAGTCAGGCTGCTCCTATCAAGTAGGATTGCCTCAAGATACTTTTTCTTATTTTTCTATTGCCCCCAGAAAAGACCGACCATTTAGCGTCGGTCTTTTTGCTTTTAGCGATTTATTATCACGAACTTAAAAGCAAAAAAAATCCCCGAAGTAAGGAGTTTAAGCCTTGCTTCGGGGATTAAATTATTCGGTTAAATTATTTCACCATTAAACGGCTTGTTAAAACAGAACCGCCAACGTTTACTCTAACTAAATACATTCCTGAATGAAGATCACTTACGTTTAAAGTAATGTTGTTTTTACCTGCAGCTCCATTGAAGTTACGGCTCATTACATTTTGACCTAAGATATCGAACATATCAACTGTATAGTTACCTGAACGCTTAAGGTTGATCTCTAATTGAGATGAAGACATTGCAGGATTAGGATATAAGCTCATTGAGAAGTTATCAGCTTCAATTTGTTGAACTGAAGTTGTGATACCATAAGAACCACGGAAAACGTTTAAGATATTTCCTGTAGTTGCGTTATGTAAAACTCCGATAACACGCATTTGAGAAGCATCCCACGTTGTAGGAATAGTTGTTGAGAAGCTATAATTGTAAGTTGAGTTTGCAGAAATAGTAGCAGGAATTGAACCTACTTCACCATCGAAACCACCTAAGATATCACGACCAACAAAATTATAATGCATAGAAGCTGCAGGTACTGATGCAGGTTCAGTTTGCCAGTTATGTCCAGCACCTGTTAAAGCGATGTTTTGAGAAGCACTGCTGTAATAGTTAGTTTGATTATAAGTCGTTCCTGTTCCTGTTACATCATCTTCAACAAGGATACAATTTAAACGATAGTCGCCTGATAAATCAGCAGCGAATGTTGCAGAAACAGTAACATCAACCTGACGAGTTGAGCTATTGAAGAATGCGCTAACACCAACATCAGCCGGGCTAACATCATTGATACGTTGAGAGAATGTAGTTTCAAAGTTTGTTGGATCTACATCATTACTCTTACGATCAACGCAACCGCTAGGATATCCACCAATCAAGGTTCCGATACCCGCATCGTAAATAGCATTTGTCATTGGATCAGCGTTGTGCACTGCAACAACAATTGCTTGATCTAAATGTACTGTATCGATTTGCTCAGTATAAACAGCACCACGAGGGCACCATCCGCACCATGTTCCTGTTGCTTCTTCAATTAAAACTCGTTTAGTAGGAAGGAAAGTTAATCCTGAAACGAAAGTAGATAATGTATCATCTGTGTGATCTGGATCGTTAGCAAGGTCAACCCAAACTTTCACTGGGTACATTACAGGATTTGCAACGTTTATAGGAGTATTGTGAGTGAAATTATAAGAAGCTCCGGAAGCAACATTTAATCCACTTAAAGTTTGAGTGTAAGTTGTTCCGCCTACTTCATACTTAATGTCAGCCGAAGTGATTGCACTTGCACCAACATTTTGGATAGAACCTGTAACAGTACTTGTTCCAGGAACAACAATGTATTGATCAGCAGCAATTGTTTTCAATTTCACAGCATTTGCAGCCTGAGTTCCTTGAATGAATTGATAGTAAGTATTATCAGCAGAAGTTGGGTCTACACCTGCTTGAGAAGAAATAGTATTAGTTGCAGTTGCTTTTGTAGCAGTTGTAGCATCGATTTGAACACCCGCAGATACTGTAACAGTGGCATTGTGACGTTGATCAACAATGTAGATGTTATTAGTTCCTTCTTCTAATACAATTGACCAATACGTATAAACGTTAGCTGTTGCAGTTGAATAAGAAGAGAACATAACCCATAACTGTTGGTTAGGAGATGTTCCAAAAGTTTTTATAACGATATTATCGTTAGTGCCTGTTCCACGAATTCCTGTGATACAAACAGACTTGTCAGGAATACCTGCATTTGGCAATGTTACTGCTCCATAAGCAGGGATAGTAGTAGCTGATGTTGTAAACGTTAAAATACCGCTTGTAGATACTTTAAAGTCTGTTACAGGGCTACCATTAAATAAAAACGTAAATGGAATTGGGTTAGTAGTTGACCAAGCCGGAGTTCCTGCTGCACCCGCTTGAATTGAAGCCCATGATACGTCAAGGCCACCTCCTACAGGATATTCTGTATCGGCGTTAAGCCCTCCCGGGTTTGTGTTAGCTCCTACGTAAGGAACACTGTAATACTGAGCTTGAGCTGCACCTACAGTAAGGCCAAGCGCTGCAAGCAGTGCGTAAATTTTCTTCATTAAATTTTGGTTTAGTGATTTTGAGAATTGAATGGTAAGTAAAAATATCTAAAACTTTCTGATTTTACAATGAGCTTTTTGCAAAATGACAAAGCATTTTTTCATTGATTTACAATTAGATAGATCTATCGCAGGGGTATTTTTCTTCATCTATTTCAAGAATCGGAGCGTAAAAACGGTTCCGGCGCCGACTTTTGTTTCGAAATTGATACTTCCACCCATCCCTTCTACCATGCTTTTTACCATTGCCAAACCGAGGCCTGTTCCGGATGTTTTGGTGGTGAAATTTGGGACGAAAATCTTATCAATTAACTCATCCGGAATTCCTGACCCATTATCTGCGACATCCACTTTATGAAAACTTCCATCATCAGATAATTGAATTTTAACTTCACCATGTTGCTCTTCGGGAATGGCTTGTACAGCATTCTTCACCAAATTAGAGAATACCCTTAGCAACTGGTCTTTATCGCCGGTAATAAAAACATCTTTTTCAGGTTTAGAAAAAGTGATATTCATATTTTCTGTTTGGTTATATAAATCGGCCGTAGCTTGCAGCACTGAAGTTAGATTCACCTCTTCAAATTCAGGCTTAGGTAGTTTTGCGAAATTGCTGAATTCGGTGGCAATGTTTGATAAGGTTTCAATTTGTTCAATCAACGTATTACTGATACGTTTTATCATTTCATCTTTATTCGGATGATTGTCGTTCCACGCGCGCTGTAAGTGTTGCACACCAAGCTTCATTGGAGTTAAAGGATTCTTAATCTCATGCGCTACTTGCTTTGCCATCTCTCTCCACGCACTCTCACGTTCTGATTTCGCCAATAGTTCAGCACTTCGTTGTAGTTCTTCGAGCATTCGGTTATACTCGTTAATCAATGCTCCGATTTCATCTTGATTTCTCCAGTATATCGGTTGATTAAGCGCTCCTAATTTCGTTCTCTTTAATGATTGTTGAATAATTCTCAATGGCTCAGTAATCCGATTAGAAATTAAAAATGCAATTAAAATAGCTAAACTGAATAAGAGCACATAAATATTTATTAGGGCTACAAGAAAAGTGCTGATATCTCTCTTAAGTTCTGTCTCTTTAGCAAAGTAGGGCAAATTCAAATAACCAATAATTTTATTGTCGCTATTTCGTATTGGTTCATAAGCACCGATATAACTTAACTTTCCAACTTTTTCGATTTGCATAAACAAAGCTTTTTGGCTGGCGGTTAACTTTACATAAGCCGATCGATTCATAAGTGGTGAAACCAATTCTTGCTCGTAGATTTTGGGTTGAGTAGAAAACAACATTAATCCGTTGAGACTATAAACATTGAAATCAGTTGTTAAAACAGACGATAATTGATTAAGATAAAATTCGAGATCATCGCCAATATTTCCATTGCCCAGCTCACGATTTCCTATTTGATTCTCTACCAAACTTAAAATATTATTAAGCTTCTCTTGCGTTTTGGTCTTTTGCGCTTGCTCATAATTTTTGTATATGTAAATCACCGTAGAAAGTCCTGTGAGCAACAACGTACAAACAACAATTGCAACGATAGTAACTTGAATTCGACTATTGAAATTTATTTCGAACTTCCATCCATTTCTAATCAATTTAAACAAAAGGAACGTCAATAAGAAAATGACACTAAATACTGTAAACAAATAACTAAACAATGTGATGAACACCCATATTCCCTGAACCGGCAAACTTACAATGATCAACCCTTCTTTATCGTAAGGAAGAAAATAGTGTGTGTATCCATCGAATGAAAAATAATCTCCATTACCTCTGCTATAATACTCCTCATACGGCGCAGAAGTGAGATAATAATTATAACTACCGGACTGTGAAATTAATTTACCTTGTCGATAGCGGGCGTAAGAATAATGATTTACATCACGATCAAAATTCCATTTGTTACCAAGCAATAAATCCGGGAATCCGTTATCTTCTTGAAATCGGCGACTATTTAATTCTATCACCACAATACCTTTCATTACTGAATCTTTAAAAACATTAATAGTGCCTATGTAAGATATTCTTCCTGACGGATCGGCTAAACAATTAAAAGAAACGGAACCTGTTGGGCGAGAATTTTCGCTAATGATCTTATTGAGATATTCTAAACTATAAGTCGGGTCACCTTTTTTATTTAATGGAATTCCATCCGGTGTGAAATATTTAAATCCTACTTCATATCGAGCTAAATACCCATTGAAATATTGACGGATTAATCGTCGATTAACAGACTCTTCAAAATCTGTTTTCGCATAAAGTTGCTGTTGAGCCAGTGTAAAAAAACTAACTAACGCAGGATCTGCTTTCAACTTCTGCTCTATATCATCAAACAAATATTCGGCAACGATATCTTGTTCTATTTCGAGTTTGCCTGCGTATTGAATTCTCTTTGCTTTTTCTCTCTCTTGATTGAAAACATAAATGATCTGTGCGGCATACAACGAAAAAGCTAGTATCACCAAAACATTTCTGGTAAATGAAAACAATTGCTGTTCTGTGCCTCGGATATATCCGATAAAAATTATTAATGAATTCGCAAGCAAGAAAGCGCTTACTCCATAATTTACGAAATAATCAGATGAACGAAAGAAATTTAAAATGAGAAGAAATAATCCTTGAGAAACAAGAAATAAAATCATTATTCGCCCTAAATTAAATTGAGAGCGTTTTATGAATTGCACTCCGGCATCACAAATCAAATACAAAGCCACGAGCATCATACCTATCACGAACATACCGGCCATGCTATAGCCGGTGAGTTCAAAAACGTTGGCGATATTAAAAGAAATTTGAGAGTAAATAATTAATCCGCTCATCAAATAATTAATGATGACAGATGATAAAAAAGTAATCAGCAAAATCCCTAAAATGTAAATCGACCATGTGATTTTATTTACATGACGCTCTTTACGTCGCATCATAGAAGTGAAAAACATGTATGCGTACACAATCATCAGCACTGCTGAAGCTATGGTGAGTAATAAATCACCGGGTGAGTTTAGTAAGAAAGAAATTGCATACATCTTCGGACTAAACAACTCGGTACTATACAAAGACGACGGCCATCTGAACGAAATCATTAAATATCGTAACAGCCATAATCCGGCAATCAACAACATACCTGATTTAATTCTTCTTCGCCCCAAATGAATAAGCCAATCAAGTGCGCCAACAAAAAGGACAATAAATGCCAATCCCAAGATTACGGCAATGAGAGGACTATCAGGAGTCGCGGCATCCTCCGGAGGAAAATAAAGAGAAAAAAGAAACTCACCATTTTTATCGTTCACGACGCTGGTACCTGCACGATCGGCAGTAATTAATCGCGCATCATCAGAAAGCTCTAAAACAGGATTAAAGCTATTCACCAAATACTTATTCTGAACAGCATATTGGTGTTTGATAAGTAAAAGGCCGATTACTTTGCGAGACTGCAATCCTGATTCAGCCACGTAATACCAACCATTTCCTAAGAAATTGATTTTATTGGGACGAATCGTTTTAAGCAGTGAGGTATCTATCCACGATTTATTATCGGACCAATATCTGATTTGGTTGTGATCATACACAAACAAAGAAATGCCATCGGGTAGTTTTTCAGCATTGATACGAGCAGCAATTGCACGATCATTTAGCCAAATACCGTCGAGCAAAGGATGCACGGAATCAACCAAAGCATTGAGACGATCAATTTGCGGGATGAGGTTAGACTGCGCTCTTTCAGCCAACTGCACAAAATTCAAAGCATGGCGATCCTCCCTTATCTTTAACGAAAAAGCTAGGACGAATAATGCTACCGTTAGCAGCAAGTATCGAAACAATCGCCGGTTTAAACTCATTGAGCTAAAATTAGGAGGAAGGAACGAATGAATTTTTGATGTTTCTCAATAGTTTTCAACGAGATAATGTGGGCATAAATGAATTCTATCAGACATTTTCGGACTAATGCAAGTAACAATTACCTTTGTTGTATGATTAAAGCAACTATTAACGGAGAATCGACCCTAACGCTAGAGACGCAGCAGGGCGGACAAGTAGCGATAAACGGGAAAGTATTTCCTGCCGACATCAAGCATATCAACGGTGGAACCTATCATTTGATATTAAACGACAAAAGTTATAACGTAGAAGTTATTATCAGTGATACAAAGACCAAAAAACATACTTTAAAAATCAACGGCAAAATACTTGAAGTAGAATTAAAAGACCGTTTTGACGAATTATTAAAAGAGTTAGGAATTGATGCTGCTGCCGGACAAAAAATCGGCGATTTGAAAGCACCTATGCCGGGCTTAGTAGTTGACATTCCTGTAGCAGAAGGTCAAGAAGTGAAGAAAGGAGATACGCTTGTTATCTTAGAAGCCATGAAGATGGAAAATGCTTTAAAAGCGATGGCTGATGCTGTTGTGAAAAAGGTAGTTGTGAAGAAAGGACAAGCGGTAGAAAAGAACGAACTATTAATTCAAATGGCATAATCATGAACAAAAAAACCAATCGCCGTAAATTCATCCAACAGGTGGGTATGGCAACTTTAGGAACAATTGCTTTAAGTCAGATTAAGCCTGTTAGCGCTTTTGCAAACAGCTTAGATGGAGAAGTATTATTTACGCTGGACGCTCTTCCATACGAATTCAAAGCATTGGAACCGCATATTGATGCGCTTACGATGGAAATTCACCATGATAGACATCACAAAGCATATGTTGACAATTTAAACAAGCTTTGTGCGAAAGAAGGAATTCAAGAGAAATCGATAGAAATGATTTTATCGAAAGTAGGAAGCTATTCAGCAGGAGTGAAAAACAATGCGGGCGGGCATTACAATCATTCTTTATTTTGGAAGATGATGAAAGCTAACGGTGGTGGCTTACCGACAGGAGCCGTGAATGATGCCATCAATGCAAGTTTCGGAACTTTTGATCAATTCAAAGCGAAGTTTATTGAGACAGCGAAAGGAAGATTCGGATCGGGATGGGCTTGGTTAGTAGCGAAAGATGGCAAATTAAACATCGGTTCAACCGCGAATCAAGATAATCCATTAATGGATATAAGCGAATTAAAAGGAACTCCAGTTTTATGTTTAGATGTTTGGGAGCATGCGTACTATTTAAAATATCAAAATAAGCGCGCTGATTATATTGATGCTTGGTTTAACACCATCAACTGGGACACTGTAAATGCTCAGTTAAAATCAGCGAAATAAAAGTTATTGAAAAAATAAAAAGCCCCGTATCACTACGGGGCTTTTCTATTATATAGATCTCTGATTATACCAACGTAATTTCAAATTGAACAAGATCAACAAACTGTTGAAGGCGTTCTTCCAATTCACCTTGCGATAAATTTTGAATGCGTTCTAATCCGAATTTCTCAACGCAGAAAGAAGCCATTGCAGAGCCATAGATTACTGCACGTTTCATACTTTCGAAAGAGATATCGCGAGTAGAGCTTAGGTAACCGATAAATCCGCCAGCGAAAGTATCGCCTGCGCCCGTTGGATCGAAAACATCTTCAAGAGGTAAAGCCGGAGCATAGAAAACATTATCGCCATGGAATAACAAAGCACCATGTTCACCTTTTTTAATGATAAGGTATTTAGGTCCCATTGCTAATATTTTGCGAGCAGCTTTGATAAGAGAATATTCGCCGGTAAGCTGACGAGCTTCAGCATCGTTCACGGTAAGAACATCTACCATACCGATAGTTTCTGTTAACTCAGGTAAAGCGATATCCATCCAGAAGTTCATTGTATCCATTACGATCAACTTCGGACGATTACGAAGACCTTTGATCACCTGTTGTTGAACTGATGGGCTAAGGTTACCGAGCATTAAGAACTCGCAATCTTGGTAAGCCTCAGGAATAATTGGATTAAAATCGGCAAGTACATTCAACTGAGTATCGAGTGTGTCACGAGAATTCATATCCTCATGATAGCGACCTGACCAGAAGAACGTTTTTTCTCCTTGTTTAATTTGAAGACCTTCGGTACTGATACCTTTACTTTGAAGCATCTCGATAGTTTGTTTCGGGAAATCTTCGCCGACAACAGAAACGAGATTAATATTTTTATGGAAGTAAGAAGCTGATACAGAGATATATGTAGCAGCACCACCAATGATTTTATCGGTTTTACCGAAAGGAGTCTCGATTGCATCGAAAGCAACCGTACCAATAACGAGAAGGCTCATACTTTAAATTTTATTTGAGGGGATCCGGAAATTAGGAATTGGAATCCGGGCTGTAAAGATAAGGATTAAATGGAGTTGCCTAAGAAAAAAGGCATTGACAGTGCTAAAAACTCCAATCTCATGGAGCAAGGCAGAAAAACGGGCTATAAATTGTGGTTATTAACATAAAAATTCGCCGTTTTTTCACATATTATTGATTAACAGACTAGTAATTAAATCAATTTCATTTTGTAATTTTAAAAAGTCGCCTTATTTTTGCAACCCGTTGAGGAAAAAATGCTCGTTCTTATCAACTCAACGGAAAGTTTCCTTGTCAAATATCCTATGACACGTGTTTTAGTCATGACGTTAAGCAAAACTTAGGTCATGATAGCATGAGCAAAAGAGATGGTCTTCACCCTGTAAAGCAGAGTGAAGATTATTCCTTCTTAGCTCAGCTGGTTAGAGCACATGACTGTTAATCATGGGGTCCCTGGTTCGAGCCCAGGAGAGGGAGCATCGTCAAAAACGCCATCGGAAACGATGGCGTTTTGTTTTATATGCCCTTGTAATTCATTGATAGTCTTGGTTATTAGGAGGAAAGCTTCGTTCACTATACTGGTTCGATACGAGTTTTGGTCGAAAACCAGTTTTTGCGGAAATATCGAACCAACAATCTTTTGTTTAATCTCTACAGAAGCATTATGATAAAAACGTCTCAGGTTGTCAACCAATGAGAAACCTTTCTTGATGTAAAGTGAGAAATCCGACTCTTGTTCAAGGATTTGAGCTTCACGATTTTTCAATTCAACTATTTCTTCATCAAGCTTTTTTTTCATTGCAGAATAGGTTTCCACATCAATATGATCAGCTATGAATTTTTCATTCAGGGATTTGAGTTTCGCAGTTAAACCAGACATCTCCATCTTAATCTTTTTCAAATCGGTTTCTTTGCCAGAGTTCATCTGAGAGAACTTCTTTTCCAGTATGAAACGATACAATTTTTTTATCTCTGGTTGAATCTTGAAGCTACCGAAATATTCTTCAAGCAAGTCATGCGCAACATTTGCCCGCACCCGGAAATCACAGTGGTATTTTTTCTGGCAGTGATAATAGTGGTGAAGACTTCCATTCCTACTTTTGCTGGCAGACCCGGTGAGATGTCTGCCACACCTTGGACAAACCAAAAGTGATCGAAGTGGAAATTCAGTTCGCCTTAATTCACTTTGCCCTTTTGACTTCTTTCTATTATTCATCACCCACTGAACTCGGTTGAAAAGCTCTTCACTAACCAAAGGTTCGTGAAGACCCTTCAAACTAAACCCTGGTTCGTTACGCCAGGGTTTAACATCGATTAAGCCACAGTAAAACCTATTTCGAAGCAAATTCAGGAACTTTTGCTTAGTGAAGTAGTACCCATAATCATCCCGAATTAATCTTCTTACTTCTTCGGCATAATACATTCCTGTTGCCATCAGCTCATACGCTCGAATAACGAAAACTGACGCAATGGGGTCGAATAAAATACCCTTAGTAGTCTTGTCGTTCAGGTAACCGACCGGTGCTCTTCCCATAAATCTACCTGCTCGCATTGCCTCTCGCATTCCTTTAGTTGTATTAAGTGAAAGCCTTGCGTTATACACTTCTGCCATCGCCATATCGATGACTTTCATTATAAGATCTTCCGGATTTCCTGTATTGTAGTCTCTATCCGCAAATCGTAATTCAACACCAAGCTTTTTTAATCGGGTAATCATTTCCAATGAATCCTGAAGATTTCTACTGAAGCGATCTATCCGAACACATAGTAAAATATCAGGGCGGATTCTCTTTGTTTCAACATCTTGAAGGAATTTTTTAAACTGAGGGCGATTGAAGTCTTTCGCAGAATAATCATCTTGGTAATGTCCAATAATTTCCATGCCCGATCTTTCTGCAAAGGAACGTAGACTACGCTCCTGTTCTTGAAGTGAAAAACCCTGTTTTCGTTGTTCGTCTGTCGACACTCTTGTGTACAAAATAGCCTTCATATTTTTTTCTTCCTTTTATAGTATGTTCCTAATATTTCAGATTCAACCCTACTAAATTCAATTTCATTTGGGGTGTCATCAATGAATTTAATTTTCACTCCAGCATTCAGTAGTTTGTGCAACAACTCCACCGCCTTCAATAATGAACTACTGAACCTGTCTGAAGATGTACAGACAATCATTTTTATTTTATTTTCTCGAGATTCGATGTCTTTCAACATTTGACCGAATTGTACACGGTTGAAATCATTCCCATTTGCGACATCGTAATATACACCAGAAATTGTGAGATCATTCTCCTTTGCATAAGTTGTTAATCTTGCGATCTGGTTTTGAATGGATTTATTTGGATTTTTGTCTTGCTTAGTTGCCGTTCTGGCATAAAGTGCTACTTTCATTATTATTATTTTTAGAATTTGTGAAACTTTCGATTTGGTATTGTAAGTATTCAAGCTCAGCCATGCGTATAAGCACCTCACGAATTGCTTTAACTTCCTTATCACTGAACTTTCTTTTCCCTTTCGTTTGATTAAGTATAGCGGTGCATTTATCGAGCGGAATCATGAGGAGTATCATGTTGAGCTAATTGCCTTTTCAGGGGTTGATCAGCAGGGTCTCCTTGTTGTACAGTAAATTCAAATATTTCGGTAGTGATAATTTGCATGCCGGACTTCTTACCGTGTTTGTAGGTATTAATGGTTTTAAGATATAACTCTTCCCTTACAAGTTTGTTCTCCGTAATACACCCTCCCACATTTCTCGTATAGGTAACTTTCACTTTTCTTCGATTTGGTTCGGGCTCGATTTGGATTTTTGTGTCACCCCTCTCAAGAACCTGTTTTAATTTTTGATACAGCTTTTGCATGGTATGTTTATTCTATAATGTCGCTGTTATAAAAAATTGAATCATCTTCATCTGTTTGGTCTGGTGCGTGCTTCAACAATTCATCTTCTTCTTGAATCATTTCAATAATTGTTCGCCTGTACTGGTCGAGATCTTCATCAGTAATAGGGTCATCGGTTTCGAGGTATTCCCGAAGAAAGTACTCCGAGACAATGTGTAAATCAAATTCACGTACTAATGTTATCAAAAATGGCATAACGTCATTACCGCCATACCGTGTAAATCCGTGAATCGGCTCATCATCGGAGTGAACGAACGTGTGAACGTAGTTTCCGTCTAACACTAAAATGATGCCTCCATCTTCAGCGACCTCCTTTTTAATTGATGTTTTTTCTGCAATTTCCTTGTACGTAAGGCTTCGGCCTTTCATAAATGTCCAACTTGTACTCATTCAATTGTAGTTTTTAGTAATTAGTGTTTAAATTTCAACTTATAGTGGTTGTTCCTCATCGCTGTCGCCTTCGCTTTTTGATGATCCCAATGAATTCATTAATGATTCGAATTCGTCATCAAGTGTTAATGGAGGTTCTTTTTCTCGTAAGAAATTAATGGCAGAAAGAATGTCAGCAGCTTTGTATTTTCGATTTCTGAAATAGCCTGAATTGTGGTAATTTCTTAAGAGGTCAATTGAGAATAGTGAACCCCGTCTATACAGGAAATGATCATACAAACCTACTTCGCTAATAGCGTACTCTACTATTTCGGTAAATTGCTCTTTCGTAATTTTGTGATCCCGCTCTAACAAAGCATAGAAAGCTGGGTCTAAACGCAATTGAAAATGCTTGGAACGGCTCATGTATTCGCATATAGCAAGTAATACTGCTGTCCCAAGATGATCAAAGCGTTTGAATACGAAATTCCAACTCGGAGGTCGGTTATTTAATAAGATGAAGTAGAACGGTACATTGTCCGGTGTTCTTCCCCCTTTGTTTGTTTTATTCATTTTGTTTTTTAGGCAAAGGAAGGAGGTAAGAAAAGGAGAAATGCAAAAATCACGACACCACTTCTCCTTAAGGAAATCTTTTAAATGAGGAGTCTAACTTTAAGTCAGAATCTTAAGTCGAAAAGCATTACTAATTCGCTTTATTTCGTTGCCTCTTTTTAGCATATGTAAACTGTTTAGCAATCCTATCTGCTATTCCACTTTTATAGACCTTTGCAACATTGCCATCCATATTTCGATTTGCATGTTTATACTTAAGAAAATTAACCTTTGCGAGAAGTTCGTTGATAATAACATTCTTATCCCCTCGTTCTAAATCTGGGTCATCTAATATGATATCAAGATTTTCCAATGCAAACCTCCGGATGATAGACCCATTCTTTTTAGAATTGACATTATACCCTGTAAAATTCTTCAATTTAAAATCTAAACATGCCAATTTGAAAAAACCATTAACATCCTCATTGTACCTCTCCTCATAACAACTAAGAATTTGAGATTGTAATTCCTCTTGATTAGGAATTGGTGTTAAAACTCCTTTGTTCTTGTAACAAATTACAATACCTGTCTTTTCTCCAAACCGCAATTGCATTAAGCTCTTTACAAATAAAGAGTGAATTGCTTGTGCATTTTCTGATATCTCTGGATTAACGCTTTGAGTGAAGAATTTTTCGCAGTGCTTCAACATCAGTAGGAATAGACATATTGTTCCGCTATCAGACGAAATTGATAGATGGCTAACATTATTTTCAACGAAATTGAAGAGTTCCGCTTCAACCCATAAATGGTTGTAGTACTCATCTTCATCAGCCGTTATACCGCTATAACTGTTAGGCTCAAATTCTTGAACTAAATTTGGGATGTAATCTTTAAAATCCTCGAATAGAATATTTATAAGCTCTGAATTATAATTAACCTTAACTGCAACTTCCTTGTAGTTGCTGAAATTCACTCTCTCATCAAGCTCAAAATACTTGACTACTTCATAGGTGTTTTTTGTTTTCATAGTTTAGAATCGTTTAAGTTATACTTGATAAAACGGATCTTTTTTCAGGAAGTTACAAGTGTAAAATGCACATCAAAGCCGGTGAATTCTATTGTGTAATTTCACTATCATTTGATATACAAAAAAGTTCATTCAAAATGGAATTAAAATTGTTTTTCCAAACTCAGTGAACTTTGGAGTATATTGTGTAAGTTAGAAATTATCATGTTTTCGATCCAGGGAAAATCTGGCGTTACGGTGATAATTTTCCGCTAAAATATTTGGCGAAATATTTTTTCAAAAGGGGCTTCTGAAATTTTGAAAAAAATTTGGGAGAAAAAATTTGTGCGAGTCTGTTAAGACAGTTTCTATGTAGATCTTTAGGTGTTAAATTTGATACGGTAAATAAGCCGTTAATTTGAGGGTTTAAATAAGAGCTTTCATTTTTTACAGCAAGTAAGCTGGTAAGCAACTGACAAACAGTTAGATGCAATGCGGGTTTTTTGAATTCAAAAAAAGACGTATTTTGTCCTGTCAAAATTATTCAGATGAAAAGAGTTGGAGAAACATTGCGAGAGCTGCGAAATAGGAGACATCTTCTTATTCGTGAAGTAGCTGCCTCTGTTAATATGGATCAAACGCTATTGTCGAAGATTGAAAGGGATGAGAGACTTCCGACTGTAGAGCAAGTGAAATCACTATCAAAGTTTTATAAGACAGACGGAAATGATATTCTACTCGCTTATCTAAGTGATAAGGTGTTGATGGAGCTTAAAGACCAACCTCTCGCATTACAGGCAATTCAAATTGCCGAAGAAAAAATTCAGAAATCACAAGTAAATAAAAAGAAATAATGGCGGTTAAGAAAAGTGAACTTTATACATCACTCTGGAAGGGTTGCGATGAACTACGTGGCGGAATGGATGCCTCTCAGTACAAAGACTACGTATTGACTTTGCTCTTCGTAAAGTATGTTAGCGACAAGTATGCCGGACGCAAAGATGCTGTGATTGAAATCCCTGAAGGTGGTTCGTTTTCTGATATGGTTCAACTCAAAGGGAAGAAAGACATAGGTGATGGATTAAATAAAATCATTGGTAAGCTGGCTACAGCAAATGATTTACGTGGGGTAATAGATGTGGCAGACTTTAACGACAGTGATAAGCTTGGCAAGGATAAAGCCATGCAAGACCGCTTGTCAAACCTCATTTCCATTTTCGAGAATTCTTCTTTAGACTTTTCAAAAAATAGAGCTGACGGTGATGACCTTTTAGGTGATGCTTACGAATATTTGATGCGTCACTTTGCAACAGAATCAGGTAAATCAAAAGGACAGTTCTATACACCTGCCGAGGTTAGTCGCATTCTGGCTAACGTTATTGGAATTAAGCACGCTAAAAGCCAGGATCAAACGATTTATGATCCGACATGCGGAAGTGGCTCTCTCTTATTGAAAGCTGCTGATGAAACGGAAAAGGGTTTAACCATATACGGGCAAGAGAACGATAATGCTACAGCAGCCTTGGCGAAAATGAATATGATTCTGCACAATAATCCAACTGGGGAAATCAAGCAAGATAATACTCTTGCTAACCCTCTTTTCCTTAACCCGGACAAAACGCTGAAGACTTTTGATTATGTAGTGGCTAATCCTCCCTTCAGTTATGCATCTTGGAGTAATGGATTGGATGCTGAAAATGACTTGTACGAGCGATTTAAAGGGTTTGGAATCCCTCCAACCAAAAATGGGGACTATGCTTTCCTCTTGCACATCGTTCGTTCGTTAAAGAGCTCCGGAAAGGGTGCTGTGATTTTACCTCATGGTGTTTTATTCCGTGGTGGTGCCGAAGGCACTATCCGGACTAACCTTATTCGTAGAGGTTATATCAAGGGAATTATAGGTTTGCCTGCAAACTTATTCTACGGTACGGGTATCCCTGCTGCGATTATCATCATTGACAAGGAAAATGCGTTGGCTCGTAAGGGCATTTTCATGATTGATGCATCGAAAGGATTTGTGAAGGATGGCAACAAAAATCGTTTACGTGATCAAGACATTCATAAAATTGTCGATGCCTTCAACAACCAAACTGAAATAGAAAAGTTCAGTCGATTAGTTCCTGTGGCTGAAATTGAAGCCAATGAATTTAACCTGAATATTCCTCGTTATATTGACTCGCAGGAGCAAGAGGACATACAAGACATCGAAGCTCATTTGTTAGGTGGAATACCATTGGCAGACATTGATGCGCTTCAACCGTATTGGGAAGTATATCCAGCATTGCGAAATACGCTTTTCAAAAAGAATGTTCGTCCCAAGTATGTTGATTTAAACGTACCAAAAGAAGAAATCAAAGCTACGATTTACAATCATCCGGAATTCAAGGCGTATAAAGCGGAAGTTGAAGATGTGTTTAATGGTTGGAAGAAAAGTGTTGTTCCTGTTCTTGAGGTTATTCAAATAGGGGATAAACCAAAGCACTTGATTAAAGAGATTTCCGAAGATCTGTTAAACCGATTTTCGAATTTGAAGCTGATTGACAAATACGATGTTTATCAAAACTTAATGCAATACTGGTCTGACACAATGCAAGACGATGTTTACACACTTGTTGTAGATGGTTGGTTAGCCGGAAGAGTTGTAGAAAAGCAGGATAAAAAAAGGGAATGGGAAGGACTACTCATTCCTAAGGCATTGGTAATACAGAAATACTTTCAATCCGAGCAACAGACAATTGATGATTTGCAATTAAAAAGAGATGAACTCTCACAACAATTGAGTGATTTAGAAGAGGAACATGGTGGTGAAGAGGGATTGTTCTCTGAAGTGAAGAACGATAAAGACAAGGTGAATAAAGCAATGGTTCAAAAACGTATCAAGCATCTTGAAAAATCAGTGAACAAAAAGCAACTAAGTTTAGCTGCTGAACAAGTATACGATTACGCATCTAAAGAAGAATATTCTGATGCAGATGAGTTCATGATGTTGAGTAGGTGGATAAACTTAACCGACAAAATATCTGAGCAAGACAAATTAATCAAAGAAGCTGAGGCTAAACTGGACGAGGCATTATTGAAGAAATTCGGTTTGCTTTCTGAAAAGGAAATTAAGGATTTAATTGTTGGTGATAAGTGGCTTCATACATTAAATGATGCGGTTCATTCAGAGATGAATAGAATTAGCCAAAAATTAACCCAAAGGATAATTATACTCATTGAACGTTATCAAGAAACACTGTTAACTCAAATACAGAAGATTCAAGTACTTGAGAAGAAAGTTGAAAATAATCTTACCAAAATGGGCTTTACATGGCAGTAGTAGAGAAAAGTTATAAGCAAACCGAAGTTGGATTAATCCCAACAGATTGGGTGGTGTTTAGCTTTGGTGAAATTGTCGATTACACCAAGGGTTATGCATTTAAATCAAACGATTATAAAGATAATGGAATCCGGATAATTCGAGTAAGTGATACTACGTATGATTCAGTTAAGAAAGAGAACGGTATATATTTGGAAGAGAAATTTGCTAAACAATTTAACAATTGGAAACTTGACGAAGGCGACCTAATATTTTCAACCGTTGGTTCTAAACCGCCAATGTATGATTCAATGGTTGGAAAAGTAATAATGGTCTCCAAGGAGTTTGAAGGATGTTTATTAAATCAGAATGCTGTTCTAATAAGATCCAAAAAGCGCAAAAAGGAAATTCAGGCACTTTTGTTAAGCCATTTCCGGACGAAAAGGTATTTGCAATACATAGAACTTATTTTTAGAGGTAACGCTAATCAAGCGAGTATCACATTAAAAGACTTATTTGAATTTAAAATCCCACTTCCTAAGAGTGACTCCGAACAAACAGCCATTGCCACCGCCCTAAGCAATATAGATTCGCTGATCAGTAATTTGGAGAAGTTGATTGAGAAGAAGAGGATGATTAAGCAGGGAGTTATGCAGGAGTTGTTGAAGCCGACAGTGGATTGGGTCACTTATGATTTATATGAGTCATGTGAACTTATTACGAAAGGCACAACCCCAACTTCAATTGGTCAAGAGTTTAAAAATGGGGGAATAAATTTCATAAAAATAGAATCACTTACTTCGAAAGGTGAAATTGTCCCCGATAAAGTTGCATATATTGATAATCTTACTCATAAGATATTAAACCGATCCCAACTCAAAGTCGGGGATCTTCTTTTTTCAATTGCAGGTGCTTTAGGTAGGGTTGCTTTGGTGAATGAAAGCATATTACCAGCAAATACTAATCAAGCTCTTGCTATTATACGACTTAAGGATGATTCAAAAATAAATGGTGATTTCTTGTTCTACTATTTAAACAGCCGTAAAATCCAAAACCATATTTTGGGAATTAGTGTACAAGGTGCGCAAGCGAACTTGTCTTTACAAAACATTTCTGACTTTAAAATTAACTGCCCAAAGATAAAAGAAGAACAATTTAATATAGCTAAAACTTTGCGATCTCTGGATGATGAACTTACATTATTGGAAAATCAACAATCTAAGTACAACCAAATTAAGCAAGGAATGATGCAATCATTATTAACAGGTAAAATTAGGTTGATTTGAACCCCTTTTAGTGAGTAATTTATCATACATTAATTAAACAAAGAATGGAATCAATACCTTTAAAAGATCTGCTTTATATTCTTTCAAGTGTTGTAGCAGTCGTAATAACTTTTTACACGACCAAACACAACCTAAAGGATTTCATGCGAGACAAAATGGACGAGTGTAACAATAAGGTAAATGCAAATAAAGACCTTATTGCAAAACAGAATGTTGAGTTGGAAAGGTTGAAAACGAGCTTAGAGTATCAGAAGCAAATACTGGATCAATTTCAAAAGCAAATTGTACCACATCTTCCAGACATTTTCATGTTAATTGGTGAAAGGAGGAACAATGGAAACAAATAACAATTTAGATTTTAACAGGTTATTTGAACTAAACCAAAAAGTTCAAAATAAGTTGGCATCAAAGCCAGAAGCCGATGAGTATATGCTATTGCTTTTGAAAAACAACTCTATTTCTAAAAAACAGTACGAGGACTATATAGCTGGTCGAAATAAAGAAGAGCTGTTCGATACGGCTGTTACTATAGGAGGTATTGTACTGCTTGGTTATTTGCTTGGCAAAATATTTTCGAAATAGTTGGCACAAAAGATATATGAACGGGATACTACTATAACTTTTATTAGAAACACAAATGGAACCATACATAAATGCCTTCATTGAAATATTGAGATTCGGTTTGCCAAGTGTCTTATTGCCTCTTTTAATAATTAGATGGAACAATCAACACAATATAAAGCTAAAAGAACTCGAACAAAAATTGGAAGTGGAAAAACTTTCTACTTCGAAATCTATTGAAAAAACCTTTGTGGTTGATAATGAAAAGCGCATACACGAAAAGGATGTTTACGCCTGCCTCTTAAAAACATTATTCGAAATACAAAAATTGCATATTGAACTTTCGGGAAATTGTGTAGACTTTAAATGTATTGATTCTGCGGTAATGAAATTCAAAGCATCTTTAACAAAGTATCAGGAGATCATCGCTGACAATCAAATTTATTTATCTGCTGAAGCAACGAATTACTTATACGGTTTCTATCAACTTACTGGTGAATTACTCATTGAACTAAAAGAAATTCAGGATAAAAAGAAATATCACTTGGCTAATGCTTGCGTTTATTTGAAATCACAATTTTTAGCAATGAAAACATTGCAAGTAAGGCACGGTTTCAATCAGGATTCACAGGAGCAAATTGATGAAGAACTGTTTGAAAAGGAATATAGCAATTTTATTTCATGTTGTGGAAACGCTCCAGGAAGTTCCCTAATGGAAGAGTACTTTGATTTTTCGAGTGAATTTAAGACTGGAGGCAAACAGGAGATTGAAGAGGAGGAAGGAACAGTCACAGCAGAAAGAACTATTCCTGAGAAATAAAGTACATAAGATATTTTTCGATAGAATAAATAGCATGAGCAAAGTAGGCGAAATAGAACGCAAAACCCAGGATAGAATCGTAATGCTTTTAGCTAACGATTTGAAGTACGACTACCTGGGTAATTTTCAAGATAGAGAGGACAACTCTAATATTGAAGTAGAACTTCTGAAATCACATTTAACTGATCGTGGTTATTCCGAAGTTTTGATTAGTCGGGCTGTTGCTGAATTGATCAAGACTGCCGGAGATCAAAACAGGAGCCTTTACGATGTAAATAAGGATGTATATCAACTACTTCGTTATGGAGCAAAGCAAAAAGAAGAAGTTGGCAAACAAAAAGAAACGGTTCATTTCATAGATTGGGAGAAACCCAACAATAATACCTTTTCATTTGCAGAGGAAGTTAGTATTAGAGGCGAAAACACAAAACGCCCTGATATTGTACTTTACATCAATGGGATTGCTATTGCTGTCTTGGAATTGAAGCGTAGTACGATTAGTGTGAGCGAAGGAATTCGTCAGAATATCGACAATCAGAAACGAACATTCATTCGTCCGTTTTTCACTACGATGCAATTAGTAATGGCGGGCAATGATACGGAGGGCTTACGTTACGGTTCGATTGAAACACCGGAGAAATATTACCTAATGTGGAAGGAAGAATACCCTTCAGAAAACTTATTGGACAAGCATATTCATTGCGTTTGCCGTAAGGAAAGAATTTTGGAACTGCTGCATGATTTCGTAGTCTTCGATAGAGGGATAAAGAAATTATCGAGGGTGAATCAGTATTTCGGAGTGAAGGCTGCACAAGATTTCTTAAAGAGAAGAGAAGGCGGTGTTATTTGGCATACGCAAGGTTCAGGTAAAAGTCTTGTGATGGTTTGGCTGACAAAATGGATTCGTGAGAATATTAACGGCTCCCGTGTACTGATCATCACAGATAGAGATGAACTTGATAAGCAGATTGAGAAAGTCTTTAAAGGAGTAAACGAAGAAATCATTCGAACTAAGTCAGGAGCCGATCTCATTGAAAAATTGAATTTAGCATCTCCGTGGTTGATGTGTTCCTTAATTCATAAATTCGGGAATAAAGAAGAGCCCGATTACGATGAATACATCGAAGATCTAAAAAAGAGCCTTCCAAAGGATTTCAAAGCGAAGGGTGATATTTATGTATTGGTAGATGAATGCCACCGGACACAAAGCGGAAAACTTCACAAGGCAATGAAAATGATATTGCCTAATTCCGTGTTTGTTGGATTTACCGGAACTCCACTCTTGAAGGCTGATAAGGAAACCAGTTTAGAAGTATTTGGCAGGTATATACACACCTATAAGTTCGATGAAGCAGTAAAAGATAAAGTTGTTCTTGACTTGTTATATGAAGCCCGTGATATTGATCAATATATCACTTCTCAAAGTAAAATTGACCAGTGGTTCGACTCAAAAACAAAAGGACTTAACGAATACCAACGAACTGAATTGAAAAAACGATGGGGAACGATGCAAAAAGTGTTGAGTTCTAAGTCTCGTCTTGAACAAATTGTCAAGGACATTGTATTCGACATGAGTACCAAACCACGTTTGATGAGTGGTCGTGGAAATGCAATGTTGGTGAGTGGAAGCATTTATCAAGCGTGTAAATTCTACGAACTTTTTCAGCATACAGACTTAGCTGGTAAATGTGCAATAGTTACAAGTTATAACCCATCGGTAAGCGATATTAAAGGAGAAGCAAGTTCCGACAATGCCATTACCGAAAAATTAAAGCAATACGAGATCTACAATCAAATGTTGAACGGTAAAACTGCCGAAGCGTTTGAAGAAGAAGCAAAGACCAAGTTCATTGATGAGCCAGCACAATTAAAATTGTTGATAGTTGTAGATAAATTATTGACCGGCTTTGATGCACCGAGTGCAACATACTTGTATATCGACAAGAGTATGCAAGATCACGGATTATTCCAAGCAATTTGTCGAGTGAACAGATTGGATGGAGATGACAAAGAGTATGGTTATGTGATAGACTATAAAGACTTGTTTGATAGCTTGAAAAAATCCATTCAGGATTACACTTCAGAAGCATTTGACGGATATAACGAAGAAGATGTAAAAGGTCTTTTGACTGATAGGCTTACCAAGAGTCGTGAACACTTGGAAGAAGTATTGGAAGGGTTACGTGCATTAATTGAACCAGTGGAAATGCCAAAAGGGCAAATCCAATACATACGTTACTTCTGCGGAGATCCCGAAAAGAGTACTGATTTAAAGGAGAATGAACCGAAGCGTGTTACATTGTATAAACAAACATCTTCACTCATTCGAGCTTATGCTGCATTAGCGAATGAAATGGAAGATGCCGGTTACACATACTGTGAATCAGAATCAATCAAGAGCGAAGTTGACTTCTTTGTTAAATTGAGGGATGAAATAAAAAATGCAAGCGGGGAAAAGATTGATTTAAAAGCATACGAACCCGACATGCGTTACTTGATCGACTCGTACATTAAAGCAGATGAGAGCGAGAAATTATCTGAGATGGATGACCTTTCTTTAATTCAACTGATTGTTGAGCGAGGAATGGATGAAGCCGAAAAGAGTTTGCCAAATTCCATCCGTAAAAGTAAAGAAGCGATGGCGGAAACCATTGAGAATAATATTCGAAGACTCATCATTGACGAAACACCAACCAACCCCAAGTACTTTGAAAAAATGAGTGTTCTACTTGAAGAATTGGTTAAAGAACGTAAGAGGGCGAAGATTGAATACTTAGAATACCTCCGAAAGATTGTTGAGCTAAGTAAGAACGTTAAAAAACCTGAATCAAGCGGACAGTACCCTCCTACAGTAAATTCAAGAGGAAAGCGAGCAATTTACGATAACGTTAACAAGGATGAAAAGTTAACAGTAGCACTTGACCAAGAAATACTTTATACACGAAAAGATAGTTGGAGAGGGAATAAAGCCAAAGAGAAGGAGATAAGAATAGCAATCCGCAAACATGTGCAGGACGATGAACTTGTTGATGCTATATTCGACATTATCAAGCAACAACCGGAGTATTAATCGATGAAGCAAATTCAGATAAGCAATATAACAATTGATGTCGTAAAAAAAGACATCAAGAACATCCACTTGGCGGTCTATCCACCGACAGGTCGTGTTCGTATTGCTACTCCATTGCATACTACTGATGATTCCATTCGCTTGTTTGCTATTTCAAAATTGGGTTGGATAAAACGCCAACAGCGAAATTTTGAAAAACAAAAAAGACTTCCTTCAAAGGAGTACGTTAACCGTGAAAGCCATTTCTACTTGGGCAAGCGGTATTTGTTAAATGTAATTGAATCAATAGACAAGCCTAAAATTATTGTTCGGCATAGTAGAATTGACCTTTATGTTCGTCCCGGAACATCTATTGAACAAAAAAACGAACTTCTTTCTGATTGGTATCGCAATCAACTGAAAGACCATATCTCACCATTGATTACGAAATGGGAAAAGATCTTGAAAGTAAAAGTTCAGCATTGGGGTATTCGTAAAATGAAAACAAAGTGGGGAAGTTGTACAATCGAAACACAACGAATACTTCTCAACCTCGAATTGATTAAAAAGCCTGTAGCTTGTTTGGAGTACATAATTGCCCACGAATTGGTACACTTGCTCGAACGGCATCATAATGATCGCTTTCTTTCCATTCTTAGCAAGCATCTTCCAAATTGGAAACATTTAAAGGAAGAATTGAATCGTTTTCCACTTGATCATTCGGATTGGGAGTATTAAGCAAGTTCTTGACATTTTTTTTCGTATTTATTTTCATAAGTCATTACTGAAAAATGTATCGCTATGAAAACAACTCTACTTGCAAATAAAAAATTGAACAACTTTTTGCATAACAATTCGAAAAACGATTTTGAAATATCCGTTCGGGAAAACCTTTTATACAAAAATTTAAAAGTCAAAAATGGATTTATTGAATGTACAGTTGAAGACCTCTGGCATGTAGCTTATCGTGCATGGTTTTATGGAATAACAATCATAGGAATTGAATCGAATATTGATCAAGATTTTCCCTTCTATGATTTTTGCATTGAGGACTATGTTGAAGAAGTAGTAAACTTCGGTGAATACAATCCTTCTCAATGGATTTTGACTGCATTGATGCCAATTGTGATTGCTAATCCAGGCATTCAGTTAAGTTTTTACATAGACGTACCGGAAATGAATATCCCTGTTCTTAAAAAAACCATTGCAGTGAATTTAACATTGTAATTTTTCTATGGATTTGTTTCACTTTTATGAAAAGTGAAACACTTTCTCACTATCAACACATTTTCAATAGTTTACGTCAAATAAGATTGTTTTGAAAAAGGAGTATGTTTCAAAATCTGTAACAAATACAGGTTACTGAAACGTAACTCTATTATGGCAACTAAATACTGTAAAACTGAATGTACGGCTCTTGAGTGGGAACAATTCCTAATTCTGGTTGACCGGCTTAAGAAAACTACTGAATACCGGTTCCTACTGTTGATTTGTATTGGATGTTATTGCGGACTTCGTTTATCAGATATACTTCAATTAAGATGGCATGATATACTTGAGAAGGATTATTTTGAACTTGCAGAGAGGAAAACTGGTAAACACAGGAGGATAACTATTAACTCTTCTTTAAAGGAGATCATAGTATTCTCTTACTCAAATCTTCAGAGAAAAAAGCAAATCTGCGCTGGAGATTTCATTTTTACCAATCGCAAAGGTGGAGTACTCTCTAAACAGTTCGTCAACCGGAAACTACATTCAATTTTCCAGTATTGTAGGGTTAAAGTTCAAAATGGCAGTTCTCATACTCTTCGCAAAACATTTGGGAAGCGAGTTTACGAAATGAATGATCGCAGTGAAGCTGCCCTTATTCTGCTGAGTTCGATCTTCAATCACAATTCGGTTGCAGTTACCAGACGATATATCGGCTTATCACAAGAACAAATCAAAGACGCTTATATCAACTTATAAAAGTGGATGGATTGCGATTACGCTCTGAATTCGATAGTTGTAAAAATCAACGATTCATTGAGTGAAAAATACACCATAATGAACAATGCTATCAATTCACATGAAATACACTATTTATCCACTTTTAAAGTCCTATACTGACATTTGATGTTGAAACTTACTGAAATACTGAATAAACCGCTATCCAGTTATCATAATAAAATCCTCTTCGAACAAATGTTGGAGATGGGATTCAGTAAGATTATTTTGACAGAATGTGGGGTGATCTCACGCCTTGAGTTTGAAACTTATATCAAAGGATATTCTGAGCAAGTCAATGCCTATGTTGAAGTCTTTAATGAAATAAATCAATTCCGTATTGGCAATGATATCATAGATGAACAAAGTTATTCTGTATTGTCTGGATTAAACGTTCAAGTTCCTATATTAATCATCATTCAACAAAACAGCCTATGTACACCATCAAGCGAATGAAATTCGAACGGTTGGTTTATTACAATAAGTTCAAGCCCGATATTGACAAACCCATTTTCTCATTTTACAATTACACCATCTATCCAACCATCGTTTGGGCTCAGCACACAGAAGAAGAAAACAAAGAGGTTGTTTATCTGGCATTCAATACTACTCGCACCGAGCAAGTCATAATTTACCTTACCGAGCACAGAATTTCAAAACGGGTAACGGTCAAATATTGGCGTTCAAAAGAAATGGACGGTGAAATAGCCTGGTTATTGTTGCAGGCATTCATTCATGAGTTCTTGAATGCTTTGCCTAATGTCCGGGGGAAGTTGGCAAAACGGGGTTAGCCTTGGCGGACAGAGGCGGGTTTCTATTCTTTCCTACTCTATTGTTTATTCTTTTCTTTTTTAGGTTAGTTTAATCTTGTATTCTATCCTATTCTTTATTCTTCTATTGCGCAGTTAGCCGAGGTTAACCTTCGGTAGGCAAACATGACGTAAAAAGAAAACTTGGTAAAAGATAAAAAAACATTGATCTGGAGAAGAAGATAATTCAACAAGACCGAATTTTGAGATTCAAAGTAGATATTTTTGGCATATCACTTGAAACAAACGAACAAATAACTTGTAAAGCACAGCTTTGTTAATTAAATTTGTCAATGATACCTCTTGAATATAATTTTATTTCATTAATCTCCAGTTCTTTTGGTTGGCATTAACTCAATCACAATAAGGTAATGGCAGAGTTTTATCATAATATAGGAATTGATCGGGTAAACTTCAAGTTCACTGAAGACGAATTAACTTTATACAATAACTTGTATGAAAGGTACCTTAAAATAGTAAATAAATTAGATGGGATTTGCCCGGAAAAATTTCCAGAAGCATATGTAATTAATCTCATTCGAATTGCTAATATTCAGCGAATAGTTATCTCGACTAGAAGTAAAAAGAATATAGCAAATCTCTTTATTAAGAACACTAAAGTCAATAGAGCAAAAGTCATTACGTCTCAAAAATTATCGATAGAACAAAATAATTATCGGCCCATTCATATTGCTGTTCAAATTCCCGAAAGCCATATTAATATTGTTGGTAAAGTATCGCTAATTGAAGAAATCAACAACGACTTTTCAAAGTATGATTGCTTTAATGAATTTATTGATAATAATGATAAAATCAATGATATGAACATACATGATATAGAAGAAGAGTTAACTAAAGAAGTTCCTGAAGTTGAATATAAATACAAGAAAAAACCTCGATATGAAGAAGAAGAAGATTACGAAAAAAATATAATGCGAGCATTGGCAAATGGGGATGGTGACTTATATGGCTTTTAAAGAATAAAGCAAATGATAAATATATTGACTAACTTGCAATTAAAAGCTGAGAGCTTTCTTCTTTAATATTCGGCTAAATCCCTCTAAAAAACTGCCTCTTACAGTCTAATTAGTTGCAATATAAAATTTGATCGACCTAAGTGATTGAATTTTTTGAGTGGTGGCCTTTGAAGTTAGTCATGCCAAATCTTATGAGTAACCCCGGCAAATTGAAATGATTACCCTCATTTGCCGGGGTTATTACTTACTTGCCTTTCCCGCCTCCAGGAGGATTGTTTCCTCTACCTTTTCCGGAATCGTTACCAGTAGTGCTTGGCCAGTTTGGGTTTCCTGAGCGGAAAGCCGCATGAATGAATTGTTGCTCTTTCATACCTTTTAGTTTTTAAGTATGAAGCAAACTTAAGGGCGTCCTGACCCGACTTTTCCATTCATGTAATCAGTTATTCGTTTCTGTAACGAATAATTTTCCTGCCAATGCATTTTTACCAACCAAAACAAATCGCCAGATTCTTTCATTTTAATCGAAAACCGTGAAAATCCCTGGTGCTTGTTCAAATCTCGTTCGAATATGAGTTCATCCTTATTGTCAAAACGATAGTATGCAACATTAACCAAAGTATTCTTCGAAATTTGAACAAATCTATTGGAAATGGGGTCAATCATTTTCTTGATTTCATCATAATTGAGCTCGTTGCTATTTAGTTCATATTGGCGGTATACTTCACGAGATTGCCCGGCAGGAGAAATAATATCTTCCCGTAGTATAAATGCCTTCTTGCGCCCCTTAATTGGTGTATAAACGCAAATTAAGTCCCTCGGATCAACACTTACCTCTTTACTGAACTTCCCATCTTTTAATTTGAAAGTAACCGTACCAGGTTCGTAAAAAGCTCGTCTGTCTTGAAGGATAGATTGAAAGGCAGTGTAAATATGTAATTCAAAGTTATGTCTAAGATTATAAAGATCACTTTTCAATTGGTCGTTCTGTAAAGACAGCTCGTTGTTATTTTGTTTTAACCTTGCAAGTTCTGCTTCTACTTCTTTCATTTTTTCAATTCTTTTTTGTGGCTTATCGGTTTGCAGCTTGGCGTTCGGTTTGCCGAGCAAGATTTGCATCAAAGTAAAGAGTAGGCGAGTAATTGTTAGATGGCAAACTGACGCAAAGCTATGCTGTTACCTGCTGGCGCTTTTCCGTGAATATTTTCTTTCTTTTACTCGTCAATTCCAAAACAAGATACAATTGTCCTTTTCTGGTCTTTACTATTAGGATTTGATACTACTATTCCATATTCTCCAGCTTTAAGGGTTCTAAGAATTATGAGGTAAGACGATGTTCCATATTTTTTGCCGCTAAATAGAATCATATCATTAGAGTTAGTGCGACTTTTCATTAGGGTGCCGGAATTATCTTCGCTCAGCACCACCGACCTGGTATTCTTCTTGGCTTTGAATTTATATATTGTAATGATTGTTAAAGGATCTGAGTTATTATCTACGGCACGAACTACTAATTGTAATTTTTCACTTGTAGAAAATCTTGTTTGTGCCTTTCCTCCAGCTATTTCAAGGGAAAGTGCATTCCATGAGTTTGATGACCAAGAAACACCCGAAGTATAATTGCCGAACTCTTTATCTAAATCAACATGAGAACTGTCAGCTTTTAATAAATAAGTGTCGCCTACAAATTCGGGGTCTTTATTTTGTCCGTGCGTTGGTAAAACACTAAATAAAATTGATGTTAAAATAAAAATTGAGATTTTAATTATTTTCATGGTTCTATTTTTTTATAAAGTTAATTGTTCCAAATGGATGTTGAATAAAGTGAATACGATTAATTTTTGGTGCGGTTACCAAGTCAAAAAGAAATTGATTTAATTCTGTCATTATAAACTCTATTGTACTCCACAAATCAAATTTAATTGGTTTGAACTTTTCAAAAGTAAAAATCTGAGACTTGTAAGTTACGGTCATGTCGTCTTTAGTATGGAATCCTCCATTGTGATTTGAATTACGGATAGTTTGAAATATCTTAATCAAATTTTTATAGTCAGAATTAATAGCAGCATAATCAATTAGATAGTCCCTTATTCTCCAAAAGTCTTCTAATGCGTCAGGAAATTTTGAATTTGGAATAGCTTTAACAATACTCCTTAAAGAGTTTTCAAAATGAGTAAAACTTAGAATAATGTAATTTGTGCTTAAGTCTACTCCATAAGAGTAAATTCTTGCTTCAGCATAACTTTCTAATTCTGTCGAAGGTAAAGAAAAATTTTTGTTGTTTTTCCACCACTCCTTTTTTGTGAGATAATCTTTCAGAAAAACACTCGAAAGGAGTGAACTATTTGCAACTTCTCTAAGGGTTGTGAACACTACAATTCGAGAGTCGTTCGTAATGTCGAGTACTGAATTATTTGTTTTGACTTTTTCAATTGAAGTCGAAAAATCATTGGTGATTTTAAAAAAGAAGTCTGTTATTTCTTCGGGCTTTTGTTTGGTTAAATAATTGTCCATTTATCAAATCTTATTTTTAGTATCTGCCTAAGGCGTGCATGTAACTTATTTACATGCGTTATAATAATATATTAATTACTTGTTCATTTTGTAAAAGTATCATTGAATATTGAAGTCTAATTGTCATATAGCTGATTTGCCTGGACTACCAAATTGTCATGTCAAGCGCTATGTTCTTGTCTTGATGAGTCGTTTTTATAGCCTGCAAACTTTGGAAAAATCATTTTGTTTCTATTTTTAATGTCTAAACGATTTATTGTCACTCCAACCGGACGTGGAAAAATTGCTCCAGCTGAATTAATATTACAAACATCAAAAATACAATATGGAGTTCTATCAATCCCTGAACATAAACTTTCGAGATCTGACACATGAAAGACTGTCAGATTGAATATTGTAAGATTTCCCAAAGGTTTACCCTTTAAGTATTCCCGTAGTTTATCATTTAGTATTCCAATTAAATATGGATTCATGGCAATTTTCTCATTAACGACTAAAATCGGGAATACATTTATTTTTTCCTTATGTTCAAGATTTACCTTAAACAAATCGGGTCTGTCTCTTAAATTAATTATACCACTTCCTAACTGGCTTATTCCGAAACTTTTATAAAACACTTCTGGATTCGACCGATATAATGAAAATTCTGTACTTTGTTTCTGGTCTGTGTAAACCCCTGAACTTTTAAACTCAAAAAGACAAACGTTGTTATCCTTCAACAATAATCCGTCCGCTAATTCAATCTGCCCCTTTGAAGTTTCCATAATTAATTCCTTCCCTGACTTAATTATGTATTCAGGATTATTAATGTAACTTCCGTGAAGTATTTTAAAACAATACTCTTCAAAAAACTTCCCAATAACACCTCGGTACTCTGCAATTTTCCATTTTCTCTTCATATGATCAAACCAAAAATCATTGATAAAGGTTTCATATAATTTTTCAGCAAGAAGAAGGCTGTCAAGCAGTAAATAGCATCCTTTGCCATTGTCAAAGTAAACCGGGGATTTTTTCAATTCTGAAATTTCCAACGTAAGAGACGATGTGACAAGATCTCTCCGACTTAGAAAGTTGAATATTGATTCCGATATCTTCCGCTCTTCTCCCGTTTCTGGTAATTGATACAAATACATGTACTCATCAGAAATATTTTGGGCTAAATTATTTATATAGATTCCTGATATGTGAAGAATTAATTGCTCTGGAGTAAATCCGATTGAATCGAAATAAACCTGTATCTCATTTCTCAATATTTGATCCTGACGGAACCAGCTAATTAATTCAACATATCGATCAAAAATTTGAAACGGATTAGTTACAACCATTAACTCATTTAAAAAGACTGATGCCGAGGTTAACCTTTCTATTCCTGTTAGATTATTCGCCTCCTCACTTTTTTTGTATTCTGCAAGGACTGAATTAACGCAGGAATAATATTTCAAAATACAAGCAAACTCGTCTTGTCCCAAATGATCTTTGGTAACAGTTGTGGGATTATAATTGCTTATTATTTCCTGAATAGCAAATAAGGTAGCAGAACGATTAAACAATATAGGCATTCCTCTGTCTCTTAGATCAACAACTGCATGATCATACGCCTTTATATAAGGTTTCTTTGTGCAATCATTGGATCCTGATAAATGATGTAACATTTGCATTTGAAAAGGCTCATCATATTTGATCAATACACTAAGAGGTGGTAATTGGCGTAAATTTAATGATGCTAATTCATGAAGTATTGCATCTTTGTCAATACCTTCTAATAGCGAAATTCTACCGCTCTGATCTGGAGGATTCTCACCGAAAATTTCCTTGTGTCCAAGAATTAAAAGTGTACCAGGAATTTCAACATTCATTCTCGTTAATGTTTTTTATCTTTTGGAGGGTTTGAATCATGTCCATAGGAATCTTTATCTCGAATTATTCCATTGGAGCGGTGTATCACAACTTCAGATTTCTGATTGATTGCGATATCCCTTGCAATTTTAATAGCTTCAGCCTGTGTTGGGACAATTGCAGTGGCTCTTTCATTTCCTGCTCCTTTAACTGCCCAGTCTTTACCTTTCGGAACTACGTGTTGATTCTTTTTCATTTCTAATTGTTTTATAAGTTAGGAATTGATGTTATCACAATACCTTGTAATTGAAAATCCTGTGTGAGAATGATTGGCTGGTGAATTGCATTTGTTGATCGTGGTAGAAGTATCACCATCTCATTTGTCTTTTGTAACTCTTTAATCGTTGCTGAATCATCAATTAATGCCACAACCAAATCTCCATTAGTTGCGGTGTTTTGTTGTTTGATTAATACAAGATCCCCGTCATTAATACCTCGCTGATTCATCGAATCGCCTTTCGCTCGTAGAAAGAAATACTTGTTTGGTGCCTTAGCAAGTTTCACTGAAACCGGAATATAGGCTCGTATATTTTCTTCAGCGAAGATTGGTGTTCCACAAGCAACTTCTCCAACAAGCGGAACGCCCACCGTTTCTGCTCTTTCGGAATCTTCAGTATCAACATCAATGAATTTTAAACTACCATCGGAAGCTCGTTGTAAAACGCCTTTTGTTGCCAACTTTTCAAGTACTTCAGCAGCAGACCGTGGGGATTTGTACCCCATCTCAGACATAAGTTCACGAACAGTTGGTAATTCGCCTTCATTCATGATGTAATTCCGGATTATGCGTACAGCGTTCTTTTCACGACTATTAAGCTCTTCTTTTTTAGAAACCATACACAAACATACAAAAACTATACAAGTTTTACAAAAAAACACCCAAACTGCTGATCTTATGGGTGTTATTGTTAATAAAAGGAGTTTCTTATCTACGATTTGGACTCGGCATCTCCTGTATATAACATTTCCCCTTTTTCCCTGAATCTCTTCTTTAGTGTTTCAAGACGGGCAATAATTTCAGGAAAACTTAATGTATTTTCATCATTCCTAAACATGTTTTCAGCCAAGTCAGCGTAATCCTCTTCCCAAGAGCCTCTTAGTTCAATTGGTGGGATGAAATCTATAGTTTGATGAGAGTGCGTACCGTAATCAACATTCTTTACTTTAGTAAATTTGGCTCTAAATTTTACAATTGAATCATAAAGTGAAGTGTTTTCAATTGCTTCTCGACCAAATTCAGTATCCATGATCTTTTCAATATCACTTAGATGTCTCGATCTAAATCGTCCATCTTTTGTTGATCCTGCTACAAACAATTCATGGAGAAGAAATATTTTTTCCAAGAATGTTTTTTGAGGATGAGCGCATACTACTTCAAAATTGGGATCCGTAAAGGAGGTATTCGGGAATTCGTCACCGATAAATGATCTAATTTGACGAACTTCATGTGGATTTAGCATTGAACGCACCATTACTTCGATTTTCACTTCAGGTTTAAAGTACTCGTTCGGCTCTGTCAAAGATTTGTACTTCACTAATAAAACATGCGGATCAGTTCCTTCTTCTTCAGTTTCGACAACCTCAATCGCAAATAGTTCGTCTGGAATTCCAATTCCATTTAACGCTTCTTTTAACTCATTTAATAGCGTTGTACTAACAAATTGCTTAGATGCAGCACGCATCTTGGTAATTCCATTTCCGGAAATTTCATCATCATTTTTAGTAATTCCCAAAGCTGCTCTATCAAGTGCTAAATCAATGTCTTCTGAAAATCTTTGTATGAGACCCCATCCTTTGCTTAACGATGTTCCTCCTTTAAATACTAAGTAATTTGCCGATCTTGTAGTAAATAGTGCTCTCAAGGTTTGGGTTACCCACCAATCCTTTTCAACAGCTTGAGACAAGACTCCCATTTTTGCTGCCGTTTCATTTATTATATCTAGTCGCCTGCCTTCTTCGATTTTTAAAAATTCCATCCTTCTAATTGATTTTTTTCGTTAGTAATATTTTTTAAAAAACTCCCTATCCAACCCGGAGCCTTTCTTCTATCGTTTTCAAATTTTTTCTCGTCTTCTTCCATTAGAACAATCTTCAATTTTTTGATTATTTTTTCATTGGTTAGATTAGATTCGCCAAGCTCCCTAAGGGCAAGAATTACTAATTTGCTTATTTCTCCTTCTAAGGAAAGTAATTTGGGGCTTGCGCTTTTAAACTTAATCGTTCTGTTTCCGATATGTATTTCCCTTGGAGAGCCATCAGTAAGATAGACCGCCTTCATAGGAATTTGTGTAGTTAGTCCGAGTAGATACATCGCCATTATTCCAGTAGGTTCTATTTTGGCGTTATCTCTTCGAGCAATTGCTTTAGCAACAATTTCTATAGGAGGAGTAAGTGCTCCTATTTCTGGATCTTTCTTAGGCTTATCATAAATACCTTGTGCAATCCTTCTAATGACTCCTTCTTTTGCAAGTCTTGAAAGAGTTGTCTTAACTGCATCAATTCCTCCCAAATCATTAAAGTCTGAAGGCACAAAGATTTCTCCATCCTTTTTTGATAGGATTCTTTCTTCAATTTCCTTACTAATAGATCTTTTAACAATCGTTTCCATGTTACAAATATAGTCAATATTTGTGTCAATAACAATATCAGTTACAACTTTAACATAAATTTGTAACGCAAATTGATATGTTATGTTACTAAAATAGACAATATTTGTAACAAGTTTCTGAGTAGTAAACTAATCCACAAGCAGGTTATGATCCGAAGGAGCATTTAAATCATGTTTTAAACCTCAAAAACTGCCAAAATCACGAAAAAAACGACAAAACACTACTAACCATCTGTAATTCAGTGATTTATCATAATCGAGTAGAACTTCCAATTATGAAAAATGCAATATGTCATGATAGATGGAAAGTTAATTGGTTATCTTCAAAAGAGAGTCAAGGCTATTTAAATGAGTTTAGTCTATTTGCCTTTAGTTTATTTTGCAACTCCCAAAAACGTATCAACTCATTGAATATCAACATATCATCCCTAAATCGGTTTGATATTTCCTGACCTTCGGGAGCGGTGCAGTAGAGGCTACCTTAATTAGGTAGCCTTTTTGCTTTTTATGGATATTCCTTCTGCAATGAATTTCGCTGTATACATCTTGTATTCTCAAAAACTTAATCGTTTTTATGTCGGTACTTCTGATGACCCTAATAGACGCGTTATTGAACATAATTCAGGAAAATATGATGATGCTTTTACTAAAAATGGCGTCCCTTGGTCATTGTTTTTAGTCATTAGTGATCTAACCAGTGAACAAGCTTATAAAATTGAAAGGCACATCAAAAAAATGAAATCAAAAAAGTTCATAGAAAATTTAGTGCAATTTCCTGAAATTATTGATAAGCTTAAAAAGAAATATTTATAGTCCCTGGTCGACCCCGATAGCTATCGGGGCAGGAGAGGGAGCGGTGAAGCGTGAATCGAGCAACGCGAGATTCTCTACTGCAGGGCGGGATATAAATCAAACAAAAAACCCTGAAGCTTGCTTCGGGGTTTTTTGTTTTAAGAAAAGCCTTCATTTTTTATTGAGGCATGAACTATTTTATATGGAACATCCAAAATATGGCGTATACGTGTTATACAGCTTGAAAGACCAACTATTTTATATTGGATACACGACAGATTTTGTTCGGAGAATGAAAGAACATGCTGAGGGGAACTCAGCAAGCACCGCACCTCGCCGACCATTCATCCCTTTACTATGCGAATATTATTTTAGCAAAGCAGATGCAATGCGGCGCGAGCAGTACTTTAAAACGACGCCCGGTAAACGCGTTTTAAGGTTCATGTTAGAGAATAGTTTGAAAGAGGTAAAGTTTCATTTATCCCCTGAAAAAATGATTTATACATCTATGCTCGTTAAAAAATATTCAAACTGCGTAAGGCGATTTTTAAAATTAATGCGGAAATAAATGTTGGTAAAGAGATCGATCAATTTAGTTTTTAGACGAATAAATGAATTATACCATTTTCACTTTTACCAATATAAACTCTCCATTCTCATTACAAAGCTTTATTTTTAACATCAATTAAAAAAGGGTTGTCGCACAAGTGAAACAACCCCAACCAGAATTGGTTAATTAAAAACGGGATTAACGAATCATTGCAAATCGGTGTGTATTTCTATTGTGAGAGGATGATACTTCTGCGAAATACATACCGACCGGAAGGAAAGAAGTACTTAGAGAATATTCTCCATTTTTTTCATTAATAACATTATCCAAGATTAGTTTCCCTTCTGCAGTATACAGTTTAATTGAGGATTTTTCTTGAGGTAAATTTTTCACCACCAAGATCTGGTTTTCTGAATCATAATAAATACTAGAAGCGTTCAACATCACCTCTCCCACTCCAACATTGGTGAGTACAAATGGATCACTCATATAGGTACAACCATATGCTCCTGTTAGTTCAACTGTATACGAGCCATTTTGCGTAAAGCCGTAAACGTTAGAAGTTGCTCCGGGAATTAAAACACCATTAAAGTACCATTGATAGGTTCCGATACCTGTTGTGGTAAATGAAGTACTATTAAGTAAACTGATATGAGGAACATTAGAGGCATTTGTTAAACGTGTTGCATCAAATCCAAAACCTTGTCCAAAGTAAAGTGTTTCACCTCCCGGAAGAGTAGTATAATTTACCATTTTCTGATTTCCACTAACGTTAGCACGAAAATCGATTAATTGCAGCCCATTTGAGGCAAAGGTTGAGTCTATTGAGCCATTAGCATTTAATTGAATAATTAGTCCGTTGCCGGCTAAACTACTTGCTCCGGCTAAAAGCTGAAGCTTTCCTCCCACTGATTTTAACCCATTAAAATTGATCAACATTGGATCGTTTATCAGTGTACTTCCATTGGTACCGAAGGTAGAATCTACCTGTCCGTTTGCATCCAATTTTATTAACGCTACGATATTTGAAGAACTAATTAAACTTGCTCCTAGAATAATACTATTGTTATTTAGTTGCACAGAAAATACGCTGGTGCTAATATCATAAAAGGCATCCGTATAAACACCAGCGTTTCCATAAGTGCTCATTAATGCTCCTGTGGAGTCAAAGCATATTGTAATGAATCTTGCATTGAAGGAAGGATCATAACGAACTCCGGTGACAACCAATGACAAATCATTGCTATTCAAGTACGATTGAGAGAAAGTTCCATTTGCTGAATTAATATCATAACGAGCTATTCCATCACCATCGAATGTACCATCGAGCGTACCATTTTGAAAAAATCGCATTGCGCCAATTCCCGGAGTGCCTCCATTGATATTAGTTGCACTGTATCCGCCGCATATGATTCTTCCATCAGGTAGTTGATGAACGCTATTTAATTTTCCACTTGCTGCCGGGTCGAAGCGTTGCATTACCGAGCCCATAGTTCCAAATGTAGTGTCCGGTGACCCGTCGGCATTAAATCTCGCCACAAATGGGAGTTGGCCTGAGCCTGCATTTGAAGATGCTTGTGTTCCGCACGTTAGTATTTTCCCATCAGATTGCAAAGCAAAGTCATACGCCAAATTGCGGAAGTCGAAGGCATGTCTTACCTCACCATTTATTCCAAAAGAAGGATCATGATTACCACAAAAATCAGTTACAAGCATATCTATTAAGTAATCATGCCCGGTAGCACCTGTCGGATCTATATCATATCCACACATTAGAATTCTTTGCCCGCTCAACCTAAGCAATTTCGTTGGCGTCAAATTACCAAACGTTAACGTATAATGTAATACAGACTGATCAGCATACAATGAATCGGGAATTAGATTCTGTGCTTGTGTTTTTAAACTAATTAGTGAACAAATAAGAAGTAAGGAAATGGTAAATTTTCTTTTCATGAGAGAAGTGTTAGGTTGCTTTATTAAAAAACAAAATTGCCTTAATCCACTTTCCATATCAAGCCCTAATATTATGGATGTAATTAGAACAGCTGATCTCTTACCGACTTTGCAATTGCTTCGCCGGCTGAATGAACTTGCAACTTTTCGTACACTTTCTTTAAATGTGAATTAACTGTATTGAAAGTGATTTCAAGTTGATCTGCTATCATTTTATACGAATTGCCTTGAGTAAGTAATCTTAACACATCGGTTTCGCGATCAGTTAAGCCATAATCCGGTTTAACAGTCTTTTCATTTCTAAAAAATGTTAGAACTCTTTGAGCAATAGCAGGAGTCATAGGCGCACCACCGTGAAGTACTTCGCGAATGGCACTTAAAATAACTTTAGACGATGCATTTTTCAAAAGGTAACCGGCAGCTCCGGCTTTCAATGCTTGAAATATTTTGTCATCATCGTCGAATACAGTTTGAATGATAACTGGAAGAGAAGGGAAAGTTGCATGAATAAGTCGTGTTGCTTCAATCCCATTAGTTCCCGGCATGTCAATATCCATTAGTACCACGTCTGGCTTAAGAATAGCAACTTTTTCAATCACATTGTTGGCCTGAGACAATGCCCCAGAGACCGCGAAGTCAGAAACAGATTCTATCAATAAAGCGAGGCTGTCTCTCCGATCTTCATTATCATCAAAAATTAATACTCTTATCATAGTCCAAACAAAAATAGTAAATGAATTATCAATTATATATCCCTAATTTTAGCGAGCAATGGGTCCTAATATTTGATCTTCCCAGTTCAACTGAATTGAAACTCCACCGGAGTGAGAACCTGATATATCCAATGTTCCGCCAATGGCATACATTCGATTTCGCCTGTTTTTAAGTCCAATTCCTGCTGAAATTTTAGAATTATCAAATCCCATTCCATTATCACTAATTGAAAGTTGGAAGCGATTTTTTTCAATACTCATTCGACAATCGATTCTCGTACATTTACTATGTTTCATCGCATTTGAAATAGCCTCTCTAAACACGAGTAAAAGGTTCCTCTTTACTTCAGGTAAAAACTCAAGTAGTTCATGAGTTACTTCTTCTTCAAAATAAAATTCAATAGAAGACTCCTGCAACAAACTATGGGCGGTTTCTCTTAACTTCAACGACCAATTTAATTGGTTGTTGTCGGAAGTATGCGTTGCCCACACAATATCACGCATTGCATCAATTACACGCTTTGAGCTATTCCGAATTCTCATTAATATGGAATGTGTTTTCTCCGGCTCCGTATCAACATAATTATCGGCAACTTCACTATAAATTATTATACTACTTAAGGTGGATCCAACCTCATCATGCAAGTCGGCTGCCAGTCGATTCCTAATATTTAGGAATTGTTCTTGAGATTTCCTCTTCTCCTCCAATTGAAGGATTAATTCATCTTGCATTCGAAGTTTCGCCTCTTGTTCCGCTTTAGATTTATATCCTAATCCCGTATTAAAGTAAAAGATTTCGAATAAATTCCTATCATAGTAAAATAAAGCGGAGGAAAAGAAAGCCACCAATTCATCGACATAAGAATAGTTGAAGTCATTGCGAAGAGATGACCGGTAGCTGCGAAGGCTGATCCCAACAGAATAAAGCGAATCAGTTTATCGCGTTTTTGATAGAAAAAATGGATTAACCATAACGTACAGACATAGATAATCAATAAAAAAACAAGAGATAATTGGCCAATCAGTTTCTGATATCCAAGATAATTCAGAACAAAAACCGGGATTAGAAACAGAATGATAAGTCGTTCAATATTTATAACAACCTTATTAACTTTAGGATAAAGTTCAGTCATGTTGATATAATTACGAGTAAATTCCAAATAGAAATAATATGGCAAGAAAAGCATAATACTACTGAGGTATTGGTTCATTCCGGGGTGAATATCAGACAAAACAGGAAGGCTATAAACCAATTCAAATCTCAATCCGAAATATAATTCTATACAGATGAGGTAAGATAAATAATTAAGGTATTAAACGCGGCGATGGTATAACCATTGAATCAAAATATACAACAACTGAAAAATAATAAATGCATTAAATGTAAACAACGCAAAAACAAAAACTGTTTCATTGTTCAATAATTCTAAGCGATCATCCTTCAATTCTTGAGGCAAGAGAATATCAATATTGTTGATGCCACTTTTATAGTAAATTGGACCTGTAGAAAGAAAAAAATCAAATTGTCCCGGAGGCAATTCAAACATCAAGGCTTTGTAAAATGGTTGACCTAGAGTATCAACACTAAGTTTAGATTCCGTTGTAAATTTTTCAATTGTCCCATTTCCTCTTCTATACAAGCAGAAGTTTCCTGCCCCTCTATTTAACCTTAAGGCTAAATAATAATTACTCTTACCGGTATTTTCAAGCGACCATTTAATCCAACACTCCGAAATTTTTGTAGGCCAAGGGAACTTACTACCTGACATGCTATCCGGGAAAGCAATAAATAAGTTTTCGGGCGGCACGTTTTTAAATTCACCAAACACATAACTCGGTTTTTGAATTATGTGAATTCCACTTATCTCATCTAACCTTAAATAATTTCTGTTCCCCCACACTTCAGCATGTAGGCAGTTAGTTTTTAGAAACAAGAGAAACAAATAGAAATATAGGATACAGTATCTCATTTAGTCGTGTGACTTGCGTAATTTTAAAATTGCAGTATCCACTATTTATACAGGTTTATCAAAACACAACTTGAGCAGACAATATAATATACTCTTTTGGGAGCTCCTTCTTCTTTGGATAATCGTTACTTATTCTTCACACATCTGACCGAAAATCCTACATTCTTGGATGTTTTAAATCTATCGATATTGCTGTTGAAATAGCTAAGCAATCGTCCGTATGCTTCATTAGTTGATGAAGGTGTTGCCGTCCACCAATAGCCATAAGCACCAACATCATTACATTTTCCATCAGGACTTTTATTGCCTCCGGAAAAGCCTAAGAAATTAGCTGTTCCAGTTGCACCTGTATTCGGGCTTGCCCAATGAGTAATTCCAACTTCTTTCATTGCACCTCCTGCAATTTCACTTTGTATTCTCTTAAGTTCAGTTGTGTCTGCATATGAATCAAGGTAGGCTACCAGTTTATTCCAATCAGTATCCTTTGCTACATGCCAACCAACAGGGCATAATCCGGCAGGATTAGCCACTGCATACCAATTGTATAATTGTCCGAATGCTTGCTCTTTAATTGAATCATTATTGTAAACTGCACAAGCACCGGTTTTATTCGCTTTCCATTGCGCATTGCTCAATTTCTTGGCAATCGGTTTCCCGTTACGATAAGTTCTAGTGCGCAAGTTTTCTTGCATCCAAACTTGTTTCCCAATGACAACCGTTTTATAAACATTACCTTCAATATCTTTTATTGTTCCTGGAATTGAATCTTCCGAACCAACATCCATATGTGAATTATTATTCGCGATTTGACTTATTTTTCGGGGCTTTAATTCTGCATAATTTACAAATGCAACTGCAATTAATGCCAATACTAACACTTTGGATTTAAATGACACTTTCATAATACTAGGTTGTATAATGATAACAGTAAGAAGTTTTAATGAAGAAATGAATTTATAAATAAACGAGTTAAGTTCTTCATTCATATATTTAATTTTTTTCATAATCCTAATTCCCTTTAAGGACTACAAATTTATTTGAATAAGTATCGCTGCCTATTGTAAGAGTTAATGTATATAAGCCATCATTAAAGGAAGAAGTGTTAATCATAATAGTAGACCCAGACCATTTCTCTTCTATTTTAATTATTCTTCCAAAATTATCAGTAATAACAATATGATAAATTCCATTTTTCGGATTTCTCGTCTCAATTGTAATCTTATCATTCGCCGGATTAGGATAAATGCTAAACGTTTTATCTTTATTGTAGGAATTAACCCCAAGTATTCCCGGCTGTAAAATGATTCCTTTTTGAGCATCAACGCTATCGCCTAAATTACTGATAAGAGTAAGTTTCAATTCATAGTTGCCTTGAGTAAGTCCTATAGTATTCCAATTCGCTAATGAAGCGTGACGAATTTCTATAGTACTATCAATGACAATAGCATGCCATGTAGTATCGCCTACCGCACGATAATACAAACTGTACGCGTAAAAGTCCATCCATGAGCCCAATGGTCCTTGATCGATGAAAGCGGTTCCGGTAATTGGCACAATATTATTTGTATAAGAAGAGGCGGGGCCATTGATATTAGCATACCAAGCAACAGCATGTTCTTGTGCGATTGGATCTTGTGGCAGAGAACTTTGGGCAACGATCATTACACTGCTTCCAATAGCAGTTGGCGGATTACTATTACAAGTTCCGTATCCGAAAACAAAAATACCATTGCGTTCACTTCTAACAATTGTCATTGCGCTACTAAGAGAACTTACAATAAAGCTGGTATCGGTTGCCCAAAAATATCCTCCTGAACCATCCATTAAAAAATTCTCGGCTAGGCACATCGACTTATATTGCGTACCTACTTCGCCTAAAATGCATCCGGTGATATGCAAGTAAGATGTATCGAAAACATATAAACTCCATGTTTGAACATTACAGTTATTAAAATGTAAATTACGATCGGGTAATGGTGCAGTGAAATTCGAATATACCGAATTATTTACTAGTCCGGAAGCGTTTACTGAATCGCCATTTTGAAACCAGCAACCAATAGCTCGAATAACAGAATTATTGATGGTAACATCAGAACCATTTACGGGCATTAGTCCCCACCAAACATTAGTACAAGTATCTAATTGCACATCATACCCTACTCCACTGATTCCGGGTTGAAATTGGTTAACTGTATAACTGTTTACTAAAGATCCGACAGGATACGTTGTATTAATGACAGCAGAATCAGCATACTGTTGCCAAAGTAATAATGTATCTGAATTACTGACGTTGAAATGACTTGTGCCTGCAATGATATATTCTCCCATCAAATTGCAATCGTTGATATTAACTATGGGATTGCCCCATAACCCTGCAGTTGTCCAATCGTTCTGATAAATATGGTTTAAATTCACTTGAGCCTCTCCTTGAAAAATAAAATTATGCGACATTCCACTGAACTCGAAAGCACAATTATTTAATGCTAGCGATGCACTATCAACAATCATCACAGAACGTTGGTAGAACCAAGCTTGAGGGATATGAAATTGTGTAGAGTCTCCAATTAAGGTTCCATTTCCCCAAACATAAATATCTCCCAATACGGTGGCATTTGCATGATCAAAAATTAGCACTCCATCATTAAAGACATAAATCGGACCATTGCATGTCCAGTTGCCTGTTACAACTAAAGTATCGTGAGGGACAGCCCCAACAAAAGCAGTATCAATTTGAGCAGGGCTTACAATAGAAGAGCGACGATTGAAAGTCCGTTGCAAGTCGGGCTTGACTATTGACCTATTAACAGCGCTCATAACAGCTCCGGGAAGCTTAGTAACGGCTTTATTGGGTACAGGAATTGAATTTAATGATGAAGATGAATTCTTAAGGATATTTAAGCTTTGGCTGATACGGTCGGCGGGTAATCGCAAAGCGGGTGATTGCTGTGCATAAGCAAATTTTACAAAAAGAATTGATGCCAAGAATATGCGAACGAAGCGAAGCATAGGGAATAGATTTTGATGCTAATATAAGTAAATTAAAATAAATCATTAAAAATCAGTCGCTTTAAAACTACGAGAATGTCACATCAAAATAAGACAAATAAATTTCATACATTATGTTAAACTTATTACTTCCTATTTTACAATTCTTGACGGAGCAACCAAGTATTCATTCTTAAAAGCTTTTGAAAAGGAGTGTATATCGGGAAAACCACAAAGAAGAGCTGCATCAGAAACTGAACATCGATGTTTTTGCAGTAAACTCTTTGCGTAGTTCAATCGTTTTTGAATAACAAATTGCATTGGACTTACTCCATAGACAGTTTTAAACAATCGATAGAAATAATATTCAGACAATCCGCAATTTGTTGCAACATCTGGAACATGGATTTCATTGGTAAAATTATGATCTAGAAAATCATGTCCGGCGCGTAATTTTCTAAATATCTCTTTGCGTGTTTGAGTCTTTACAGTATTTATACTTCTAAGTTGTTTAACGATTGGAGTATAATCCTTCACTAACTGTTCAGCGATATGGAAATAAAAAGAATTGTCGAACAGGTGATTATCATACGGATTTTTAGAGAGCAGATGATCTAACTTTGTTAAAACAGTACCGAGATTAGTATTGTCCGACTTAAACTTACTTTCAAAAAACTCATCCGAATCGAAGAATGACTTTGTAGATAAATCAGGATTTGTTGTATTAGGATACAAGATTGAACACATCACATCGTTTAAAAGATCGGGTGACAAGTCTATGCATAATCCCGTCACAGGGACTCTACTATCAATCTCAACTGATCCATTAGAAAAATTATTGGCGAGAATATATTCGCCGGAATCAACTTTAAACTTCGTTGAATTTATAGTGTAACATTCATGTCCCCCGCTAACGTACTTTATAGAAAAACTTCTAAAAGGAATCTTGCAATAGTATTCACTCAGCAAAGAATAATTTATTAGATTACTCCTTGGGGGAAGTTTAATTACAGACTTAGTTGTATTTGTAAATACGGAATACATTGGTTGATTACACTGTGCTATTAATCAACAACCAATATAAGGACCTTCAACTAATTTCTTAAAACAAATACGACCGAAGGTAAAAATACAACGACGAAACCGCTAATATGGCCTATAAAATTACTTAATCATTCGAGAAACTGCTACAACATTTCCATGGTCTTCAAGTTGAACCAAGTAGTAACCGTTTTGCAATTGACCTAAATTACTGATTGAGCAAACATATCCATTTTTAGAAGAATGAAATTCAGCTGTGCTATTGATTTCTTGTCCCAAAGTATTTCGAAGTACTACTCGAAGATCATTTACATTAATAGAGGTCTTAAAATCAATGCTAATTTGATCATTAAACGGATTAGGATAAGCATTTAATTTCTGAATGGAAGTTACTCCTTCATTTATTGAAGCAATATTTAACCAATTGTTATAAGTCTTCAACAAAGCAGAAACAACAGGCAAGAGTGTCCAACTAGTAAACCCGTTATGATTCATCAAAACAGAAATACTTATATCTCTATCTGGGATATACCATGAACTGGCTGCGTAAGCTAAATCACCTCCGTGTCCATAGGCTACTAATCCTTGGAAAGTATTTCTCATCAGCCCTAGTCCATACTTTCCGCCTTGAGAACCGGAAGCATTCACAACAGTTTTCGCTTCATTCATCATTGCTTGAGAAACAACATCTCCACGCATATAGGTTCTCATCCAGCGCGAAAGATCAGAGGCAGTAGCATAATACCCTCCTGCAGCTCCTGCGGCTGAGTTTAATGCAAGATAATTGTAATAGAAGTTATGTGCGTCATCTAGCACACCATCACCGTTTAAATCGAGCCATAGATGTGCTACGGGTTGAGAATAGGGTTCGAATGCAGGTATTCCGAAAGTGGAATAACCGAAATTTGAATAGAACCGATTTCTGATTTCAACCCAAAACGGATTGCCGGTTGCTGATTCAATGATCATACCTAAAAGAAAATAATTCGTATTACAATAGCTCCATGCTCCACCGGGTACTGCAGGAGGAGGTAAAATAAAATTGTTAACTAAATCACTTGCCGACCAAACCAAAGACTGATTCGCCATTAACGCAGGTTGGCAATTGGGGTTATTCAATACATCATACAACCCGCTTTGATGGCGAAGTAATTGTCGGATAGTAATATCAGGATTGATATATTGAATTGTATCTAACCATTGATGAATACTATCATCGAGTGCTAATACACCATCATCAACAAGCTGAAGAATACAAGCCGATGTGATCGTTTTTGTTACGCTTCCGATAAGATAAGCATCATTGGTTGTTGCATTAACGAAAGCGCCTGAAATACCGGATGCTCCTGCCCAAACTGCAGTATCAGGAAATTGAACCGCTGCATTCAGTGACTTAGCATTCAAAACTGTTCGCATGCTATCTAATGTGGTAGAAAGCATGGCATCTAAAACAGGGTATCCGCTAGATTGAGCAGATATATTCCTGTTCATTAATATCACGCAAAGAATTAAAAATAATCGGATATGCTTCATCATAGTATTTGAATATATTCCAAAGCTAAGAAAAGTAAAGTGCAGAACATTTGTCAAATCCTGCAAAAAGTGTGCAAATCGGGATATTTGCTTGATAATCTGCCAATTCTGCGCATAACTGCATATCAAATATTGATATTTCTTCCGTGCTGATTAAAGTGGTATATCAATTTATTTAATCCCCTTCCATACATTTGTTAGACACCCAAAACACTACCTATGAAAAAGTACATTTTTATTGCTTGTCTGTTGATGCAGGCGGCTACGACATTTGCGCAGAGTCGAAGTTGCTCTCCTTTTTTTTCAAAAACTAATATTCCGCCGAATATTATTACAAATGAAATTCAGCTGAATGAAAAAGCTGCTAATGCAATCGCCAATGGATTTACACATGCAAACAAACTAGTTACACTTACAGTTCCAATGGTCTTTCATGTTGTTCACCAGAATGGTCCTGAGAATATTCCTGATAGTGTAATAATTAATTCTGTTAATGTATTAAACCAACGTTTTAGTAATAGTGGTCCGTATAATTTTGGCAATGGCGTTAATGTTAACATTCAATTTTGTTTAGCGAGTACAGACCCTTGGGGAAATCCAACTAACGGAATAACGAGAGACACATCTTATTGGTCGGTATTTCCTGCGAATGCAGGTGGCAATGCCGATTTCATGATGAAAAATGTGAATCGTTGGAATCCCATGCGTTATTTGAATGTATGGCTTCCAAAATCGACCATTTTTGCGATGCCTTCAAATGCATATAGCAGTTACCCATGGTATATCGGTTTGCCCATTGATGGTATTGTGATTGAAGCATTATCATTAGGAAATCCACATTTTCTTTTAGCACATGAAGTTGGACATTACTTAGGTTTGTATCACAACGACGAAGGAAATTCCTGTGTGAATCTTAATTGCTTATTAGATGGAGATCATGTTTGCGATACTCCTCCGGAATATCAACCATTAGATTGTGCATTGAGTAGTTGCAATACTGATTTAGATGATACGACAGGATTTAGTCCTTTTACAATTGACACTATTGATATTTCAAACCTAATGTTACCTGTTCTTCCTTGCTTAAACTATGTGTTTACACAAGGGCAAGCTGATCGAATGAATTATTTTTTGAGTACAACGAGATCGTTGTTATTAGATGGGGCTTCATGTAGTGGAATTATTCCCAATATTCCTCAACCTACTGCGGGGATTCAAATTACGGGAAATGGATGTAATGGCTATGAATTCACATACACAGGAGCAAATGGTGAATATGTTGCATGGGATTTAAATAACGACGGACGAATCGACAACAGCGGTACAACTTTCACTTACAGTTACCCGGCGCCCGGAACATATACCGTAGTACAATACGTATTCAACGGAGCAGGTTATACATCTGACAGCGTTGTAATAAATGCATTGAACACCTCTAATACTAATTTCCCCATTCAAACGATAACCAGTTCAAATCAATCAAATAATGGTAATCTGTTATGCATGGGATCAACACTAACGTTAACGGCTATACCCAATATGGCTCATTATTATTGGAGCACAGGCGATACAACACAAACAATTTCGTTAACTGTAAATGGCCCTATAACTGTTTCTTTATCTTGCATAGATTCATTAGGAATTGTTTGGAAACATTGTCCGGATTCAACATTTACATGGGGTACATTACCTATTCCTGCTCCAATTACATTACAGCCCCTAACAAACGACACTCTTTGTGAAGGGCAGACTTTTAAGGCGCTAGTACCTTCACAGCTCGGCGCAAATGTGTGGCAATATTTAGGAAATGGATTCCCATCCATTAATCAAGATACAATTTCCATTTCATATTGGAATAATCAATACATATGGTGTGCTGTAGTTATGGCTACTGCGAATTATTGCAAAAGGAACTCAGACACCTTATTAATTACGTTTAGCAGAAATATTGCGGGACCGATAATTCCTGGGCAAAACGGATTAACTCTCTGGATAAATGACTCAGCCAATTTTCATCAGTGGTATTTAAATGGAGTATTACTTCAAGGCGTAACATCGGATACGATTACTGTATCGACCAATGGTTGCTTTACCTATGCAGCATGGGATGTTGATTCTTCATGCTCAACTACATCAGATCCAATTTGTATAACAACAGCAGGTATAAACGCATACGACAAAAGTGAAATCAATTTATATCCTAATCCTACCGAAGGAATTTGTTACTTTGAAATGAAAGGAATAAAAGGGAATCAAGTAAGGTTATTTGATGCTATAGGAAGAATTATTCCTGTAAAAGTGGAGCAACTAACCGACAGTAAAATAAAGATAACTTTAGAAAATATTATTCCGGGATTTTACTTTGTATATTTAGAAGGCTTAAGAAAAATTTTAATTGTAAAATAATTAATCTAATTTTTGCCTGTATAAAAAGAAAAGCTGCTAACAATAGCAGCTTTTCTTTTTATTATGAAAGATGGAATTATTAATTCGACTTCCTCACATATTTTGTTAAGATAATAATCGATTGCCCTTCAATTTTACCTTCAATTTGTTCGGTATTATCAGAAACTAGTTTAATATTCTTAACTACAGTTCCGATTTTAGCGTTAATTTGAGAACCTTTAACATCTAACGATTTAGTTAAAGTGATAGAATCACCTGAAACTAATACAGCTCCATTGCAATCTCGGTGCATATCATTACTGTCAGATTCCAAATGATCACCTGTAGCTTTTGCCCACTCTAAATTATCATCATCGAGGTACAATTGATCGATAAGGTCAGCTGCCCATGTTTCGTTTTTCATTCGGTTGAGCATTCTCCAGGAAACCACTTGCACGGCAGGAACTTCACTCCACATACTTCCGCTCAAACACGACCAATGCTTTACATCTATTTCCTCTTTCTTATCAAGTTGAGCTAAACACTTATCGCATACAAACACACAAGTATCGGGACGAGAGCCGCCATCAGGTGGAACTGTATATACTGATAAGTCATTTGTTGATTGGCAAAGTTCGCAGGAATTACCACTCCTTTCTTTCAATTGTGTTTCGAAAGCCATGATTAATTATTTGAGGGTGCAAAAGTACGGATTTTTATGTCAAGTTAAAAGCAGACATCAATCATATGTTATGACCTCAGGATTTTGAAAAAGGCTTTTTAACCCATTCGCAAATCACTTCATTTAGCATTTCAACCATTTTACCTTCATTTATGCCTATCTTTGAGTATTATCTATACAAATTACCATTGAACTTTAAAGATTTCCCATTTGTTTCAGCGCTTCAAGAAGGATTGGATGCGATGAATTTCAACAATCCTACACCAATACAAGAGCTAGCTATTCCAATTATACTCGAAGGGAATGATTTGGTGGCTTGTGCACAAACCGGTACTGGTAAGACAGCTGCATATGTGCTACCAATTCTTGATCGTATAGCTCGATCAGACCATAATCATTTAAATACTTTAATCATTGCACCTACACGCGAGTTAGCACAACAAATAGATCAACAGATTGAAGGATTCAGTTATTTTACTCGTGCTTGTTCAATATCAATTTATGGCGGCGGCGATGGTAAGGCTTGGGAACAACAGCAAAAAGCGTTACGAGAAGGAGCAGACATAATTATCGCTACTCCGGGGCGACTACTTGCATTGATGGCACAAAAAGATGTTGATTTCAGTTTTTTAAAACATTTAGTATTAGATGAAGCGGACAGAATGCTCGATATGGGATTTTATGAAGACATCCTTCGCATCATTAAAGAGCTTCCTGTTAAACGACAAACTTTGCTGTTTTCGGCAACGATGCCTCCGCGTATTCGTAAAATGGCCAATCAGATTTTAAATCATCCGAAGGAAATAAGTATTGCAGTATCTAAACCTGCTGAAAAAATCAGACAAGATTTCTACTCGATAGAAAACACACAGAAGATTCCAATGATTCTTGACATTTTAAAGAATCCAGAATTTGAATCTGTTATCATTTTTGCATCAACGAAAGAAAATGTAAAAAAGTTAAATATCGTTTTACAAAAATCGGGATTAAAAACTTCAGCCTTTCACTCCGACTTAGAACAAAGTCAACGAGAAGAGTTGATGCGTGATTTCAAAAGTAAGAGAACAAAAGTTCTAGTAGGAACCGATGTATTATCGAGGGGAATCGACGTAGAAGGAATTAGTTTGGTAGTCAATTTTGATGTGCCACCTGATCCGGAGGATTATATTCACCGAATAGGAAGAACAGCGCGAGCAAAAGAATCGGGAGTAGCAATAACGTTTGTTAATTCACATGACAAGCAACGATTTCATCGAATAGAAAAACTCATCGGACATACCATTAAATTTATTCCAATTCCTGAGCATATTGGTGTATCAGAAGCGATTTCTGAAGCCCCTAAACGCAAGCATCCACAGAGAAGACCACCGCAGAAAGGGAATGGACCGAAATAGGTTATTTAGTACTTAATTCTCTTTGATATTTTCAAAAATATTTTTTCTACACTTACATAATAGAGGAAAGCAAAAGCGATCGAAATAACTATCGCCAGCGAAAACCTGATTTCTTGTGAAAACATTTTTATTGTGAATAATCCTACTGCTCCTCCTACTAAACCATGAGTCAGATATAGTGAATATGATATCTTCCCGAAAAAATCGGAAACTTTTGTTTTTACATTGAAATAGAAAATGCCCAAAAGTGTAAATAAGGCGGCTATTGATGCAGTGTCCAGAACATAAAAATAAATAAAGAGAATTCCTGCAGCTGCAGATAAAAGATATTCTCTTACCTCGATTCTCTTAATTACAAACAAAAATGTTTGAAAGCCTAGTGCAAAAAAGACGTAATAATTTAGCACAGTAAAATATTTTTCAGGAATCAACATTCCAATTCCTATTAAGGCTAACATTATAGTGTATCTTATTGATGCCTTTTTCAAGAGTAAATTATATGTTAGCCCTGTTAGAATATAAAACTGGAATTCTACGGCGAGAGTCCAAAAGATAACTATAATCCATTTTACTCCGAAGAAAGGAGCTAAATAAGTAACATTCAAAATAAATTGTTTGGCATCATAGAGGATTTCTTTTCCTTGTCCTCGAAAATGAAATAGCCAATAATTCCATATTAGCAATATCATTATGAATATTACATATGGTGGTTCTATCCTGACCGTTCTCTTTGCAATATACTTCCAGAAACTTTTCAGTTGATAATTCTTAACATACATCGAATACGGTATTACAAATCCTGAAACGATAAAGAAAATGTAAACCCCTAGATAGCCTTGTTCAAATGCTTTTGTGATCCAATTAGGATTGAATGTCCACCAAATATACTTCTTTACATGAAAAATACAAACCATTAATGAAGCAATTCCTCGTAACCAATCGAGGCTGACTATGGGTGCACTTAACCCGATATCGGGTATAGAAGATTGACGAGATTCACTCATTATTATAAAAGCAACATGATATTCCTATCTGTTGCCAAATTGCAGTTGATTAGATTGGTATTAAGGGTGCAAAGTTATTTAAATAACCAATGTAATCTGTTTTAAAATTCCAATCCTAAAATAGCGATTCGGGATTAGTTCACTACAATTTTTAACAAGCTCGGACCAGAGAAATCTTCTATTTTCAAAGCATACATTCCTGAAGCAATACCCGGCATTGTTATCTCGACATCTTTCCCTTTTATATGATCGCTTTGAGCAACAATTTGTCCGGCCATATCCATCACTTGAACAGAGATTAAATCTGTTTCACCATTTGAAGATACAAGATGAATTGATTGATGTTTTGGATCGTAATATCCATAAAAACTATTTCCCGATTGATCGAATCGAACACTAATAATATCAGAATATGCAAATTTTCCGTCGAAATCTGTTTGCTTCAAACGATAATATGAAACACCTTGAAGAGGATGCAAATCAAAATCTTCGTAGCTATGTAACAAAGTTGATGTTCCTGCTCCGTCTTTTGTTAGTAAATCATAAAAGTTAATTGCATCATTAGATCTTTCAACAGTAAAATAATCATTGTTAATTTCGGTTGCTGTTGACCAAGCTAGTTTCACATCACGATTTCTTGCAGTTGCATCAAATGCCAGTAATGTAATTGGCAAAGGAGCGCCGAGTAAGACTATAGTACCTGTAGAAATACAATCGTTGGTATCCTTTATAGAAATGCTATAAGAGCCGGCGGCAAGGCAAGGAAAAACATTTGAAGTTTGATAGGTGGTTCCATCAATGCTGTATACAAATGGTGCTGCTCCGCCCGAAGATGTTACTACAATATTTCCTGTTCCACAAATACTAATTGAGTCAGTTAGCGTTATTGTTGGTCCAGGAACATTCGGAATTAATACTGATGAAGTGCTAATACAATTATTAGAATCTTTTACAGTAAGGGTTACTGTACCTGCTACTAAGCCTGTGAATAAAAATCCTGGTTGGTAGTTTATTGCATCTAGCGAATATTGATACGGCATCGTTCCTGAAGTTACTGTAGCAATTAATTTTCCGGTCGGTTTATTGCAATAGGAATCAGTAGTAGTTGTTGAAACAGAAGGTCCGGGAATATTTCCAAGTGTTACATTAGTTGTACTTACACAATTATTCGCATCTTTTAATGTTACGGCATAAGGACCTGATGCTAATCCGGAAAATACAGAAGACACCTGAAATGTTATTCCGTCGATTGAATATTTATATGGTGTTGTTCCATTTGTTCCGCTGACTGAAATTTTTCCGTTACTATTTCCACAAGTAGATGCTTGAGGTGATACAGAAATAATAGGTTCTGAAACTGCAGTAACAGACACTGTAGAGGCATTTGAACAATTAGTAGCATCTTTCACAACAACAGAGTAAGAACCTGAAGTTAATCCCGTGAAGAAATTACTCACTTGAAAGTTCACCCCATCTAAACTGTACGTATATGGAGCAGTACCTCCACCTGCATTTATGGTAATGGTTCCATTGTTAGTAGAACATGAAGCATTTGTTATTGCTGTTGCAACTGTTGGACCATTTGAATTAGGAATAACAACAATGATTGAGTTACGACAAACGTTATCGGCATCGCGAACTGTTAAAGTATAAGAACCCGCTGACAATCCTGTAAACAAAGTTCCCGGTTGAAATGTAACTCCTCCATCGATACTATATCTATATGGTGCAGTACCAGAGAAACCAGTTGCGTTAATCGTTCCATTTACACTACCGCAAGAAGCAGGTGTAACTACTGCAGAAACCTGAGGACCTGCAATATTTCCAACAGTTACAGTTACTGTATTGATACAACCATTATCATCTCTAACAATTACAGTATATACACCAGGAGGAACATTGTTGAATGTTGTGCTTCCTTGAAAATTAACTCCGTCGATACTATATTTCTTAGGGTTTTTTCCTCCATTCCCATTTGCATCTATTCTTCCATTCGCTTGACCGCATTCCGCTGCTGTTGTTGTTGCAGTAACAGTAGGGCCGGAACCACCACCCACATTTGAAACAATAACAGTTGTAGTCGCAGTACAATTGATTGCATCTTTAATTGACACTGTATATACTCCTTGAGCTAATGCTGAAAAGACATTGCTAGTTTGATATGTAACTCCATTAATGGAATATACATATGGTGACGTTCCACTTGATCCTAACGCGGTAATGCTTCCATTCGGATTATTACACGAGGTAGCGGTAGCAGTTGCTGTTACAGACGGCGGATTAACTGAAGTTACAGTTACTAACATCTTCGCAGTACAGTTTCCGGCATCTTTAACAATGACATTATATGTACCTGCTGCGACAGCAGTAAATGAACCTGAACTTTGAAAGGAAACACCATTAATTGAATATTGCAGAGGAGCAACTCCTCCGGTTCCAACTAATATTATTGTCCCAGTTGGTGCAGAGCATGATGTTACAGTTGAAGTTGCTGCTATTGTTAATCCGTTAGCGTTAGGAACAACAACTGAAGTTAAAGTATGCGTACAACCTGCTGCATCTTTTATAATAAGATTATACGTACCGGATGCTAATCCGCTGAATACTGTCGAGGCTTGAAAAGTGATTCCATCAAGTGAAAACAAATATGGCAAAATTCCTCCTGTTCCAGTCGCTGTAATTACTCCATCATTCACTCCACATGTTGCTGCAGTAGCTGTTGCTGCAACTTGAGGAGTAGTTACTCCAATAGCAATTGCCACAGTATTTTGACAACCATTTGCATCACGTGCAATAATTGTATATGTCCCTGCCGTTAACCCAGAGAAAGTTAGCCCTGCTTGAAATGTAACTCCTCCATTCACGCTAAAAAGAACGGGGGCTTTACCTCCGGTTGAACTTACTGTAATAGTTCCTGTAGGTAAGCTGCAAGAAGAAGGAGTTGTAGTTGCAGTAACCAGCGGTGCAGGTTGATCAACAATAGTAAATGGAGTTGAATTAAAACAATTGACTGCATCTTTAATTGTTAAAGAATATGTCCCGGCAGGAAGTCCTGTAAATACATCTCCCACTTGATAATTCACTCCGTTAATTGAATATAGATATGGCGGGGTTCCTCCTGAAACAACTGCGGTAACACTTCCATTACTATTTCCGCAACTTGCCGCAAGAGGATTAGCAGCGAGTGTTGTCCCTCCCGTACTATTCAAAGTTATACTCGTGCTATTAGTACAATCGGTATTATCACGGATTGTTACAATATAACTTCCGCTTGATAATCCTGAAAATGCGTTTGATGTTTGAAAGGCTCCGTTATTAAGAGAATACTGATATGGTGCAGTTCCAAGAGAACCTGTAATTGTAATTGTTCCGCTAGCTGTTCCGCAAAAAGCATCTGTTTTAGTTACTGACAATGCCGGTCCGTTGGAGTTTGCAACAGAAACAATTGAAGAACTCAAGCATCCATTTGCATCCTGTGCATAAACAGTATAGCTACCTGCTGTTAAACTATTAAATGTACCGGACGGGAAAAAATTAGTGCCGTTTATACTATATGATACTGCACCTACTCCACCGGTTGATGATAAATTAATTATTCCTGTTGCGTTTCCGCAAGTAGTATTCGTTACTGTGTTAGAAATTACCGGTCCCGCAATTGTAAAATTGGTAATCGTTTCTGTTCCGCTGCATACTTGATTAACGATTGCATGCATCGAATAATTTACATTCAAGGATAGATTATTAAATACTCCTGTTGTATTCGATGCAATTTGCGTTACGCCGTTGTAGAGAAGATAAGTAACTGTTGAGCCTGCAGGTGGCGCCGGACTAATACTTGCTGTTGCAGAATTAGTGCTACAGTTTTTCAAAACATTGACTGAGTACACAGCGCTACCGCAACTATAAGAAGAGATATCGAATGAAGCTACAAAGCCATCGCCGCAAGCGTATAGTAAATGTTGTGCATTATTTAGGACTAAATCGTACACCGACTGCAAAGCAAATCCGGGGATAGTAATATCCGGTTGCAATGCATCATCGAAAATAGTTCCATTGAATTTGTAAACTTTAATTGTTCCGTTGGGAAATCCTACGAAGATATTATTACACTCATCGGCGATAATTCCTCCTTGCATCAGAGCTACATTGGCTGCTATTGCTAATGGTGTTCCTACTCCGGCTCCTGTAGCCTTATTAAAAGCCTTTAAATTTTTTCCGTCCCAATAAAAAAGATAATTACTGTTTACCGCGAATAAATTTGCTGAGTTATCAATTTGTCCTGCTACAAAATAAGGGCGGTTTGCAATTTCTTGTAGAGTAGCAAAACCTGAAGGTACATTCCAAGCAAGAGTTGTATTTGTATATGGTGCAGGATTCTTGTAAATACGATTACTGATAGTAGGAGTACCAATTAACGATGCATAAATAGTGTACATATCGTTATTAGTGGGATCAATAATAATATCGACAACATCTTGAGCCCATCCTGTTGTTCCAACGAAAGGAACATTTGTAACGTTGGTAGCTGTTAATGTTGTATTCGGAGGAGAAAACACACCAATATTAATATTGGAGTTTGTTCCTCCACCTGCAATAACAATTTGCGGAGTTCCATTATTACAACTCCATAACATTTTCCAATCTTCAAGGAAATTAGGATTAGCAGTCGTGATATAGTTATCATAAAGTCCGGCAGCATTTAATCTAATTACGCGAAATCCGCCGGTTGGTGCGAAACCTTGTCCAAGATAAACATTACCCGAATTTTTTTCTACCACCCATCCTCCGTAATAAGTTCCAAATGTCCATGCCGGCACAGTTAACGTACCCGAGAAAGTCCATTGTAAAACACCGTTGGCATCGAACTTCGCCATCTTATAAATATTACCATCACCACCACCGGTAACAAAAACATTCCCTGCATAATCGAAATCGACATCTTTCGCTTTTCCTGCATTTCCTCCAGTTAAATTGCTTGTTGAAGAAACAAAGGGATCTAAAATGAAAGTTTCTGATTTATTGATTTCAGTATTTACGTGAAATGAAATAGTATGATCATTGATTATAAAATTAGAAGCAATATTTTGATCTGAATTAATTCGTCCTGTTGATTGATAATAAGAAATTGGGAGTGACTCTTTGAAACCTGTGATATCTGATTTTACAATTAAATTTCCATGACGATCTTTTTTTATTGACCTTACATCACCACCAACATTAAACTTTACGATTGACAAATCGGCGCCCGGGTGAACAATCAATTGATATTCGAATCCCGGACGTGTAGCATCAACGAAAAAATATTCTAAGTCTATTCCAGGATAAAGATCTTTGTAAGTAATCTTTTTAAAACCATACGCTACTGCTTGAAGATAACCGTAAGTATTATAACCCGGTGCAGAATCGCTGCATGCAATTTTACAATTGGGATTAGCGTTTATCCATTCAATTGAAATTGCTCTATCAGTTACTTTTACTTTTTTCGCAATATCTTCTTTAGTCATTCCTTTCTTCTCCATGCGTTCTCTTTCCTCTTCGCCGGGTTGTTTTACTTTACGTTGGAGATGGATGATCCCTTTTGGGGTAAAAAGCACCGGCATATCGAAGCCTTCGTAACCGTAAAGAATTGGTCCCATTTTCGAAAATCCGGCTAAAGTGTCGCCATATTGACCTGCATTTGTGACAAATCGTGTACGAGTGCCATACAAATCTGAAGTACCCTTTGAATTGGTTCTAGTTGTATAAATTGAATTCTCCTGAGCCTTTGACGAAATTGTCATTGTGCTCATTATCAACACTATAAACACGTAACGGAGAAAGTAATTCATATTTTTGGTCAGGTTAGGCCTGATATTAGAAGGCCTGCAGAACCGCCTTTTTGTATCATTAATGTAAAGATAAAGTCACATTAATGAATGTTTAAACAATAAACGCTGAGCAGGTCAAATTATGTGTTGAAACAGCTTTTGGCGAGAAATGTTGCGTCTGAAACCTGCGATTTGGCATGTTTGCTGATAAAAATTAGTTGACTGTTTAATGGACTGTTTCTTTTTTAAAAAGCAGAATCGCTAATCCGATTTTGTATTTTTCAAACTTTCACGGAAATCACTTCAACAAAAAACATCACCTCAAATACCGAAGTGATGTTTCTAACAAAATGAAATAAAGGTGGATAGCTTATTGCTTTACAATTTTAAATTTTGCTTTTGTTGTAATTCCGATCATTTCCGCTAAATAAATTCCGGGAGTTAATATGGATATATCAATTGTTGTTTTGTTGTTTTGGAAATTCGGATTAGTGATGTTCTTAACTTCTCTTCCTGACATATCATTAATTCGAATTGAACTAAAGTTTTCTCCGGCATCTCCCTCTAATGTAACTGTATTACTTGAAGGGTTAGGGTAAGCTTTTACGATACTGTTTTGTATAATCGAATTTAATCCCACAGATGTCGAATTATAGTGGTAAACCGACATATTGTAATAACTGATAACGTATAAACTTTGATCACTTGCAAGCATACAAGCCAATGCCTGTCCTCCATAAACATTTGGTGTGTCTAACCAAATTTGACTTCCTGTATTACTATATTCAAGAATAACCATTTGAATATACGAGAGAGATCCCGAAGGGTTTGGCGATGGACCTCCTACTCCGGCTACAATAACATTTCCATTAGGCTTAGCAAGTATTGCATAAGGATATTCGTCATTGTAAACAGTGCCATCAAAACGTGCATTCCATAGAATATTTCCGGCAGTGTCAAGTTGGAAAGTTTTCCAATCAAAGTAAGGTGAAGTAGAAGTGCTAACCGGGCCGTATGCAATCCCGCTTAATCTATCGTTAAGCATTGTGAATTTAACAGGAATATCATTTCCTCCCATGTCAATTGAACGCGACCATAATTGTTGTCCCGTCTGGTTGTATTTATCCACAACCACATCTTGTGCTGAAGTAGGAGAAACCGCATTTTCTACACTTGTTAATTTATACCAGTTTCCAGTATTGTCCATTTCGATATCGATTCCACTTGATGTACCGGCTGAAATTGACCATATTTGTGTTCCCGATGTATCCCATGAAACAAAAGGAGCAGAAGAAAGAACACCATTGCCTGCCATAATAATTTGGTTTCCTTTCATTCGCATAGAAGCTAATCCTCGCGGCGAATGAGTATTATCGGTTTTCGCAAACACTTGATTTCCATTACCATCGTATTTAATTAAATTAAATCCAGCAGGTGTAACGGCAACTGTACCAATGTATAAATTTCCTTGATTATCAACTTCACTTCTTATATTAAGTGATGGAACTGAAGTACCAACTAAAACCGTAACAGGATAAATATTTTTCCATTGCAAAATGCCCGCAGAATTATACTTCATTGCAATTACTGCATCAGGGTATTCGAACGAACTCCCGATTGAATATCTTTTTCCAACAACAAAAACATTCCCGATTGAATCGCAGTTTACCCACATCGGCTTTTCATACAGACTTTGAATCCCTGATGAATCTTCTACTTCCCAAAGTAAGGTACCATTGATATCATACTTACGTGTATAGATATTCTCACTTTGATAATAGCCTGTAACTATAATATTATCGCCATTATCAACAACGGACCGTGAGCCAATCTTATTAAACAAAGATGCATCATGTAACCAATGCAGGCTGTACTGAGCATTAAGAATTTGGACGCTTAATAAAACAAATAATGCAAGAAGGAGGTGCTTTTTCATTTGAAAAAGTGCTTTAGGTTGTTTATATTTTTTTCTTAAGAAACTACAACTTTTCGAAAGTTAAATAATCAGTTCCACTTCCTCCTCCACTCACATCTTCCAATGTAACTTTACTTGATGTTTGAGTAATGATATGCCAATCGCTATTTAATTCAGAAAATGTTGGTGTAGAGTTAAAATTGATAACAAGTTTTTGTTGACTATCATCTGTTGCAGTTGACCAAGATCCTGTTGCCGATACTGTGCCATTTGTAGCAGACAAAGCACCGTTTGATGCAAACGTAAAGCTATGACCTGTAAAATGATTTGTGTGATTTATACCGTTCTCCGTAAACGAAGTTATTTGCCATTGACCTTGTGTTACAATACCAACAGTTGGAGAAGAAGATGAACTTGATGAATTGTCGTCTTTTTTGCATGAGGCAAATACAAATAAGAAGGCAGTTGCAATGAGGTATACTAGTCGTGTGGTTTTCATAATGATGCTTCGTTAAAAGGTTTTTAAATTTAATTGTTTAAACAACGATTGCAAAGAAATGCATAGCTTTACCCGTATACAACAAAAAACTGCTGAGTGGGGTTAAAATGGCGCGGAATAGGTATTGAATCTAAATTAATACTGATTATTGAGTATCGTCTTTAAAGAAAGGGGAATCGTCTATTTGCATAATTACCTAAGCACAATTAAAACAATCAAATTGACTATTTGAATACCCCAAACCTGACAAAACATCTAATTTGTCGACTGAAATGATCGTAACATAGTACCAACTTTGGATGAAATAACTGATATTAGCAAAATAAAACCACCTACCTTCTTCTTTATGTCCTTTCAAAAAAAACTTTCTCTTTCGATTTCGTTTATTGTTCTTCTATCGCTTTTTGGAAAGTATAATCCTGCATTTGGACAATCTACAAAACTAATAAGCGGAAACGTTATTGATGCAACCACAAAAGAATATCTTCCCTTTGTGACTGTTACTTTGAAGAAATCATTAATTGGAACTGTAACAAATGAAAACGGCTTTTTCGATTTAAAGTATCCCGATGAAATTACAAACGACTCTCTATTTATTACGTTGTTAGGATTTCAAAGTGTGACACTTCCATTATCAGACATCAAAGATTCAGTAAGTGTAACATTAATTAAAAGCGATATTGAATTAAAAGAAGTTGTTATTCGTCCGTTGCCACCAACTTATTATATCAAACAAGCAATTGCCAACTTAAAACAAACGAATCCAAAGGACCCATTTCAAACGCAAGCATATTACCGTGAAATCATGACAGAAAACGGTAATTTTATAGTAAGTAATGAAGCAGTCTTTAAAACATTTTACCCTAGCTTTCAAGACACGATTAAGAACCAACATCAAGCTCTTTTATTCAGGAAAGCCGACGATATTAAAGAAGTTGCATTCATGAAAGCACAACGCGATAAAAAGGCGGCAAAGAAAGAAGCGAGGGCTAAAAAGAAAGGGAAAATATTAACAGAAGAAGAAAGCAAAGGAATTGCGGCCAATTTCGGAGGGCCTGAAGCAATACTTCGTCAAGCGGATTTATCAAAAAGCGGTGATGAGTATTTAGATAGTACTTCTTTTAAACATTATGAGTACAATTTTGCTCCATCATCATCATATGACAGTAAAGAATTGATGGTAATCAATTTTAAATCGAAAGGTAAAGTTGATCATTCGCATCAAGTAGGGAAGATTTACATTGATATAGCAAGCAACGCTATCGTAAAAATTGAAGAAAGTGGAGACTTTGTTATTCCATTAGCTTTACGTCCGGTATTATTCCTTTACGGATTTTCAATTGACGATGCTAAGTATTCAACGGTAACAGAGTTTCAAGAAGTGAACAATCGTTGGTATCCTAAAAACATTTCGTTCAACTTAGGAGCAATGCTTACTAAAAAGCATTGGTTTGCCGATAATGAACATTCGCTATTTGAAGTTGAAAGTATGTTTACTGTCAATAAAATTAAAATTAACGGAACGTCACCCATACCAAAAGAAAAACGATTTGATGCAAAGAAAAAAATCGAGCCTCAAGTTTTCAATGATGAAGGTTTGAATTGGGCTGATGTTAACATCATCAAAAAATAATTTTTGCGATGAGGAATACTACAAAACTGAAGCATCTATTAATTAAGTACACTGCAACTTTCAATTTAGAAGATGAGGGACTTTTTCAATTGATGATTCAAGATAAGTTCAATAGAAACAAGAGTGCAGTATTCGAAGGCAAGAGTTATGCAATAGTGCTAGGTCAAGCATATCGATATATGCTAAAAGAGATTAAAGCAGCAAACATCCTCGAAGAATAGTGAAAAATAAAATTGGGGTTTGAATCTTTTTTATACATTAGCAATTCAACTTTTATTCTTCCAAAATGAACTGTTCGAAATTATTCATTGGATTACTTTTAGTATTCAATAGCGCATTTGCACAAACCAATTTACTTCAGTCTTTTAAAACAGACAGTTATGGAGGGCCCTCTCAAAGTGTTAAATGTGGCTCTAATTTATTCTTTAGTGCTTATGACGATGTACACGGCAGAGAACTATGGGTATCGGACGGAACGGCGGTTGGCACTCGACTAGTAAAAGACATCTATAGCGGAACAACAGGAAGCATTGGAGATTATTTTAATTTATTAGCTTGTGATGTAAACGGTATATTATATTTCCGTGCAAAGGACAGTTTATTTGGCAATGAATTATGGAGAAGTGACGGAACTACTGCCGGAACCTATATGGTTAAAGATATTAGTCCGGGAACAGCCGATTCAAACGTAGGCGAATTTGAGGCGCTTAACGGAAACATTTATTTTACAGCAAACACAGGCTCACAAGTTTGGAGAAGTGACGGCACAGGGACGGGAACGACCTTGCTCGGCAGTTTTAATGTAGCTACAAACCTTTGTGCCTTTAATGGAAACTTATATTTCGCAGCAGATAACAATAATAACGGTCAAGAACTTTGGAAAAGCAACGGGACAGCCGGCGGAACGGTATTGCTTAAGGATTTGAATGGCACAGTTGGAGCAAGTCTTCCATGTAATTTCCATTCAACCCCTTCATTGCTTTATTTTATGGCCAATACTTCGTCGGGATGGGAACTTTGGAAATCAAACGGAACATCAGGAGGGACAACTATAGTAAAAGAAATTAATCCTTCAGGAAATGGAGTTCTAGATTTTTATTCAGAAGCTTCAATGGCCAATATTGGCGATACTATTTTTTTTAGAGCTCAAGATGGAATTAACGGATATCAATTTTGGCGAAGTGATGGAACGGTTAACGGAACTTATGCATTATCCAACCTTACCAACGGGCCTGATAGTTATTGTTCGCTACCAACTACAAATGGGAAAGTATATTTCAATAATTATTTAGATCCATATTTCTATCAATACAATAGTTTTGATGGAACTCTTTCACAAAGTAATTATCCGTCGAGTTATTATTTCAACATATATCAAGGTAAATACCTGTTTTTATCAGACTATTTATTTTATGCAGGGAAAGACAGCATCTATGGATGTGAACTTTATTACGCTAATGGTGTATCATCACCTCAAATTGTTCAAGAAACACATTTGACCGACAATTGGTTTTCTAATAATAGTCAAGGGTTCAATACAATAATAGGAAGTGTTGGAAGTAAAGTATTATTTACGCTTGCGCGGAACCCGTTGAATACAGAAATTCCGATTTATGTTATCGATACGGCGTCTATTGGTTCGGGATATCCACCATCAATAATTGTTCCCGTTTATAATGGAAGTACAGCGATGAACCTTGTGTGGAACAGAACTGAAAACACAGATTCTTATGAAATAAGATATAAAAAGGAAAATGATCTACCTTGGAGTACCCTAACATCCGACTTAAGCTTTACAAATATTAACAACCTCGACAGCACAAGCAATTATCAACTACAACTTCGCTCAGTAAATAGTGGTAATAATACCGGCTGGTCTGATACCATACTTTACAATCCGGTGTACATAAGCAATAGTTATAACATCAATATCATTGCAGAACGAGCAGAAGATGATTCAACGGTAAGAATTTATTGGGAACCGAGTTTACAAATTACGAACTTACAAATACGCTATAGACTATATGGTTCAACAGCGTGGACGAATGTATATAATTCTACAGGAATGAAAAAACTGACAGGACTTCAACCAAATAGTTTTTACGAGTATCAGTATAGAGCAAATTACTCCGGAACATGGGATGTATGGCAAAACATTAATAGATATTTTGTTACTCCTTCATTGAGTGTAGGATTTCCTTCGGTTGAAAATTTGAAATCATCAACTATAAAAATATATCCCAATCCTTGTTCTAAGGAATTAAGTATAATATCGGGAAAATCGATTGGGGATTTTATTATTCAAGATAATGCAGGGCGTACACTAAAAACAGAAAAAACTTATCAGAAACAAATTCGAATTAATGTAGAGGAAATCCCGAATGGAATTTACTTCATAAAATTTCTAAACTCATTATCCTGTATGAAATTCATAAAAGTTGGCAATTAAGAATTATGGCTTCAGCTTATCCTTGATCACATTAATCCCGTGCACAATTCCTTCATAAAATTTACCATCTCTGAAATACGGAATAATTTCTTCGTCGATAATTCGTTTTGTTTCGGAATCATTCAAAATCGGTGAAATCCCATAACCATTTTGAATTTGGATATGACGCATACTTTTCGAGAGACAAATTAAGATTCCATTATCTAAGTCTCTCTTTCCCAATCCCCATTTATAACAAATGGCAAGTGAATAATCGTATAATAATTCAGGGGTAGTATAATTTGAATCGACGGTAAGTACAACAATTTCATTCATTGTTTCCTTTTCGTAAGCGACTAACATCGAATCGAGCGACTTTTTCTCGGAAGCAGAGAATATATTTTCGAAATCATTTAAGTACCCAACCGGTTTCGGCAGTAACGACGAATCGATAGTTGAAGGGAAATCGTTCTTGAGCGTATGTTGGATAACAATATCCGGCTTCAACGAATCAGATTGAGCAAAGCCAATTACATGTAACAAAATAAATACTATTGCAATCAGATATTTCTTCATCTCTTTTAGAATGGATTTTAAAATATTCTTTAAATTGAAACACTCCTGCAACTTCAAAACAGGCTTAAAATAAAAGAGCCGAGGAAATCCCCGACTCTTTCAATTAGATTATGTTTTTATTTTTTCACAATTCGATAAACTCCCGAATCATTATCAGCAGTTACGCGAATGAAATACATTCCATCAGCCATTTCATTCAAGCTGATTTTAGTATTCGAAATATGATCTTCAGAAGTAGAATAAACAACTTTTCCTGAGATATCCATAACAATAATATTTACGTTGTTACGAGTTTGGTTAAATTCAAGTTTGACAAGATCGTTGGTATAAGTTGGGTAAACAACTAATCCTTGAATAGCGTTTATAGAATTCAAACCAACGGTTGCCATTACATGACAATTGGAAGTATCTGAACAACCACTTTGACTGATTACTACTGCGTAGCTACCCGGAACAGTCGGAGTGAATGATTGAGAAACAGCACCAGGAATAACTGCGTAGCCATTATTACAATCGAGCCATTTGTAAGTAGGCGAAACATGATTAGCTGTAAGAGTAAATCCGTTTTGAGTCACTGCAGTATCAACTAATAACTGAACAAGGTTTAATTGAACCAATGAATCACATCCTTGTGAATTTTGAAGTGTATCTACATAAGAGCCTGCAACCGTTAAAACATTTCCATTATACGTATAACTGCCACCAGGACAAAGGTACCCAGTTGTAATCGTAGCAGTAGTTGCTCCGGCAACAAAATTTGAAGTATTTCCTGTTAATGCAAGTCCGTTGAAAGTACCATCTTGATGCGCTTTCGAATCAATTAAAGAAGCAATTGAGGTATTATTTCCACCGGCAGTACCTTGATTAAATTTATAGTATAATTCAAGTCCTGAAATAGAAGTATCGATTCCATTGTTTGGGATACATTTTAACTCGATATCAGTAAGACGGCGAGACCAGAAGCTTGTTTCATCCATTTTTCCCGTCATTAGGAAATCAGCATTTGTGAATGTAACTGTACCAATTTTAAAATCGACTGCGGGATTAGATATTCCTCCTGTTGCTACCACAGAGTCACGAAGTACGCCATTCTTGTACATTCTTATCCAACCATCTGAATATGTTAATGCCAAATGTTGCCAAGTATTAGCAGTTAGGATATTACTAGTAATTGTAAATGCGGTTCCTTGATCATTTCTAAAACGACCTTCAACAGCTGTTGGACCAACTTGAACCATGTAAAAATCAGCATCCACATCATTTCTGAATCCTGCAAAACCATCGAAATTCGGATATGCCGGGGCAGTATTTGTGGGATATACCCAGCAAGTAATTGACATTCCGGGAGCTCCTATCACATAAGAGGATGCCCCTGACACAGATATATAGTCATCTATTCCATCAAAAGCCATTGAATTCTGATTTTGGCCCTTCGCAGTGAATAAAGTGGTAAAACAAATAAGAGTAAGTAGAAGTTTTTTCATGTATTTGGTAGGTTTGTGGTTTTTTTAGATTTAAAAACAAAAGCAAATATAAGAGTTGTAAGCATAAGTTTGGAAATTCGGAAAATTTTGTATCTTTATACAAACATCACTTCCATGAGCAGGGGAATTGTCATAGTTGTAATTGTACTTTTTGCAGGGTATTTTTCAGCCTGCAAAAAGGAAGTGCTTAGTGAAAATATTTTAGTGGCTCCGGATACAACAATTACAACAGGAGATTCCCTCAAAGCCGGCATACATTATTCTAACATTTTACCAATATTCGAGGTAATTTCTCCATGGCATGGAGGGACTTCGCAAGAATTCGACTTTGATGATGACGGTGTAAATGATTTATATTTTTCCTCTTCTTTTAGTGTTTCTCCGGGCGGGATTAACATTAGAGGTTGTGGCATTGGCAGTATGCGAGCAGAAGTAGAAATATCTACGATGAACCGAGTAGACTCGATAGTAGGATGGACGGTAGTTACCCCCGGAGGTACAGCCTATCAATCGCAAAATTATGTGCCCGGTAATTCTTACCCATCAAATGCTGATACTTCTGTATACGCTTATACATGCATGACAAAATATCCCAATGGAATAACCTTAAGCAAAAACGGAATAAGCTTTTCGGTTGATACGGTAATGCTAGCTTCATCGAACAATTCTTCATTTATGGGACTTCCAACTTCTATTCAATCAGGAAGCTGGCAAACAGACGATATTAGCTATGCTGCTGTGAAAATCACCAAAGGCTCTTCAACTTTATTAGGATGGATAGAAATGAGCGTGAGTAATTACTTTGAAATTAGAGTGTATAAAAAAGCATACATTGAGCTATGATAACATTATAGTTCTAAAAAAATAATCTAACACAAAACCAACGTAACAAATGAAAAAAATTCTATTACCGGGTGTCTTAGCCGTATTATTAATGGCAACAACACAAAAAGCAAATGCACAGTGGGGATTAACAGGAAATGCAGGAACTAATCCTGCAACAAATTTCCTTGGAACTACTGACAACAAAGCATTAAAAATCAAAACTAACAATGTTGTACGTATGACCTTTACAGGTGCAGGAAAAATCGGAATTGGTAATTCTGCTCCGATATCGCGTTTAGACATCCTCGGATCTTCTACTGCATTAGAGCCTGTTGTGAATATTGTAGGTAAATATTCAGGAGCTGTTGATGTAGTTGGATTATCCGCTTCATCTACTCCATCTGATACAAATGGTATCGGTGTTCAAGGTAGAGGAAACTATACCGGAGTTGATGGATATGGTAATTTTATTGGAGTTAGCGGAGAAGGAGTATTGGGAACATACGGGTATTCAGACGTTACAGGTACGTCTTTAGACCCTACCGGTGCTACGGGTGTTGCTGCAGGAGGAAATGTTGGTAACGGAGTATTCGGTTATTCAACAAATGCAACTCAAAATATTGCAATTTGGGGTATCGCAAGTGATACATCAACAGCTACATCTCCGGTTGACTTTGCAGGTTATTTCCAAGGAAATATGTTAGCTTGGAGATATTACACTCCTTCAGATTCTAGATTAAAAACAAACATTCAACCATTAGGTAATGTTTTATCGAAAGTTGCAAAATTACAAACAGCAAATTATAATTTTAAAACAGCTGAATATCCAAATCTTTATTTACCTACTGATTTACAAACAGGATTTATGGCAGCGAACATTCAAGAGCAATTCCCTAATTTAGTTTCAGATGTTCACTTGCCTTCTAAGGTTGACAAAAACGGAAAATTAATCAGCCAAGAAGCAGATATCAAAGTTGTAAATTATATGGGCATGGTGCCGGTATTAACTGCGGCTATCCAAGAACAACAAGCTCAAATTGCTACTAAAGATGCAGCTATCGCTGATTTACAATCTAAGTTAAATACTTTAGAAAGCAGATTAAATGCTATCGAAGCAGCATTATCAAATGCTAATGCTGAAAAAAGTACTGCAACACTAGTAGGAGCAACTCTTGACCAAAATAGCCCGAATCCTTTTAGCCAATCTACAACGATTCAGTATTCATTACCTGATTCTTATTCAAGTGCTTCATTAGTTCTTACTTCTTCAAATGGAGTTGTAATGAGAAATTACACTTTAAAAGGCAGAGCGCGTGGTTCAGTTGTTTTAAATGCAAATGAATTATCAGCAGGAAATTATTCTTATTCATTAATCGTTGACGGAGTAGTAATCTCTTCTAAAAACTTAATGCTTACAAAGTAATTTTATTCCTCTTTAAAAAAGCGGTACTCTTAACGGGTACCGCTTTTTTTGTTTTGCATCCACATTGGTTTTTCTTTTTTTAGCTTTTTAAAAACAGTACAGTTTTCGTGATGTGCTCCGGCTAAAAATCCGGTACTCATTAGAAATTCGTTTACAATTTCTCCCCCGGTAAATTTGAATTGCTTTTTGAAAATTCTCACCCACTCTTCTTTTGTGGAAGGATGATGTTTAACTAACCAATTATAGAATGATCCTTCTTGTTTTTGAATTTGTAAAATTTGATTTGCATTATGTATTGCGGCCTCTACTTTTAATCGGTTTCGGATAATACCTGCATCATTCAATAATCTTTCACGATCGGCATCTTTATAAGCAGCGACTTTCTTTATGTTAAATTGATGATACGCTTTAAAGAAATTCTCTTTTTTATTCAAAATGGTTGTCCATGATAATCCCGCTTGATTTATTTCTAATACCAATCGTGCAAACAATAGGTTATCATCATAAATTGGAAATCCGTATTCAGTATCATGATAAATACGATGAACCGAATCTTCGGTGGTGGTTAAAATAAAATTACAATATGACATAGTCCTGTTTTAATTGCTTTAGCATTATTCTGATTAATACGGTTTTCAAATTTTTGTTCGCCTGTTTTAAAAGGTCATTTACCTTACAAAGATCATGATTTACCCTACACCAAGTATATCTTACGTAATCTGCTGAAGTTCAGACTTGTTTAATAGTAAATTCAACCTTTCGTATCAGAGAACGGCTCAGTAACGATTAAATAACACACTAAAATGACTTATTTTAAGGGAATAATCCTGACATTTGCATGCCCGATTTACGGGTAGATTCGATAGAAATATGATCAAAAGACTGAAACGCGTGTTTCGACTAATTTTAATGGTTGCAGCAAGCCTAATAACCGGTAATATTCACGCACAGACCGGTTGTGTTCAAATCAGAAGTATTCTTGTTGATGCCTGCGGTAATCCGGAATGGGATAATGAAATGGTTCGTTTCGAAGTAGGCGCCAATCCTGTGAATACTAATTCCATGAATGTAAGTTGGCCGACAACAGGTAATCCGTTTTTAGGTATTTGTCAAACTTCGGGAACTACATCTACTGTAAACACTTTAAATGCTTCAATAACCGGCTGCGGACATATTCTTCAACCAACCGGTGGTGTTTTACCTGCACATAGCAAAGTTCTTCTTGTTACAAGTACAACGATGAATCCTACATACAATTCATTCGCGAATTTGCAGGATACAATTTACATGATTTTCCAATGCCCTGGAAATAGTGCCGGGCATTTTAAGAACTTCCCGGGAAACACTCCTAAAACATTAACGATTTCTTTCAGTGGTTCTTGCTCTGATGCGGTAACTTACATTCCTGACTCGTTGACTGACGTAAGTGGTAATCATGTTGTAGCTGACGGAGCTTCTGTTGACTTTGATGTAACCGGAAATGCAACATATATTAACTACGGATGTCAAGCTCCAATTAATCCACTTTCTACTACTGTTACTACTTCGGCAACTTCAGGATGCGCAGGAACAGTATTCAATGTAAATGCTGTTATCAATAGCGGATCTTATGTAGGATATTTTTGGAGCGGCGGACATGGAACTTTCGGTACTCCATCAGCGTTAGGAAGCACATATCAATCAAGTACTTCTTTTACAGGAGTTGAAGAATTATATTTTGGCGTGATTACAAATTGTAATGATACCGTTTATGATACATTACAAATAACTATAAACCCGGGTGCGAATTTGGTATTAAATACTAGCGGACCGACAACTTTCTGTCAAGGAGATTCCGTTGTATTAACTGCTTCAGGGGCAGCGCCTTATTTATGGTCGACAGGAGCTACTACTGCTAGCATTACCGTGCTTAATTCAGGAACTTACACTGTAACCGGAACATCTTCTTGCGGTGCTGTATCTGCCTCACAAACTATTACAGTAAATAGTGTTGCTGTAACCAATATCACTGCATCCGGACCAACCACATTTTGTGCTGGTGGC
>JAKPPP010000180.1 GCA_029547265.1 Bacteroidota bacterium
TTTTGCTTTTGAGCGAAAGCATTACGTTCGTTATCACGGCGCACTAAAAATTTAGCGTAACGTTTTTGTTGGACGGGAGTCAAGTTTAACAGCTTGGTAATTCGCTGCACGCGCGTATCAACAGAAGGGACTGTTGCAGGCTGAGAAAATGCATTATTTGCAGAAACGAAGAGAAGGAAGGTCATCAAAATATAACAAAAGGTATATCTTGAGGCGGATTTAAGTGAAGACATGATAATATTATCTATTTTCAAACTTAGGTATTAAAACAACACCAAGCTAAAAACAAAAGAAATAAATACAGTGAAGAAGTTCCTAATACTCATCATATTAACAATTCAAATTGCATGCGAAGCAGCGGGACAGTTGCCACGCAATATGACATTTGAGTGGATGGGCAAAAAAGAAGGAATGCCGGGATTAGAGATGCTCGACTTAAAAACCGACAAGCAAGGCATTATTTGGATGGCCACGAACGACGGTCTTTACAGGTGGAACGGATTAGATCTCGACAAATTCGTGCATGAAAAAAACAATAAAAATTCGATCAGCGGGAACTACATTTTCGAGATTGATGAACTAAAAGACGGGCGATTATATTTTTCAACCAACAAAGGAATATCGATATTAAATCCCGAGACCAATCGTTGGTTAAACATACACATACCGTTAAAAAATGCGGTCAACTATTCCAACCATTCACGACTGATAAATGACAGCACGATGGTAACGCTATTCGGGTATTACGGGATATGCATTTTGGATTTCAAGAATTTTAAATACAAGATGATAAAGACGAGAGACATTGACTCGACCTTAAACTATTTAAAAGGAACAACCATCGACAACAAAAACAATGTATGGGTAGCCTGTACTGGAGGAATATTAAAGATCAACATTAAAACATTACAGACAGAAGTAATTAAGCCCAGAGAGATATCTGGGAAAACGCAATTTGACAATTTGATAAACGATGTATACTTCACAGAAAAATACCCGGAAAAACTTTGGTGTGCCACATGGGGCGGAGGATTAAAAGTACTAGACATCAACACAAGAAAAATAGAAGCCTACAATGTAGAAAGTACAGATTTACCTCAGAATGTGCATAACATCATCCATCATATTTTCATCCACCAAAACGATGAACTTTTAGTAAGCACATCGGTAGGTATCAAAACATTCAACTTTAGCAACCGAACTTTTACGGATCTAACATTAAAAAAGAGCGAAGGTGATGCCATCACATCCATCAATGGAATTCAATATTTGAGAGATTCCTCCATTATCGTCTTCAACTATGAAGGATGGGGAAAAACAATCAAGCAACCCATCGAATTCCAGCAACATAAAAATCCCACACCTGAGCGATTATTATTCTGGAACACCAATTCAACATCAGAAAATCTCGAAGCGATTTCGATATATAGCAAGCGAACATACTTCATAAGAGATTTAATCAACAACACAATTATTGATTCAATTCCCCTACCCCTCCTCGATAAAAACTATTCAGAAGCGAACGGGATATTTAAAACAATCAACGGAAAGATAATTACCACCAGCAACGGAATATTTTATCTGAACGAAAAGAAACGAACCTGCAAGCAATTATTAGCATGCACAACGCTTGTCAACATAGATGAAATACGAAAAACCTATGAATCTATTGGCATCGACGATTCAACAATATTGCTTAACAATAACATCGGCAATATTTACAAAGTACACTTCAAAATAAAAAATGGAGAAATAGATTGCATTGACAAATCGGAACCCATTTTAACAGGAAGAGTAGTACAACGCACGAGTAGAATTAACGACAGCATCATTTATTTAGCTTCTGACAATTTATTCAGCTATAATTTAAAAAGCAACAAGCTAAAAGCAATAATTAAATTATACGATATAGAAAACAGAGAGCAGATAAATACGCTTTACACAATTAATGCTGATACTTTTTGGATAGCATTTGAACAAAACGGTTGCAAGAAATATTTCAAGCAACAAGGCAAATTTTATTATCACCATATTACTCCTGACAAAGAGCATCCTACTACCTATTTTGTATTAGTGAGTGACAAAGAAAACGGGATGTGGGGTATTACCTATGATGGTATTATCAGAATAGCTCCCAACTTCAAAATCACCTATTACAATCGCAGGAAAGAACTTTTCAACTTCATTTACACAGAAGATTTGATAGAACTCAGCGATCATCGAATATGGATCAACAACTACTCGGGACCAACAGAAATTATTGCCAACAAAATCAACTACAATCGTCCTGCGTTGAATGTTGAAATCAGAGACATCAGAAGTGGCGGCGTCCTTTTAAAACTCAACGAAAACAAAGACCGAGTAACATTAAATCCCGGGCAAACCGATTTATCGTTCATTCTATCTGCGATCCAAATCGACTTTGCATCGAAGATAAACTATAAATTCCGTTTAATAAACCACAATGAGAAACAACAAGATTTAGGGCACAATCGGTACGTAAGCATATCGAATCTCGAGCCGGGAAATTACAAACTCGAAGTCACTGCGTATGATCCTGAAAACATTATAATGCCGGTAATTAAGATTATCGACATACAAGTAAATCCGCGTTTTTTCCAGAGGAAGCCGGTACAAATCTTCGGGATAATTTTGTTATTAGCGCTACTCATTATCATCATTAAATACTTCGCCACCAAACGACTCACCATCGAACTCGCTGCGCTGCAAACGCAAAACGAATTAGATCAAATGCGAAACACCATTTCGCGCGACATACACGATGAATTAGGAGCTAATATTACGAGAATAACGCTTGCTACGGAACTACTAAAACGTCAAGATAAAAACAGCAATGAGTTCATTGAGCAATTAAAAAAATTAGGAGTGCTTTCAAAAAATTTAGGGAAGTCATTAGGAGAAATTGTATGGTCGGTAAATCCACAGCAAAATAAATCGGAGTACCTTATCCTATTTATCAAACAATACCTTAACGACATCAACGAAGAAAGCGATTCTAATATTAGTTTCATTCACAATGAAACAGGAAAAAACATCACCATTACACCCAAAGCGCAACGCAATTTATTTTTAGTGATCAAGGAAGCGGTGAACAATGCGCTAAAATATTCGAACGCCAAAGCAATTACTGTCACCTTAAATTTGAATACTGAAGCAAGTAATATAAGTATCAGCATAGAAGACAACGGAAATGGATTTGATTTAAATCAACTACGTCCCTATAGCAATGGAATAACGAATATGAAAACGCGTTGCAACGAATTAAATCTGCGTTTCAACATCGACAGTGAATTAAACAAAGGAACAAAAGTCACCATTACCGGCGATCTAAGTAAAATAGAACAATCATTCTATTGAGAATAAAAGAGAAATGATCCACTTTAGCACCATCACATGGAAAAGATAAAACTCATCATAGTTGAAGACGATACTGAGATCAGGAATGCGACTCAACTAATTTTGCAAACGGAACCTACTTTTGAAATTACCGGAGTTTACGAGAATGGAAAGCAGTTTATTGAAGACTTCAAGAATAAGAAAGCGGATGTTGTATTAATGGACATACAGATGCCGGAGATGAATGGCATTGAAGTAGTACGCATAGCCAAAGCCCAGCGTCCGGAGGTTCAGTTTTTGATGTGTACTATATTCGAAAACTACGAATCTATTTACGAATCGCTATTAGCGGGAGCTACGGGGTATATGTTAAAGAATACTCCTGCCAACAAACTTTTCGATGCCATTAAAGACATCCATGCGGGGGGATCGCCCATGTCGACACAAATTGCGCGCATGGTGATCAATCATATTGCACATCCGAAATCGAAAGGCATAAAATCGATGGCTGAATTATCGGCAAGAGAGAATGAAGTGCTACAATTACTCTCCGAAGGACTACTCTACAAAGAAATCGCCGAGCGACTATTTATCTCGCAAGGAACG